>PMUK01000076.1 GCA_003166915.1 Candidatus Cybelea palsarum
AGACCGACTCGATGGGATTGGTGGTGCGCAAGCTCTTCCAGCTGGCTTTCGGAAAAGCAAAATACGCGAGCATGCGGTCGACGTCGTCGCGAACACAAGCCGCCGCCTTCGGATAGTCTTTCGACAATGAAGGAGCGAGCGAGTCGACGCCTGTCCAGATGGAGACCAAACCCCACGGTTCAGTTCAGTTCACTTCGAACGACCCAAGCTCTCTTGTGTCAGCAACGGCGAGACTCGTAGATGAGGCGCTCGATCTGCTTGAACTCGCAAGAAGGCTGATGATCACTCCCAACGGAGGTTGTAGCATGGCGCTTCGCTTTTATCGATCAATAATACCGGCAGCGGTGATACTCCTGGTAACGTCGGGCTGTGCGGCACACGCGGTCCCGCCAGGCGACGGAGCTTATCCAGCGCTGCAAACCTCGAGCGTCGCCGCAAGCCGCAGCCGGCCGGCCGACACGACGTCGATTCTAAAGAAGCTCACGAAGGACGTCGTCATCGGATCCACCGTCGATGCCAAGAATGGCGACCAGGGACCGCGCTCGATCTCGATCGTCCCCGACAATTCCCACGGGTTGTTGACGAAGAACGATCTTCTCGTCTGCAACTTTGAGGATTCGAACGGTGTGCTCGGCAACGGAACGACCATGGAAATCCTCAATCCGACGTCAAGCTCGACGCCGGTGCGCTTTTTCCAAAACGATTCGATTAAGGGCTGCGACGGAGACGCGATCACTCACAAGCACGGCACGGTGTACGGCGCAGGCCTTACCAGCGGCAAGATCGTTGTTATTTCCAAGAACGGAAAAGCCGAGAAAACCTATAGCGGCAAGACGATCACCGATCCGTTCTCGGACACCTCCTCCGATCCCCCGCAGAACTTCTCTCCGTTATACATTTACGGTGGTACCACGTCGGGCGGAGGGATCGTGAGCATCAGCATCGGGTTCTACGGGAACGGGCTGGCAACGCAAGTGGCCAAAGGCTTTGGGGTGAGCAATGGTTCGCAAGAGCTGGCGCCCTCGGGATTGCAGTACGACCGGAGCACCGATACCCTCTACATCGTTGACGGTGTAACCAATACGATCGTGGCCTTTTCTAACTCAAGTAAGCTTTTGGATAAAGATGAAATCATCGTCAAGCCCGGTGGAAAGACCTTCACGTGCAAGTATCCGAAGACCACATGCGCGAGCCTCGTTTACAGCGGGTCGCCGCTGGACGCACCGATGGCATCCGCGTTGCTTCCCAATGGCAATCTCATCGTCGCCAATACACAAGGCACGGCCAATACGCTCGTCGAGCTGACGCCCCAGGGTCAGGTGCTCGACACGAAAGTGGTCGACTCGAGCTCGACGCAGGGCATCTTCGGGCTCGCCGCCCGTGGAACGAACGATTCCAACACGGTTCTCTTTTTCACCGATACGAATTCGAACAACGTCCAAGAGCTCGAGCAGTAAGACGCTCTGACGCGCTTACGGTAGAAGCATTTCGCGGTGCACGACAGTGCGCGAAACCGCGGCGTCGCTAAAGGGTAGCGGCCACAACTGCCCGTCGATCCACGCGGTGGCTTGGTCGGTGTAGTGCCCCGAACCGGGCTCGCCGGATTCACCTTGCGGCAGCGTGATGCCGCCGGCATCCCAGTTACCGACCTCCCAGACCGCTCGGAAACTCTGTGAGTAGCCCGGAGACTGCATGTGCAGCGTGAAAGCGTCGCCGTCTCCGGGCAGCGTGACGCCGTCGAGAAGATCGATGCCGAGCGACGCGAGGGCGTGCGGTACCGGCTCGGCGCCGGCAAAACGCCAGGGCACCGGTGGTGGCGGCGTAACGCCGCTCCGATGGGCCGTCGTGCGATCCATCATCGCAAGCACCGTCGGCATTCGGCCGGTATGCCGCCTCGTTAACTGCACGCGCATGCCTTCAACGACCGTCGCCGTCGCCGAAGCGCCGTCCATTTCGCCGTTCCACGCAGCGAGCTGTGCGGCTAACGGTGCGTCTCGATCGCCGAGCGCCTTCGAAACGTCGTGCGCGAGATCGCGTTCCGGAAGCGATAGAACGTCAAGTTGCATTTGCGTGAAATACTCCACGTCGTACATCCGTCGCGCCCGAAGAAGCTGCGCTATCCGATAGGCACGATAGGGTGTCGCAAACTGGGGACTCAGCGCGAGCCGATACTTCGGGCCGTACATCCTGTTGTTCGCCGTCCACACCACTGCGTCGCGTGACGGCGCGACCTTCGGCAGCTGCGCGAATGGGATCGCCGGATACCGCTTCGCAAGATCGCTTGCCGGATGAAACCATCGCCCGCGGACGGGATCGTTCGGAATGCTTCCGGCGAGAACATAGGCCGCACGCCCGCTCGTGTCGGCGAGGACGAAGTTCTGCGTTGGACCTGGATACTTCGCAAGCGCGGCCGTCGCGGCTTCGATCGTCGCCGCACGATCCAACGCGATGAAGGTGAGTGCCGGCGAGACGGGGTCGTCATACGCGTTCCAACGCACGAGAACGGCGCCATGGCTACGGGTTGTGGCGCCGAAGGTGTCGCGCGTTCGGTAAACTCGCGCCCGCGAGAGCGGGCGAAAACGCACGGCAAATTCCTCGGTCTGCCAACCCGACGGATCGAGATGCGCGGGCTCTAAGAACGCCGAGAGCGAGGTCACGCTGCCGTTCGTAGCGCCCCATGCGAGATTCTCGTTATGGCCGAGAACGACGCCCGGGCAGCCCGGCAGCGACGCGCCGGCGACGTGAAAGTGGGGGGCTCGAAGATCGATCAGATACCACACGCCGGGCATGTGGAGTGCCAGGTGGGGATCGTTGGCGAGCAACGCGTGCCCGTGAAAAGCGCGGTTTGCACCGGCGGCCCACTCGTTGCTGCCGACCGGTGCGCGCGAGTCCGAAAGCTCGCTCACCAACGTCGCAAGGTGCCGGTTGCACGCAGGGCCAGGCCCGATGCCGGATAATCCAGCGATGACTGGCGCGTCGTAACACGGGTCGGTCAGCGGAAAGAGTGCGTTAGATAGGCGCACGCCGCCGAGGCGATACGCAGCATCGCGCGGTTCGATTGCGTTCCAGTCGTCGGTGAGATCGAGCACGGTCGCCATCGCGACGGCCAGCGAATCTTGCGGCGTCCATCGCCGGGGCCGATAGGCTAGCAAACGAAACTCGACGGGCAGCGGCTCACGTTCCATGGCCGCATTCACACCTTCGCTGAACGCGCCGAAGATTTCGCGCGACGGAAGGTCGAGCCGCTGCCACTGCGCCTGCGCGATCGCGCGCACCGGCACTTCGCGTTCGAGCTTATCGTGCTTGAGCGCCGCTTGGCCGAAAACTTCCGCCAGCTCGCCGAGCACGAAGCGCCGCAGCAAATCCATTTGGAAGAGCCGGTCGGCGCCTTCGACATATCCCTGCGCAAAGAAGAGATCGTGCTCGTTCCGTGCTAGGAGATGAGGAACGCCGCGATCGTCGCGCAGAACCGCAACCGGTCCGCGCAGCCGCAAACCGGTTAGCGTTCCGGCCTCTCGCGCGTGCACTCGCATGCCGATGGCGGCGTTGATGATGAATCCGAGAACCAGGAGCGCGCCAAGCGCAGCTACGATGAGAATCAGCCGAAGAAGAAGCCTCCCCACAAACGCTCAGACGTCGACGAGGACGTCGTCGCCTTGGATGCTCACTGGGAACGTCATCAGCGGCGTTACGGCCGGAAGCGTAAGCGCGTCGCCCGTGAGCACGTCAAAGGTCGCACCGTGGCGCGGACAGACGATGCACTCACCTTCGAGCGTCCCCTGGTCGAGCGGGCCGCCATCGTGCGTACAGACGTCCTCGATGCCGTAAATCGTCCCGCCGACGTTACAAAGCAGAATCTCGCATGAATTTGCGACGACACGCCGGGTGGTGCCGGGCGCAATCTCGGAAGCCTTTGCAACACGATGCCTAGCCATACGCCGGGTACCTTCTCCCAGCGTCATCCCGAGTCATCCGGTCGCGAAAGTCGAAGGAATCCCGAACGTTCCGTCGACGACTTCCACGAAGTTGCGCTCTTCGCGGAGAATCAGACGTTTAGTTTGCGCGCGGTTGAAGTTCTCGCGAGCCTCTGGATCGCTCTTGAGGCGAGTGCGGTAGTTTTCGTAGGATGCAAGACTATCGAACGCGATCAAACCCCACGCAACGTCGTTGGTTCCTTCGTACGGAAGGAAGTAACCAACGAGATGCCCCCCGCACCGGGGAATAATACGACCCCAATCCTCCGCATACTTCCGAAACTCTTCCCGCGAAAATGGGTCGATCTGATAGCGGATAACGCACACGAGTGTCATTAGATCGTCCCCTACTGCTGCGGAGGCGGAATTCGTACGGTTATGGGCGATTCTCTAAAGGTGAACGCGCACGACTGGCTGACGTTGGCATCCACAACGGTGCAGCGCCATTCGTAACGCCCGGGTTTGAGCGGAAGCGGACCAATGTTTATTGCAAAGGGCGAGTCGAGCGGAGTGCCGGGAGAAAGGCCCGTCGGGCGACCTACCTCGAGGTCGGCTTGAATTAACATCGGCTGCGGCGAGTCCGGGCCCGGCACGAGCACCGGTTGCCCGTCGCTGTCGAGCAACTCGATGCGTACCTTATGCTTGCGGTTTGCGGCTTCCCACGGAACCTCGAACTTGATGGCGAGCGCGGACGGCGTCGGAACAGGACCGGTCATCGACCATCCCCCGCCCAGGACATACAGCCTACCGGCTACCGCCTGCGCGCTGTCCGCGAGCATCATGATGATCTTCCAAGAATTCGGCGAGGTTTCCATCGCGGTCAGCTTCCACGCCGTTCGCCGTCCTACATTGTTACTTCTTTGCCAGGCTGACCGTCGCGCCGATCGGATCGGTTTCCCCAGGGATGGTTACGATCGGATTGCCGCCGGAAGGGTAATCCCAGAACATCGTATCCTTACCGTTCTGGTTCGGGCCGATGAGCCGATCGCCGTAACGCCGCTTTGCGCCATTGTGGATGCGCGGAATCCAGAACTGAGCCACCTGTGAGGAGCCGGTGAGCACCATCGTGTTGACGGTGGTTGCCACGCTTCCGTTGATTGAAAACTGATAGATCGTGCTGGTGAAGTTGTGTTTAACGGCCACTTGATCGCCGACCGCTAAATACTTGCCGTCCCATTGAACGCCGCCCGGTAAGTAGATCGTCTCGTCGATGTTGACGAATTTCAGCGTACTACCGCCCTTCGCCAACTCGCCCAGCCCGAAGACGCTGCCCTCCGTCTCGCCGTCAACGAATAGATTTCCATTGTCGTCGTACCCGCAGTAATAGTCGTAAAAGATATTCGAATTCGAGTATGAAGTCGGCGGACCGTTCGCCTTCGGAAAGACGGCGACGTTGCCGATTATTTCGCTCGGCCCCCAAAAGTCCGCGACGGCTAGATTTCCGGTCGTCGGATCGACGGAACAGCCGTTCGCACGCCCGTCAGGATCGTTGAGCGTGCGGGTCGGTGACGTGCTTCCGTGAGCGTACTCGGTGATTTGATACACGCCAAGGCTCGTGTCGTTGGTCACGTAAACGTTGCCCTTTTTATCGACGCACAGCCCTTCCGGATTGAAGAAACCCGTCAGCTCTCCGACGAGCTTATAGCCGTGACCGTAGGTATAGATGTCGACGACTTGCGCGAGCAAGTCGGAGATGTAGAGCAAATCGGACTTTTTTGCCGAGGGAAGAATCCACGATCCCCCGCGGTCGTAATGGGCGCTGCCGCTTTGCAATCTCGTAGACGGCACGAGCCCCTGCTGCGGCTGCGTTCCGCTGCCGCTGCAACTCGCAAGCATTGCCCCCGAGGCTAAAATTCCTACGGTGTACCAGAAACGACGCATGGGTTACTCCTCCTAGATTTTGTTATCGTAGCAAACTGTAGTTCGTGCTCGACGGCGTCGGCAAAGTGCCGTCGCGCGGGTTCGTGGACTCCTAAATAGAGTCCGGGTTCGATCAGCTCCACTTCGTTCACGCAGACCCGATTCTCGTTGTCGCGCAACAAATCGATTCGCGCATAGAGCGGACGGCCTGGCACGGCCGCGAGGGCTCTGGCCGCGACGTCGAGCTCTTCACGCTTCGGCTCGACCGGCGACGACCGAGTGCCGACAACGAGGACCGTATCGAACGGTTTCTTGCGGACTGCGTGCGAATATCGGCCGTCGAAAAAGATCAGCGCCCGTTCACCCCAATCCACGACGCTGCGCAGATACGGCTGTACGAGCACGTCCTGCGTTTGCGCCAACTGCCCGAACCGTGCCTGACCTGCGGCAAACGACGCACCGCCGCGACGGACGAGCGTCACTTGATGCGCCGCGGCGCCCGTTGCGGGCTTGAGAACCATGTCATGCCAGCCGCGAGCCTCGGCAAGCTCCGCCAGATCGCAGGGCTCGCCGCGCGACACCCAGGCCGTTGGCACGATCGGCACGCCGAGCCGTTCGAGTTCCCTAAGGTATGACTTGTGCGCGTTCCATCGCAACACGTGCGGATCGTTTTTCAAGACGGTGAGAGAGGCCGCGCGCTCAACCCAAGCAATGAACTCGTCGTAGCGCTCGTGGTAGTCCCACGTCGAGCGCACGATGCACAACCGGCTCGCGCCCCATTGCGCGTGTGGATCGCTCCAGGTCTCAATCGACCCCTTCAACCCGCGCGCTTGAAGCTCGTGCATCAACAAGCGGTCGTCGGGATCGAGGTCGGCTACCTTCTCGCAGGTGACCAGCGTGCAGTCGATCACTCTCCAGATTGTAAGCGTGCGAGCGACCGGAGAACATACATAATGCAGCGAAAAAACGGCTCGCTGCCTTGAAATAGGAGGGATCACGGGAAAAAGCCCGCGTTTTCACGCTCTCGACTCGCTCGACTGCTCGATCCTCCGCGCGCTCCAAAAGAGTGCTCGCGATTCCTTTGCGGAGATCGGCAAGACGGTAGGCCTCTCGGCAACCAGCGTCGCGGAAAGAATTCGGCGCCTGGAGCGGGTCGGCGTCATCGAGGGCTATCAGGTGCGGCTCTGCGCCGAGATGCTCGGTTTTCCCGTGACCGCCTTTATATTGGCGCGCCCGAACGGTCCGGATGCGCGCTTTATTAAGGTTGCCGGTGGACGGCCGGAAATTCTCGCCTGCTACCGCGTCACCGGCGAGTTCTCGTTCATCGTACAGGCGGTAGTGAAAGACGTAGCGCACCTCGAGGAAGTGCTAAACCATCTCGAGCCGGCCTCGATCCACATCGTCACGCTCGTCGTGCTTTCTACCTCGATCGAAGCCGCGCCGATCGGGCTGAACGACAGCAGCGCGAAACGTCGCGACAACAAGCTTACAAAGGAACAACGATGAAAATCTTACGTTTCAGCCGGTACGTATTAAGCGTCGGGGCTGCCATCGCGATCGTATCGGGATGCGGCGGTTCGCAGGCGGGGATGACGGGTGCAACGACGCCGGACGTTAGTGCACGTCATGACTCGACGGGAAACATTTACTGGAACAAGAAAAGACTCAACTTGCCCTATCCAACGAAGCCCGCACAAAAGGCTACTCTTACTTTCTGGGCGCCCAACGGCTATTTCACCGTGCCTGTTTACTGCAAGACGAGCGGCCGAATTTCAGCAAAGCACGGCCGCCCCTTCGGAAACCCTTACGGATACATGCAAGTCGTGTACAACTTTAAGGCGCTGACCGCCGGCCCCAACGAGTGCGGCTTTAGCGCGGTCTTAAGTGGTACCGGCAGCCCACCCATCGCAGTGATAAAGCTTAACGTAGAGCGCTAAGTCGGCACGGGTTCGTTAGCCGCCTCAAATGAAGCGTACCCGCGTTCTGCACGAAGCATTTCCGCCACGACCTGGTCGAGCGTTTCGAACTCGCACAGACCGGAAAGAAGTGCGGTATCGCCGATCTCGTTGCGAATGAGAAAGGTTGGAACGACGGTGACCGGTAGCCGGCGGAACTCCCGCGTACTCTCACGGAGGGCGGGCTCGACCGCTTGCATCGTAGCCTCGAGTTGCTCGGGTGTAGCGCCAATCATCTGCGAGACTGCGGCGACTGCACCGGCGTGCGAGCCCAACGGTTCGCCGCGCAGGAGCGTCGCTTCGGCGACCGCGCGACGCACGTCGCGCCCCAGTTGTTGTGCCGCGGCCACCGCGAGGTTTGCATCGAGCGTGCGATCGTTGCCGCGAATCCACTTCGACGTAACGGCGATGCCGGTGATGGATTCCGATCGCCGGTACATCCACCCAAGCGAGTCCGCCGTATATCCGATCGCTTCGCCGTCCTTTACCATGGCGATCCGCCACTCGACGTCGAGGTCGCTCCGGTATCTTTCGCGCAGCCGGTCCAATGTGAGGTCGCCGAAATACGACCACTGCGAACAAACGTCGTAATAAAAGATCAGCCTCATTCCGCAGTGATTCTACCCTCCAATCAATCGTTCCTCAGCCTGCGCACCGCGGCGTTTCGGCGGCACGGATTCGCTTAGGGCGTAGAGTATTCGAGCGAGCCGGCGCGCCCTGGCAACGATCGTCCGAGAATGTGCCTACGTTGAAACCCTATGGATCAACGCGGATAACCTTCCGGTTGTCGCTCGCATCGCATCACCCGAACAAACGATCTCGATCCATTATACGAACTACAACGCGCAGGTCCTGATTGCTATGCCGTAGGTGTTGGCCCCCCAGCGGCGTTCGCTTTGCGCTGTTGCCGCCATGCAATAACCTCTTGAACGAATTTGATGACGGGGAATAATGCGGCAAGCGCGGCTATCACGGCCGCCCACTGGGCGAGTGAATCGGTAAAGGGCTGACGAACGTCAACCGAATACTCCTTCACCCATCGTGGGGCGATCTCAACATAACTAGCGGGCCCGACGATCCTTCGTTGATAGATGTCAAGGCGAACGAAGTGCCGTCCAACGGAGCGAGGTCGCAAGAACCACGTCCACTTGAGATCCTGCACGGGGGTCGTCGATCCGTTTGCACAAACCGGATCGGTCGGCGCCGTCACGCAGTAAAAATCGCGGCCGGCTAGCTCGCCTGCCATAACGTCGTCGACATCGAAGTCGAGTGCGGAGATTTCGGGTTTGAATTGTACGCCGTTATCGCGCATTTTGGTAATCGCCGAAAGGTCGTTGAATACACAGCCAAACACGACTGTGACCTGGAGGACGTCGCCAACCGTGATGCTCTTCGGAATGGCGTCAGGCGGAACGCTGGCAGTGGGCGTGGGTGCCGGCGTGGCAGCCTCACCGATCTTTTGCGGCGTCCCAGTGTCGGCGTTGCACGTGTTGTATTTCTCGCCCGGGTAGGGGAAAAAACTCACCGGCTGCCTCGTTGAGTTTGCAGAGTTCACCACGTCGTCAGCGTTGCGTGCCCGTTCGATCGAGCTATTTTCGAGTCGCAGGTATATCACGGTGGCCGCGGAGATGCTGAACACGATCAACGAGAGGAACAGCCAACCGCGAGGCTTCGGTAGGCCCCTCATGCGCGGAGGCACCTTAAGGATACGGCATTGATCGGATAGCCGATCAATTGCCACCGCCCGCTATTTGCGTAGCCGGCTGCCAAGCCGGCGCTATCAATTACCGTGTGAGAAGCGACCACGTTCCCGCTGCGGTCGCGGAAGTCAAAGCGAATGCCGATTGGCGCGATCGGGCGCGATCCGTGGTTCTCATACCGCGCCGTCAGCACGAGGTAATAATTGGCAGTGCCCGTCTCACTGGGGGCGCCGGTTGCGGTGCACCAGATTGCCAGCGGGTTGGTTTGTGAGTATGGAGTCGTCGAGGAAAGCGAGTTGCTCGCCGTGGCGGTTAGTCCGAGGGCGGCCCAAATCAAAGTTGCACAAACGCCTCGATATGCTGCGACGAAGCTAGAGCGACGTTTCATGCTCCAGCGTGCGACAAAAGTTACCGATCGCCTGCAAGCAAGGCGTGGGGCGGCCAGAGTGCAATCGAGCCACGACCTATGACGTCGCAATGGGGGCGCAGGCCAAATGACTTTATCGCGGAAGGCGTGACGCGATGTTTCCGCGGCTCGAACCCTTTACCGCTTACGCGTTCGTCTTCCTTAGGCTGATGGTCGGCCTGGTTTTCATCGATAGCGGCTACAACGACCTCAAGAATCCCGGTGCGCGAAGCACGAGCGTGGGACTGCCGAGGGGCTTGTTCGTTTTCTTGGCAGTGGCCGAACTGCTCGGCGGAATCGCAGTCATCCTGGGCTTCCTAACGCAGTTGGCGTCGGTTGGGTTGATTCTGATCATGTTCGGCGCGCTGCAAAAGAAGATCTTCGTTTGGAAGACCGGCTTCTGGGGCAAAGACGGACTCGGCTGGAACTACGAGCTCATCATCGTTTCAATGTTGCTCGTCATCCTTTGCACGAATGGCGGCCGCTTCGTGTTGTAGACATGACGCCGGGAAATCGCGGCTTCACCCTCCAACCTTAGCCAAAAGGAGAAAAGCATGTCAATTCTGTCCGACGTCAAGGAAATCCAAGCCAAAGTCCGTGAGGCCATGGAAAACGGCCCGGTTACCCCGTACTACACGTTGCCGCTCGACAAAGTCTATGACGTGCTCAACGCCGCTTTGGCGTCGGAGATCATCTGCGTGCTGCGCTACAAGCAACACTATTACATGACGACTTCGATTCATCAGGAGCAGCTGCAGGGGCTCTTCAAAGAGCATTGGCTCGATGAAGAAAAGCATCTCGAGCTGATCGCCGATCGCATCAAACAGCTCGGCGGCGTCCCAAACCTGGATCCCAACGGCATCAGCAAGCGGGCGTTTTCCACTTTCGAGACCGGTCACACGCTAGCGGATCTCCTTCGCGAGGATTTGCTCGCCGAGCGCGTCGTCATCAAGATCTACGGCGACATCGTCACGTTCTTCGGCGATGCCGATCCGGTGAGCCGGCGAATGTTTGAAGAGATCCTCAAAGACGAAGAAGATCACGCCGACGAGATCGCCGACCTGCTCTATACCGTCGACCCAGAGACCGGCAAAACCGCCGAGCAGTTCACCGGGGACTCAGTCAGCAGGCCCTTCAAGGTCTAAAGACAGGCGCCCGCGCGTCTTGCTCGTATTCCGGTAGCGTCAGAGCCGTCAGAGGTAACGCACATGAGAAACGGACTACGTGGCTTAGCGATCGTTGCGCTCCTATCGATGGGAGCGGCATGTTCTGGAGGCGGCAACAGCGCGAAAACGGGGCCGGATTCCGCGGCGCTGCTGCAAGCCGGTTCCGACGACGCCGACTGGATCGTTCCGGGGAAGACGTACGGCGGAAACCGCGTGACGGGTCTGAGCGAGATCTCTCCCTCGAACGTCTCGCAGCTCAAGAAGGCCTGGATTACGGACGTGAAGGACGTCGGCGAGGAAGAGGCTTCCCCGATCGCCTGGGACGGCACGGTCTACGTCTCGACTTCACACGATAGCGTGCTCGCACTGGACGGAACGTCCGGTGCGTTGCGGTGGGCGTTCGGCTACAGTCCCGCCTACGAGCTGCAGTATCCGGTCAATCGCGGCGTCGGCTTAGCCAACGGCAAGCTCTACATCGTCACACAGGATTGCCGGCTGATTGCGATCGATGCGGCGACGGGCAAACAGTCGTTCGACGTGCCGGCATGTCACGATACGAGCAACACCTGGTACTCGACCGCCGCCTACGTCTACAAGGACAAGGTGATCGTCGGCACGTCGGGCGGCGACCTCGGCGGCAGCGGGCTAGTTAGCGCCTTTAGCGCGCAAGACGGTTCGCGCTTGTGGGATTGGCATACCGTCGCGCAACCTGGCGAGCCCGGACACAGCACGTGGCCGGGTGATTCGTACATCCACGGCGGCGCCGCCGTGTGGGCCGGCCTCTCGATCGATCAGGAAACCGACACGCTCTACGCGGCGCCCGGCAATCCCGGGCCCAATCTCAGCGAATACGGACGCAAGGGCCTCAATCTCTACTCCGATTCGGTCGTCGCGCTCGACATCTCCGGCGCCGCACCGCGTCTCAAATGGTATTACAAGATCGTGCCCAACGACGTGCACGACAACGATCCGTCGATGCCGCCGGTCCTCTTTACCGGCAATGTCAACGGAGCCAATCGGCAGTTATTGGCCGTTGGCGATAAGGCCGGTGACTTCGTTATTCTCGATCGTACGACCGGCAAGCTCGTCAGCCGGCTCGCGGTTAGCAATCAGCAAGGCATCTTCACAACTGTTCCCACGCTCAAGGGAACCTTCGCCTGTCCAAACCACGGCGGTGGGATCGAATGGAACGGCGGCTCGTACGACGATGCGGTCAATCTCTTCTTCATTCCGAGCACGCAAGAGTGCGCGATTTGGAAGATCGTTTATCCGGCGACGGTGCCGTACGTTCCCGGACAGCCGTACGCCGCCGGACCGCTGCCAAAGCGGCGGCCCGCAACCGGAGTGCTGACGGCGGTAGACGTCGGAACGGGCAAGCCGGCGTGGGTAAAACCGTTGCCCTATTCGGCGCAAGGCGGCGTGCTCGTGACGCGCAACGGTTTGATCTTTACGAGTGACGCGAGCGGCCGCGTGTACGCGTTCGAACCAAAGACCGGCCGCGAGCTGTGGCATGACGACGTCGGAGCATCGATCGTCGCGCCCATCTCCGCATATCAAGCCTCCGACGGCCATGAGTACCTCGTCGTTGAAGCGGGCGAAGCCGGAAACCAGCAAACGCCGAACCTGCCCAAATCGCAGAGCGCGCGTGTGGTCACGTATAGCTTGAGCACCACGCCGACCGTGATGAACGACACGACCGGACAGCCCGCTGCAGCGGTTCCGGGTGCTGCAAACTCGGAGAGCGGTTCGGCCGCTCCGGCGTCTGCAACAGTTAGCGCTCCGTATACTTCCGCGCAAGCGTCGGCCGGGTCGAAGATCTATGTGAAGCAGTGTCTTTCATGTCACGGTGCGCATTTGCAAGGCGTCTCGGGACCGGCGCTTAGCGGTCCGGGCTTCGCGCATTCCAGTCTCAGCGTCGCGCAACTCTACGGGATCGTGTCGACGCAGATGCCGCTGACGGCGCCGGGGTCGCTCTCGAAGACCGACGACGCGGCCGTCACGGCATATATTCTTGCCTACGATTGCGTGAAGTCTACCGGCACGACGCCGCTTTCCGCCTCCAGCGCGGTTGCGCTTTCCGCGATCAAACCCGGTGCCGCGAGTTGTCCGCCAAAGTAAAATCGCCGGCCTTAACGAGCTAGACTCACCACGGTTCCGAACAGCTCGGCATCGTCGAACTCGGAACCGTCGATGCTTTTTCTCACGCGCCCGCCCGTCGGATACTTCCAAAAGCCGACTTCATCGTGACTGGTGCCCGTCCCGTACGGTGCGACGATGGTTCCTCCCTGAATCCAAAACTGCACTTCGGTGCCCGAGACCGGCCCGTTGAGGAGGGTCGTCCCCACGAGGGTGCCCTTCGAGCCCTTGACCGTAACGTGATAGATAACTGTGCTGCTGTCGGCGAGCGCGATATATTTACCCGCCCACTGGAGATTGAGCGGAGACGAGGGCCTCTGCGTAAGCTTGATGCTCTTGAAGTTGCTGCTGCCCTTGGGCACCTCGGCAAACGCAAACGTCCCCTTATGGTCGTATTGACCGTCAACGAACAGGTTGCCCTTATCGTCGTATGCGCAGAAGCCCATGTAATAGATTTTTGGGTCGAGGTAATCGGTCGCGTCGCCTTTCGCATCAACGTAAATGGCGACGACGCCCGTGTCGCCGTTCACCGCCGACTCGTTCGTCACCGCGAGATTGCCCGTCGTGGGATCGATCGAGCAGGCCTGCGGATAGTAGCCGGGATCGGTTAACGTGGCGATTGGGCTCGTCCCGCCGTGCGCGTACTCGACGATGCCGGCGGTTCCGCCCTCACCGCCGAAGTCGATCACGAATACGTCGCCCGACTTGTCGACGCACTCGCCAAACGGCGCGTTCGAGTCCGCCAGCTCGCCGACCAGTGTGCCGCCCGGGTAGCTGAAAACACAGATGCCGCCGCACGCTCCCGTAACGTAGAGCAGATCTTGCGAGCTCGTGTTAGGCGCCATCCACGAGAGACCGTCATGTCGCGCCGTCGCCGAAACCGTTGCGGGCCTTCCGCTCGAGCTGCTGTCCCCGCCGCAGCCTGCCAAGGTCGCAGCGACCCCAAGACTCAAAGCAACCCGAGTACCAATTGCTATTTTCATATCGCTACCAGCTGATGACGACGAGGCCGTTGCCGACCGCGTTGTTCCAGCCTCGCCAGACGTGAAAATGCGTCGCGCGCTTGCCGACATACGACGAGCCGCCGCCTCCCCCGCCGCCTCCACCGCTGCCGTTGTAGGAGCTGTAGCCTGCGGCACCCGCGCCTCCACCGCCACCGCCATAAAAGCCGCCGCCTCCACCGCCACCGCCCGACCCGGGGTAGTACGGTGCGCCGCCGGTTCCGCCGTCACCAACGCTTCCGCCATCGCCGTTATAACCGCACCCGCTACCGCCCGCCCCGCCGGCGTTTTGTGATCCGCCGTCACCGCCCTTGCCGGCGCAGTAGCTGTAGCTCGATCCGGAACCGGCGCGGCCGCTTCCGCCGGTGCCGCCGCCACCGCCTCCGCCCGCGCCACCGGAGTATTGGCCGCTGTGGCCGCCACCGCTACCGCCGCCACCGCCGGCGACGATCACGCGCTCGCCCAACGTGCCGCCCGCGAGGCGAATGTCGGATGCGCCGCCGCCACCGTAGCCGTCGCAGCTCGAACAGTTGCCGTCGGGGCCGCCATCAGCGCCACCGTTATAGCCGCCCTTGGTTAGGTTTCCAGTGGCGCCCACGTAGACGACGAGTTCCCTGTCGATTGAGGCCGGGATGAGTGCGTAAACACGGCCGCCGCGCGCCAGATCGCTGGAGGTGCCGGCGCCACCGGCGCCGCGCACCACAACCTGCAGCAACTGCACGTGCGGCACTTTGAAACGCTGAGGTTTACCGGTGAACCTAAAGGTTTGATGGTGGGAAAAGGTCGCACTTACCGCGTTCACCGTCGGAATCGTCGCGCCGGCATGGTCGCCGCACGCAGTTAGCAGCGTCGCCAACGCAGCGGTGGTACCAATGCTTAGCCAGTACTTACCCCGACCTGAAGCCATGACTCTCTCTCCTTAACAACGTAACGCCGAGGCTCACTGCTTTGACGCGTTGCTCACGGTGATGCCGTAGGGATTGCTCAATCCGTCGATGATGCTGGCGAACGCGTTGCCGCCGGCGGGATACTGGAAAAACTCAACCTCGTAGGGATCATCCTCGGTGACGACGACCTGATTTCCGCGTCCGCTCCCACCCCCGACCGACGCGATCCAAAACTGCACAATCGAACTTGTGGGTGAGAGAACCGTGTAGCCCTCGAGTCTCCCCTTATTGTCGGTGATTCTGAACCAGTCCAGCGTCCCTGCACCAACCACCCAAAACTGGCCGTCCCACTGCACGAAGGTCGGCGGCGCCCACAGGAGCGTCTTCGAGAGCACCAACTGCTTCAGATGCGTCATGCCTGACGGGAGCTGCGCAAACGCAATTAATTTGCTGTTGTCATAACTGCCGCCGTCAACGAGAAGGTCGCCGTGCGCGCCGTAACCGAGCGCGTAGTCTCCATAGACCTCCCCGCCGGTGTAAAGGGTCGGTGATCCGCTTGCATCGGGATAGACGGCAACGTCATCAGCATTGAGCACGGCGAGATTACCAGTCGTCTTATCTACCGAACACGCCGACGGTTGTTCGCTTCCGTCGTCGAGCGTCTGAATCGGCTGTGTGCCGCCGTGCGCATACTCGACCACATCGTGCTCGCCCTCGTTGGTTATCCAAACATCGCCGGCGGTATCGGCGCACAAACCGGCGGGGTTGGAGAACCCATCCAGCGTGCCGACGAGTTTGCGACTCTGGTACCCGTAGACGGTTACGGTATCATTGCCCGGGTTCGAGACGTAGAGGAGATCGCCGCTCTTCGCGTCCGCCCGCATCCACGAACCCACGCTTGGCGCTATCGCGCTCGGCGCGCCGATTGGCTGTCGCCCGCCGCAGCCTGCCAGCAATGCGACCGCAACGCCTCCACGCAGGGCGTACGTGCCAAGACCAAACCTCTTCATGCTCCCCGCTCCCCGAATCCACACAACGGATCGACCGCTCACAGCGTTCGGGGCGCCGGCCGCTCTTCCATCGCACGAACGGAACCAAGCCCTATGGCGCCAAAGTCAGCGACGTTTTGAATTTCAACCGTCCCGAAGTGCGCCGGGCGCGTGCGGACGACGCCGAGCCGATCGCCGCGCTTATGGCCCAGTTGGGGTACGACGTGCCGGCCCCCGCCATCACCGCTCGCCTGAAGCGCCTGGGAGAGCGGCGCGACGTTTTCGTCGCGACCGACGACGAGCGCGTCGTTGGGTGGGCGGCTGTTTCGATTGACGAGGCGTTCGTCGAAGGCTTTGGCGCGTACCTCGAGGGCTTGGTCGTCGACGAGGCCGCTCGGAGCCGCGGCATCGGGGTTGCCCTTCTGGAAGCCGTTGAAGCCCGGGCGCGCGAACGTGGGTGTGCCGAGATTCGGGTGCAGTCCAACGTCCTGCGCGAGCGCGCGCATTCGTTCTACGAGCGCAACGGTTACGTGAAGGTCAAGGCACAGTATCAACTGCGCAAGCCGCTGTCACAGTGAAACCACCATTGAAGCTAAAGCGTATAGGAATTTTATGAGAACTGCAGTTTTAACGGCCTTAATTCTCGGGCTCTTTCCAATCGCGGCCGCGGCGGCTCCCGTGGCGCCCGAAGACCTCTTCAAGATGACGTTCTTGAACAGCGCCTTGATCTCACCCGACGGGACTCACGTGCTCGTAGAGTCCTCGCGAATGAACGGGCCGAAAAATAGGTACGATCGCGCGATCGATCTCGTTGACGTTGCGACCGGAACGCTGATGCATAACGTGACCAAACACGTTAGCGACGGCGACTACGACTGGATGCCCGATGGCCGCAGCTTCGTTTTCGTTCGGACGCTCGAAAAGCAGAAACCGCAGCTCTATCGCTATACGTTGGCCGGCGGGACCGTCGTCCAGTTAACTCACATCAAGAACGGCGTCTCGGGCCCCGTGGTCTCGCATGGCGGCGATCGCATCGCGCTCACCGTTACCGACACCGACCCGGCCCACGATGCCTACATCGATTTCAGCAAAGCCGGCTTTACACCGGCCAGCTCGCAAAAGAAGAGCGACGTGCACCTGATTGACGAGCTTTTCTTTCAAGCGAACGGTGCGGGCTATACCTATCAGGACCATCAGCACATCTGGACGATCGACGCCGACGGCTCGCATCCGAAAGAGTTGACCTCAGGCAGGTACTCTGAAGGCTTCGACGCCTGGTCGTCCGACGACAAGACGATTCTTTTTGACTCGTTGCGTTACGCGACCGTCGATAGCGGACCAAGTGACGTCTACGTGATTCCCTCGACCGGCGGAGCGATGCAGAAGCTCGCCTCGACCCTGCCGGCAAACAACGGGATGTTCTTCGGTGCCGGCGGGCACCGCGTGTACTATTTGACGGGGGATGTGAAAGACGCTGCGGAGCGGCCCGCGCTGGTGTCGGCGAACGGCGACGGCTCCGACGCTCGGGTCATCGTCGCGCGCAACACGGTTCCTTGGGGCGATTCGCTCTTGGCCGATATGAAGGAAGGCGGCGGCTTTTGCGGATGGCCGTTGCCGTCGGGAAATCTAGCCTTGCTCAACATCGACGGAGCGGGCTATGCCAACTTGCGTACGCTCGATCTCAGTACCGGCGCGCTCCGGGACATCACGCCGCCTCGGGGTGAAGCGTGGTCGTGCTCGGTATCGCGGGACGGGCAGCGCGTCGCCTACCTCTACAGCGATTTTACGCACCCGGCCGACGTCTACGTGGCTGACGTAAGCGGAGGTGCGCCGCGTCAGCTCACCCACGTCAACGACGCGTATCTCGCGTCGGTGACGCTGTCGCAGCCGGTAGAGTTTACCGTCAAAGATTCGGCCGGTTTTGCGGTTCAGGCCTGGTTCATGCCGGCGGTCGATGGTACCGAGGGGACGAAACATCCGACGCTGCTCGACATTCACGGCGGACCCGAGACGCAGTTCGGCGACACGTATTTCCAGGAGTTTCAGCTCTATGCGTCCCTGGGCTATAACGTCGTCTTTTCCGATCCCGCGGGCAGCACCGGTCATGGGTACGCTTTCGAAGAAGCGCTCGAAAATGACTACGGCGATGCGATGTTCCGGGACGTCCAGGCCGTGATGGATGCGGTCGTTCAACGGCGGGACGTCGACGCCTCACGTTTAGCCGTGCTGGGCGGCTCGTGAGGATATGCAACGCTTTGGGTGATCTCCCATACCAATCGCTATAAGGCTGCCGTTGCCGAACGCGCCGTCAGCAACCTGCAAAGCGAAAACCTAGCGGCCGACTTCGCCGGCAAGAACGGTTTAGGCGGCGGTTATTACAACTGGGGTCCGCCGTGGGACCCCGCTAGCGCCGACTATGCGAAGTTCTCACCGCTAACGTACGTCGCCAACGTCCAGACGCCGCTGATGATTCTTCACGCCGAGAACGATACGCGCGCACCCATCGATCAAACGCTGCAAGAGTTCACGTCGCTCAAGATCTTGGGACGAACCGTAGAATACGTGGCGTTTCCCAACGAAAATCACGATCTCTCCCGTACGGGCTCCCCGATCCACCGGGTCGAACGCCTGCACCTGATTATCGACTGGCTGAAGAAGTATCTCTAGTTTCAGAACCAGATCGTATACTGGAGCATGTTTCGCGTAGCGTCGGCCCTGCGGGGCGACTCGAGCGTCGCGTTTAGCGGGAAATCGCGTTCCGTTTCGGTAAGGCGCCGGAGTCTCATGCCGCCCAATACCGGAGACCTTAGAACCAAAGCGCTGACGCCGGCGATCGGCGCGACCGTCGAGGGCATCGACCTTAGCGCGCCACTGACCGATGGTGCGGTGACGCAGATTCGCAAGGCGCTCGACGACCATCTCGTGCTGTTCTTCGAGGGACAGTCGTTAACGCCGGTTCAACAGCGCGATTTCGCGGCGCGTTTCGGGTCGCTCTACGTTCACCCGTTCTATCCCGGTCACGAAGCGGCTACCGAGATCATGGTGCTGGAGCACGACGCGACGCACCGAGCCAACAGCGACCGCTGGCACAACGACGTTACTTACTTGGAGCGGCCGCCGCAGGCGGCGGTCCTCTACGCCGAAGAGATTCCCGAGATCGGCGGCGATACGCTGTGGGCCAATATGTATCTCGCGTACGAGACGCTCTCCGAGCCGCTTCGTCGGTTCGTCACGCAACTGCGTGCCGTGCACTCGTTCGCGAAGAATTTCACGCCGGAGCGATTTAAGACGCTCGGAATGGACGACCAGCGCGATCGGATCTACGCGGAGCACCCACCGGTTTCACATCCCGTCGCTCGCACGAACCCCGCGACGGGGCGCAAGGCGCTTTTCGTCAATCAAGACTTCACCTCGCACATCGAAGGTCTCTTACCGAGCGAAAGCGACGCGCTGCTGCGCCTCCTCTTCGAGCATATGGCGAGGCCCGAGTTTGCGGTTCGCTGGCGCTGGCGGGAAGGCACCGTGGCATTCTGGGATAATCGCTGGGCGCAGCACTGCGCGCTGGCAGACTATTTTCCGAATCGTCGCCGCGTCCGGCGCGCCACCATCCTCGGCGAACGGCCCGTGTGACGTCGGCGCTCGCGCGGCGACTCGGCGTCTCCGACGTCGTGCTCATCGTGATGGGCAGCGTCATCGGCTCGGGAATTTTCCGCACGCCGTCGGTTGTAGCGCAGCGAATACATATACCCGGATTGATTCTCGTCGCGTGGGCATGCGGCGGAGTCGTCGCGCTGTTTGGAGCTTTCGTGCTCGGCGAGCTTGCCGCGCGCCGCCCGGCGGGATGCGGCGCCTATACCTATTTGCGCGATGCGTTCCATCCGGTCGTTGCGTTCGCGTACGGCTGGTCGTCGCTTCTGGCTTCATTTACGGGCGGGATCGCGGCGGCGGCGGTGCTCTTCGCCGGTTACTTCATCTCGTTGACCGGTCTTGGAATTCCGTCTGGCGTCCTCGCGGTCGTTACGCTTGCCGGGCTCGCGCTCGTGAACTGTTTCGGCGTCCGCTTTGGCAGCAACGTGCAAAGCGCACTGACCGTGTTGAAGATTGCCGCACTCGTCGCACTCATCGTTGCCGGCATTGCCGCGCATCCGGCCCAGGGCCACCAGCCCGCTGCGCTCTCGAGCTCCACGCTGGATACGCTCGGTACGCTCGGCGCGTTTAGCGTCGCGATGATTCCCGTGCTTTTTGCATATAACGGGGCAATGGTTGCCAACTTCATGGCAGCCGAAGCAAAAAACGTTACGTTTACGTTACCGCTAGGCCTCTGGTTGGGGATATCCGGCGCCGCCGTGCTCTATCTCTTGGTGAATGCCGGCTGCCTTCGCGTGCTCGGCGTCGACGGCTTAGCGAGCACGCCCGTTCCCGCAGCGGCGGTGCTGCGGGCTGCGGCCGGCTCCGCGGGAGCGCAGGTCGCGTCGCTTGCAGTTGCCGTTTCGACGCTCGGGTTCATCAGCAATCGAATGCTCACGATACCGCGGCTCTATCACGCGATGGCCGAAGATGGGCTGTTCTTCCGCGCGGTGGCGTGGATCGATCCAAAAACGCGCGTGCCCGTCGTTGCGATCGCGCTGCAAGCGGTGTTCGCGATGATCCTGGCGCTTTCGGGAAGCTACGAGCACATCCTCAACTACGTCGTCTCGACGTTCTATGTCTTCAACGGGCTGCTGGCCCTCGCGCTCTTCATCATTCGCGCTCGGGACCGGCGCGCGGGCATCGCGCAAGCCGTGCGCTTCCGCGTACCCGGGCATCCGTACTCGACCGCGCTCTACCTATTGGTTTCCTGGGGCGTCGCGATCGCGACGTACGTCGCCTATCCGGGCGATGCAATCGTTGGAATCGCGATTCTGCTCAGCGCCGTGCCGGTCTATTTCCTCTGGACGCGCATCTGATGCTACCTATGGGCGCATAAGACGGAGGTGAACGCCAGGGAGCAAAGGCAGGAAAAGGAATTTGCAGACCCGCGAGGATTTCAGATAGAACTAGCTCCCAAATCGAGAGGAAGAAGGGTATGCCTGAGAACCGGTGGACGTTTAGCCCCTATCTGCATGTCGACGATGCACGGGCAGCGATCGATTGGTACGTTCGCGCTTTAGGTGCGGTGGTTCGCGAATGCCACGAAATGGAGAACGGCAAAATCGGCCACGCGGAACTCGATCTTCATGGAAACGTGCTCTGCCTTGCAGACTGTCCAACCAACGCGCCCCCGCCGCAGCGCTACAGCGACGTCGCGATCGGGCTCTATGCGGTTGTGCCGGACGTCGATGCGGTTTTCCACGCGGCCGTTGATGCCGGTGCGACCGTCGAACGCCCGTTGGCCGATCAGGCCTACGGGCACCGCAACGGCGGATTCATCGATCCGTTCGGGAACGTGTGGTACGTATCGACGCCCATAGCGACGATGACGGCAGAATAAGCCAGGCTACAAGCTGATCGCGGCGCCAAACGGGTAGTCAAAGCCCTTGAGCTTCTTCGTGGGCTTGCCCCCAGACGGGTAATTCCAGAAGAACACCTTCCCCTCGCCCCTATAATGGGCATCCGGACCGATGAGCGTCTTGCCCTCAATCCAGAATCCAACGATATCCCCCGAACCAGGCAGCGGTATTACGTTTACGATCTTTCCACCTGCGCCCGTGGTCTGGAAAATCGCTGAATCGTAACCCGAAGTATTTCGCCCGTACTCCTGATCGCCAACCGCCATACTTACCGTCCCAGCGAACGTTACCGGCGTATTTGATCGTGCCGCCCGTCAGCGTGATGTTCGTGAATGTCTTTTTCCCTTTGGGAAGCTCGGCGAATCTGAATCCGTAAGAGCCGTAGGGAAACCCATCGATGTAGAGGTTGCCCTTATCATCGTAGCCGCAGAAGTACACATAATACATTTTGGGATCCGTGTAGAGCGTCGGAGTGCCTTTGGCATGCGTGAAGATCGCAACGCTGCCCCGCCCATCAAGGTAAGTTGAGGCATTCGTTACGGCGAGGTTCCCGGTCGTTGGATCGACCGAGCACCCAACAAGCAATTCGGCGGATTCATTCAGGGTTGCGATTGGCTTCGTCCCACCGTGCCTGTACTCAACGACGTCCTTAGCCGTCCCGTTATTTACTATCCAGACGTCGCCTTTTTTGTCCGAGCAGACGCCGTCCGGCTGGTCAAAGCCCGTCAGCGTTCCCACCAACTTATGCTGGGGATACGAATAAACAAGGACGTTTTCGCCATTGAGGTTGGAGATGTAGAGCAGCTCGTGCGCCGCCGCGCCGGGAGCCATCCATGACGGACCGCGATCCGGGTGCAGCGCCACCACGCCGGTCTGCGCGGCGCCGCTCTTATCCATATTTACCAGGCCCTGCTGGAAGGGGGCCGATGGCGCTAGTCGTGACTGGGCGCCGCTGCCGCAGCCACCGAGTATTGCAACTGCGCCGCAAAAGCCCAGCCCGTACCTGCCAAAGTCTGAAATTCTCATCCGCTGTGCTCCTCAAGCATGAGCGTCCCCGCGCCAGGTACGTGCTGGCCCGTACGCTCAACTCCATCGTAGCCAAGCACCGATCTCCAAGCCGATCCGGACCACGCCTCCGTGGCCACGTCGCCGATCGGCGGCACGGGGACAATCTCACGCGTCCTGCAAGTATGAGAGCGCTAATGATTTCGTACCTTGAATGTTCGCGCGATGCAACGCATCGCTGCTCGCCGCATGCGCTCGCAACCGTCTGTCCGGACGACGGCGCGCCGCTGCTCGCCCGCTACGCCGGCGCTGCGCTTCGTCGAGAGGCGCTGACCGCGCGGCCGTGGACGATGTGGCGCTATCGCGAGATGTTACCGATTGCTGACGACGAGGAGCCCGTCTCGCTCGGAGAAGGCGCAACGCCGCTCATTTCGCTTTCGAACGGTGCCTACGTCAAAGACGAAGCGCAGAATCCCACCGGCTCGTTTAAGTCGCGCGGCATGTCGGTGGCCGTAACGGTTGCGAAGCGCTTAGGGGTGCCGGCGTTGGTTGCACCGAGCGCCGGAAATGCCGGCAGTGCGCTAGCCGCGTATGGCGCGCGGGCCGGCCTGCACGTGCGCGTGTACGTTCCGCGCGATACGCCGGGTCTGCTCGTTGAGGAGATGCAGAGCTACGGCGCCGATGTCGTTCTCGTCGATGGCTTGATCGACGATGCCGGGCGCATCGCGGCTGAGTATGCGCGCGAAAGCCGCGCCTTCAACGTTGCGACCTTCCGCGAGCCATACCGAGTCGAGGGAAAGAAGACGATGGGCTACGAGTTGGTCGAGCAACTCGGCGGCGTTCCCGGAACGATCGTCTATCCGACCGGCGGCGGCACGGGCCTCGTCGCGATGTGGAAGGCCTTCGACGAACTCGAGCAGCTCGGCTGGATCGATACGAAGCGCCCCGTCATGGTCGCCGTTCAAGCCGAGGGTTGTGCGCCGATCGTCCGCGCATTCGATCGCGGCGAAGAGTCCGCCGAACGGGTCGAGGATGGAGCTACGAAGATGTGGGGCTTGCGCGTTCCGGGCGGAATCGGCGATCGTCTGACGCTGCGTGCTCTCCGCGAATCCCACGGCCATGCCGTCGCCGTCTCCGATGCTGCGGCCGATGAAGCGATGCGCGACGTCCATCGGTACGAGGGCATCGACGCAACGGAAGAAGGCGGCGCCACCCTCGCCGCGCTTCGCCTCTTGCTTTCTAAGGGCGTCACGCTTCCCGCCCCGATCGTTCTATTCAATACCGCGACATCGTTGAAATATGCTCCCCGCGCGTAGGTGCTAACTCGCCAGCGCGTGCTCGAGATGTGGCGCCGAGAGGTCGGCATTTTCTGCGATAAGCCGTGCAACTCGAGTAGGGCAACGGAGTCGCTCATCTTCGGAGAAGCGTCGCAATACTCGAGGAACTCTTGGAGGCTGGTAAGCGCGGCGGTCCAGCGCGTATCGTTGGGCCGGCCGCAGGCATGATGGAGTGCGGCGGCGACATTTTGTGTCGCACATGCTGCGGCGTACGCGGCCCTCGATGTCGGTGGACGCAGCTCGAGAAGCGAGGTTGTAATAGCGTCGCGGATTCGGTTACAGGCAACTTCGTATTGCATCTTGTCATTTACTCCTATGAATGTTTGCGCGCTAAGAGCAGCACGCCGGGTGTGACTACGAGAGCGAGGACGCCGGTCACGAGGAACGCGTCCGCGTAAGAAAGTGCCGCGGCTTGGCCGGCAATCACGGTTGCGAGCTGCGCGGGAGTGCCGTGCTGCAAGAACTGCGCGACCGGCAACCTGGAAAGCGTCGCTTGCGCGGCGAGGACCGTTTGGTGAAACTGGAGGCGCTGGTCCAAGAAGGCCACGATCGATGCCGACGAGACCGAGCCGCCCAACTGAAAGAAGAGCACGATAAACGATGCCGCCTTCGCGCCGGCCTCGGGTGCAACGGCCCGCATCGTCGCGACGAGCAGGGGCGAGTAGACGAAAGCCGCGCCGATTCCAACCAGCAAGAGCGGAGGAATAAACGAGCCGAGATCGCTGTTGGTCGTGACGCAACTCGCCAGCCAGAGCGAGCCAAGGCCCGCGACGGCGATGCCGCCGCCGATCGACCAGCGGAGATCGAAACGAGGTAAGCTCGCGAGTCGCGCAACGGGAATCGTGAGAAGAAGCACCGGCAGCGCGCGAACGCCGATGAGAATGCCCGCAAGCGTGCTCGTGAAGCCCAGATTATCGATCGTAAACTGCGGCAACAGCAGCAGGCTCGGAAAAATGACTGCCGCATACGCCCCGGCGATCGCCAACGCGGCGGCGACGGCCGGCTGGCGCATCACGCGTAGGTCCACGATCGGCTCGGCAATACGCAACTCCCACCAAACGAAGGCCGAGGTTGCGAGAACCGCGAGCAGCGAGCAGAGTTGGATCGACTGATCCGAAAACCAGTCATCGCGCTGTCCTTGGTCGAGGACGTACTGCATGCAGCTGACGGCAACGATCAGCAGCGCGATGCCGGTGACGTCGACGCGCGCCCGTTGGGGCTTTGTGTGATCGCGCATATAGCGCAACAAGATGACGAAGGCGAGGATTCCCGGAACGAGGTTGACGTCGAAGACCCACGGCCACGAAAGGTTGTCGACGAGAATTCCCCCGAACGTCGGTCCCAGCGATGGACCAAGGATGGTTCCGAGCGCAAAGATCGATTGACTCATCCCCAACTGCTGCCGCGGAAAGGTATCGCGCAGCACGACCTGCGCCGTGGCCAGCAATCCGCCGCCGAACGCGCCCTGTAAGACGCGGAAGAGAATCAATCCAGTCAACGACGTTGCCATGCCGCACAGCATCGATGCGAGGGTAAACCCGGCGATCGAGGCGAGAAAGTAGTTCTTGCGTCCAAAGCGCAGTTGCAGCCACGGCGCCATTGGGATCACGACGACGTTGGCGATGACGTAAGCCGTAACGACCCACGTGCCGTCATCGACCGTCGCTCCCAAGTTGCCCTGAATGGTCGGCAGCGCGACGTTGACGATCGTGAGATCGACCGTTTGCAGTAGCGCGGCCAGCATGACGCCGCCCACGACGAGGTAGCGGCGCAGGCCATACTCGACCAAGCTCCCGCTGTCACCCTGAGGTGACCCATTGTCACCCTGAGCGCCGTCGAAGGGTTCGGGTTTTTCGGTAGGGCGAAGGGGAATAATTCCCCGTGGTCCGGGGATCCGTTCGGCAACCGTCATGGATGGTTCAGTGCTCTTAGGAGAGATGGTTGCCCTTAGGCTACCTCCTGTGCCATACTATGACTAGAACCTAGTCTATCCTAGTACTAGAATGGATACCTTCACTATGAATGCAACGATCGAACGCCGCTCGGAACTCAGCGACTTTCTGCGCACGCGCCGGGCGAAGATCGTCCCGTCCGACGTCGGGTTGCACGACGGAGCCCGCCGGCGAACCCCGGGATTGCGGCGCGAGGAGGTCGCGCTGCTCGCGAATATCGGCACCACCTGGTACACCCGGCTGGAACAGGGGCTGCCCATCAATGTGTCGGCCGATGTCCTCGACGGGATCTCACGTGCGTTGCGCCTGACGTCGGACGAGCGCCGGCACCTTCATCTCTTAGCCGGACTTACCAACACGGCGCCCGCGCAAGAAGAAGAGTACGTCAGCGATCTGGTGCGACGCGTTCTTACCGCGCTCGAACCCTCGCCCGCATACGTTCGGGGGCGGCGCTTCGACCTGCTTGCGTGGAACACCAGCGCCGACGCGCTCTCCGATTTCTCCAGCGCGACGGGGCCCGCGCGCAATATGGTGTGGCGGCTCTTTCGCGATCCCAACTCGAAGTGCCGGCTTGGCGATCCGGAGTGTTCGATGCGTCGCGTCGTCGGGCAGTTTCGCGCGGTCGCTGCGAAGTATCCGCACGATTCCGCGTTCACCGAGCTGATCGAAGATCTGCGCGAAAACTCCCCGGAGTTCAGGAGCCTGTGGGCGCAGCACGACGTGCTTGGATCGGCTGAAGGCCTCAAGCGCTACGTGCACCCGGAGCTCGGCGAGCTGATCCTGGATTATACGCAGTTCGATCTGCCCGGAGACGGCGATATGCGCCTGATCGTTTTAACGGCGGCTCCCGGCTCCGACAGCGAACGCAAGCTGCGACAATTGAGCCCACTCGCGGCTCACGCGTAGCGCGTGATCCCGACGAACGACGCGCCTGGCCTCGACATCGGAAAGCGAGCGGTCGGATATGCCGCCGTCGACGACTTCGTGCAAGACGGCACGTGCATCGGCCTAGGCACCGGGACGACGACCTATTGGGCCATCGAGCGCGTCGCGCAGCGCGTCGCGGCAGGCGAGCGGATTGCCGCCGTAGCAACGTCGGAACAGACTGCAAGTCTCTGTCGCGGGTGGAACATTCCACTCGTCGGGTTGCTCGAGCACGAGATGCCCGTTGCAATCGACGGCGCAGATGAAGTTGCTTCGGACTGGGCGTTGATCAAAGGCGGTGGCGGCGCACTCTTCAGGGAGAAGGCCGTCGCTCTCGTGGCCGAGCGGTTCGTGGTCGTCGTCACGCCGCCAAAGTTAGTCTCCGTGCTCGGAGCGTTTCCGCTCCCGGTTGAGATCGTGCCGTTTGCCGAGCCCTACGTGGTGCGTGATATTTCCCGCTGGAATCCAAACGTCGAAATCACGCGGCGAGGCGGGGATATGCCGTTTGTGAGCGACAACGGAAACTGGATCCTGGACTGTCATTTCGGCCGGATCGACGAACCCGGTACGCTCGATGTTGCGCTGCGGGCAATCCACGGCGTTGTTGCGACCGGCATCTTTGCGTCCATCGCCAACGTCGTGATGGTCGGAGACGAGAATGGCGAAGTCCGAACCTTGACAAAAAGCTTATAACGCGCAGTTAAGGCTCCTTAAACAGGTGCGTCATCGCGACGCCAGAAGTCAGCCTCATCTCGGGAGGGATGAAAATGTTGAGACGCATGTTAACGCCGGTTCTGCTCCTCTTGGTTGGAGCACTCGTTGGTTGCAATGCCGCGAGCGCGTCGGCTCCCACTCAACCGATAGCGCAGAATCCGCAGAACGCCGCGGCGATTACCACGAAGTACGTGCAGCTGGTGATCTTTGAAAATGAGTCGTACGACGAGGTGATCGGCAGCCCGCAGGCTCCCTATATTACCGGCCTCTCGAAAACGTGGGCGAACATGACGCAGAGCTTTGCGATCACCCACCCGAGCGAACCCAACTACCTCGCTCTCTTCAGCGGATCGACGCAGGGTGTGACCTCGGACCAATGCCCGGTCTCGTTTGGCGTCCAGAGCCTCGGCAGCGAGTTGCTCAAGGCCAAGATCTCGTTTACCGGCTACGCCGAAAGCATGCCGTACAACGGCTACACGGGCTGCATGGCGGTTCCCGACACCCTTCCGAGTGGCTGGCTCTACATGCGCAAGCACGTTCCGTGGCCGGACTTCACCAAGATTCCCGGCTCGGTGAGCATCGTGTACCCGGGGCCGCTTAAGAAGCCGCCCTCGCAGTTTACGTGGATCACGCCGAACATGTGCAACGACATGCACGATTGCGCGATCAGCACCGGCGATAAGTGGGCGAAGAAGAACCTGCCCAAGCTCATCGCCTGGGACCAGGCCAATAACGGCGTACTGATCTTGACCTTCGACGAGAACGACGGAAGCCCGGGAAACCAGATACCCACGATTCTCATCGGTAACGTGAACCCGGGGCAGTATAGCCAAACGATCAATCACTACAGCGTCCTGCGCACCATCGAGGATATCTTCGGTCTCACGCATCTCGGTAAAAGCGGTTCGGCAACTCCGATCAAGGGTGTCGTTAAGTAACGTTCCCTAGAAAGCGGCCAACCGAGCCGCTGGCCGCGCATCTTGCGTAAGAGAGTTGAAACATTTCGACCGGGGCGATGGTCTAATTGAGCATGCCGAACAACAACATCGTGAAACCACTCGCGTGGCGCCTGCCTTTGGCCGCGCTCGCGCTTCTTCTGGCCCTGATGAGCCACCCGAGCTTGGCAATCGCCGACGACCTCGGCGGCATCGCCGGCATCATTACCGACGCGAGCACCGGGGCTCCGATTCCAGGCGTCCAAGTGCAAATCAACGCGCCCTCTCAATCGGCAACCGTGACGACGGATGCCAAGGGACACTATGTCGTGCTTTCGCTGCCGCCCGACAACTACACGCTCACCCTGGTAAAGCCGGGTTACGATACACAAGCGGTCTCGGGGTATTCCGTCTTTGCAGATCAAACGCAACAGTACGACTTCCAGCTCACGAAGTCCACGGGCACGTCGTCTGGGTCGCCCTAACCGCCGTCGCCGCTAGATTCCGTAGAATTTTAAACGCGGCCAGAGCTGCGGGAGCGGCGGGTGCATGCCGCGACAGAGAACGATCGGACGCTCGCGCTCTCGCGGCATCACGTACGATGACGTGCCGAAGCTTCCGACGACGCGCGCCGAATCGCACCACTGTGACCATTGCGCGGGGTCGACGTTGACTGCGATCACAACCGATCCGTCGAAGCCACGCGGCCCCCACAGATAGTACTGATTGTTACCGCTAAGCGCCGGCGGAAGGTTCTGGCCCAACACGTCGATCGCGGCGGCCTCGCCGTAGCGCGTCGCGAAGATCGCGGCCTTTGCCCGATCGGTCGCAGGCAACGATGCGTAAATTCGCTCGACTTCGTTTGTTAGCTCCTGCCAGCCGAACTCGTACGAAAAGATCTGCGTGAGCGGGGCTCCCATCGTCGCCACCTCTTCCGGCCGCTCTTTGAAGCCGGATCGTTCGATAACGTACTGGAGCCGGCCGGGCAAGTAAAGGGGCAGCACGAAGGGTAGCGCGAGCACACCGTTGGCGGCGGCGAGGGTCGCCCAGATCGCGACCACCACCTTCGGTAGTCTCGTGCAGGCCGCGGCCCCCAGAGCGAACATCGTTGGAAACGCACCGGCGAGATAGTAGCTCTTTCCGTGCGTCGCATAGATGAGCAGGGCCGAAACCACGAAAGCGATCGCCAGAAACCGAAACTGCTCGAGCCTCGCTGAGAGAAACGGCGCGATGATGCCCGTCACCCATAATGGTACGAGCACGATATTGAGCGCGACGACTTGATCGGTCAAAAACTCAACCGGCGTGCCGGTGAGATTGCCGGCGCTATCGTTGCGCATGACTTCCAGGAACGGAAACCCGTGCACGAGCTGCCAGAGCACGTTGGGCAGCGCGATCAGGACGGCGATGCCGACCCCGATCCATAGGTCGCGCACGCGAAATGCCGTGCGCGGCCCCGCCGCAAGAAGACCCGCCGCCAATCCGATGATCCATATAAGGATGCCGTACTTTGTTTCAAATGCGCAGCCGGCGAATGCGCCGGCCCACCAAAATGCGCGCCCCTCTGCGCGCAGCAGCCCGCGCGCAACGAGATATGCGACGGCGGTAAAATCGAAGACTTCGAAAGTTGACGTCGTGAACGTCGACGTCATCGCCGTCAGCATCGGCGCCGACGCCGCGGCGATTGCCGCCAGCCACGCCCCGCGGGTGCTGGCGCCGAGCAGCTGCGCGAACCACACGACGAGCGGCACGAGCAGTGCCGCCGTCAATACGGAGGGCAGACGCAAGAGCCAGACGTGCGCGCCGGCGAACTGCGTCGCCGC
>PMUK01000036.1 GCA_003166915.1 Candidatus Cybelea palsarum
TCTGGATCATCGTTTCGGGGGGCAAACGAGACTATACCACAAAGCTCTGGAGCACAGAGCGCCTTCAGAGCGTCGTCGGTCATTTCTCCGGAAGAATTGCGTTCGTCCAAGTTGGAGCGTCGGAGCATAGTCATCCCCCGCTTACTGGGGTCATCGACCTGCGGGGGAAAACCGACTTACGACAACTCATCAGACTCGTGTATCACGCGCAAGGCGTGCTGTGCCCGGTGACGCTGCTAATGCATCTCGCAGCGGCGGTTGAAGTCAAATCCGGTTTCCCGAAAAATCGGCCTTGCGTCGTTATCGCGGGGGGCCGGGAACCGCCACATTGGGAGGCCTACCCACACCACCAGTTTATCCATCGCGTGGGAACGTTGAGTTGCTGCGACAACGGCGGCTGCTGGAAATCTCGCGTTCTGCCACTGGGGGACCGCGACGAAAAGGACCGACCTGAAAACCTCTGTGTCGATGTCGTCGACGATTTGCCGCGCTGCATGCACAACGTCAGCATCGACGACGTAACTCGATCCATCGAGCTCTATTTCAAAGGGGGCGTCGCGCGTTATCTCGATGCCGCGCAGTGGGATAAGGTCGTGCCGGCTTTAGCGTAAACCGCGGGCTTGAGGCCTCACGTATCCGCTGCTGCCGACGAGCTGGATGACGATGCGCTCGATGAAGACGACGCCGCCCCCGCGGAGGCAGATGAAGTCGGGCTTGCCGATGACGACGTGCTTGGCGTCGATGCAGCGCTGGAGGTTGCTATGAGGCTGGACGAAGACGATGAAGACGATGAAGACGACGAAGATGACGATGAGGATGAAACTGCCGTCGACGAGGATGAAATAGCAGCGGCTTGCGCCGTTGCAGAGTCGATAGGAGGTAAGATCGGAAGAGACGCGCAGAGTAGCGCCACGACCTGCATACCCTCCTGCGCGAACGTCATCGTAACTCCATCGGCTGCCGTCGTCGCGGTTGCTCCGAAGAGGGAGAGCGGCCCAAGCGTGCCACCTTGCGACGCAAGAGCCGCCGCAGCAGACTGCGACCATTGGCCGGAGACCTGAAGATTTCTGATGACGATCATCCCGATCGGAAGAGCGTTGCTCGATCCGCTTTCCGCGTCGCCGGGAGGCGGCAAGAGACCACCCAGCGGCATGCCCGGGAGATACCACTGCGGATCGGCGAGAAAGACGCCGTCCCACCAGGGCTGACCCGCCGTATCCCGCGTGATCGTAACGAGTTGGTGTTCCAACTGAATCACGACCGTCGTTGAGTTCGACGTTGTGACCTGATCGACGACGGAGGCGCGGGAAAACGCTGCGCGAGCGTCGAGCCGGCTTTGAAGGAGCCCGGCGTTCACCATCAGAGGTAGCCGCGTGGTCTTGAGCGTGTTGATTTGCGGAGCCGCAGAGACTCGCGGAGATGCAGTCGGGCTCGTCGCGGGGACAGCCGTCGGGCGAATGAGCTCCGCCGTGAATATCGGACGATCGAATGTAAGTACCGGCCGCGCGACGGATGCGGGCGGACTGCTCGACGCCGCGCTGCTGGACGACGAACTGCTGGAGGCGGCCAGCGAGCGTACCATCCAAAAATTGCCGTCGACGATTGGGAAAGGGTGGATCGCAACCGGCGAAGGCGTGCTCGATGACGTCGAAACCGAGGACGACGTACTCGTCGTCTGCGTATTTGACGAGTCGAAGGAGGTCCAGTAGCCGTCGGACGAGGGAAGCGGCCAATCGTCAGGCGTGCAGGATAGCATCTGCGTGTCGGGCGGTCCAAGGCTCGCTTTCGCTTGAGCGATTTCGGCCGCGACCCGCTGGGTGACGTCGCTATCCGGATCGCCGACGGGCACAGCATAGCTAACGGCCGTCGAATACACGAGGGTCGCGGGACCGTACGACTCCTCGCGCGTCCACGCTGCTGCGGTGCTGCTCGATACGACGAAGGGGTAGTCGAAATTGCTCGAGAGCCACGTCTGCACTTGAGTCGGATTGACGACGCCCAACTGTACGAGATCGTCAGGCACCGGGATCCCTCCGGGAAGGAAGGCTAAACTGGTCCCGCTACCGGTGATCCCATACGCATCGATGAGGGCGGCAGCTAATTGCTGGCCGAGTGACTGAAGGTGGTTCGCGTCACCCAGATCGGATGCCATGCTCACGCACCCGGAGCGCCCTGAGGAGTCGCGCCTTGCGCCCCCGGCCCGGTCATGATGGTCGGCGCCGCGGTCGAGCTGGAACTGGAACTCGAACTGGAGCTGGAACTGGAACTCGAGCTCGCCATGTTCGGGTCGTCAATCAGCGGGCAAGCCGGCTGAATTTCGCCTATCCATCCGCAAATCTGCGAGCCGTTGATCGAGAGCGTTCCGCCGTTACCCGACTGCGAGAAAGACCATCCCGAAGTCGTGGCCGCAGACGTGCCGAACGCGGAGCTCTCTTGCTGAGCAGCGCCTTGCGCCGATGCGCCGAGGCCGAAGAATCCGGCGGAGCCGCTGAACGAGCTCGAACTCGACTGGCCTCCTCCGGCGCTCGCCTGTTGCGCCTGTTGAAATTGAGCTCCGGCCTGTCCCCAATCATCCGCGGTGATCTTGATGTTGCGCACGACGAGAAAGGCTTGCGGTACCATCGGTAGGATTTTGCCGTCGTCACCAACCTGCGTCGTTACCGATCCGTCGCTAATGCTGTTCGTTTTTTGGCCGAAGAGATACCAGCCCGAGATATTGAACAGATCTCCGAGAAACCACGGGCGCATGATCGTTGCGAGAAAGAACTCGGCGGTGATTGTAGCATTGCTCGACGCGTCCTTATAGTTCGTGAAGCCCGAGCTGCCGGCCTGAGCGGCCATCGCGTTCGTCGCCTCCGCATGACTCCCGCTGGCGCTCGCACTGGCGAAACCAAAGTTAACTCCCGCGCTCCCTCCTCCCGAGGCGGATTGCGCGGCTTGCCACTGGTTCGCAAAGCTCGAACTTGCTGAACCGCCCGCAGCGCGGTACATGGTGCTCGTACCGGTGATCTTTTGCACGCCGAACGACTCGTCGGTCGAATCCCACCACGACGTAGGGCTGATGTACGACCAGAGAACGTTTTGAGAAATCGAGCCGGCGAGTTGAATGCCATAGGATCCGTACATCGTTTTCGCCATTGCGACGAGCGCGGCGACGGCACTCTGTCCCTGCGTGGCAATCGTGTTGAGGGCGGCTTCAACCCGCTCTCGCCCCATGCTATTGAAATTGTCCAGGGCTTGGGTGACCGCGTTGGCGTACGTTGCCGCCGCGACGGGCCAGGACTCTCCGGCAACGGGGTCGGCCATCGCTTGCGCGTACGCAACCGCCTGCGCGGCGACGGCATTCATCCACGCGGTCTGGTTTTGGCGATACTGCGAGTAGAGTTGCGTGTAACCGATTGGGTTACCGTTACTGTCCATCAGGTAGAGCACACCCATCGCCGCGTTCACGGCCGCGACGACCTGGGGCTCAGGCTCCGCGACGGGCCAGGGCTGCATCCCCTCGATGACCGTGTAATACTCGACGCTTACGTTGCGGTCCGGCCACGAAACCGCCACTCCGTTTTTGGTGACCTCGAGCATGTTATCGACCAGCTGCGACGTGTAGAACGCATTTTGTATGGCCTGCATTTCTTGCGCATTGGGACTCGCCGGCGGCGGATAAATCGACCCAGGCGGGCCGGTCCCGCTGCCGGCCGTTGCGGTCTGTGTCGAAGATGTTTGACTCGCCGTTGGTTGGACGAAC
>PMUK01000121.1 GCA_003166915.1 Candidatus Cybelea palsarum
CCTCGACATCGAGATGGTCTCCGCTGCGTGCCCGAAGTGCACGATCTATCTCATGGAAGCCAAAGACGGCTCCTCGATCAGCGACTTCGAAACAGCCGAAAAGGAAGCCGTCACGCTCGGCGCGACCATCGTCAGCAACAGCTGGAGCTGCCCCGAGAACTGGGATTGCGGCGATTCGAACTTCGAGAATTCCTTCGACACGAAGGGCGTCGCGTATCTCGCTTCAACCGGCGATTCCGGTTATAACACAATCGGCGGCCCGTCGTCGCTCTCCACCGTCATCGGGGTCGGCGGCACGCAGCTCGCCCTCAGCGGCTCGAAGTACTCCGAAACCATCTGGAATGGCGCGAGCGCCGGTTGCGCGAGTCCTACCGTCGTCGGGAGTCCCGGCGTTCCCAAGCCCTCGTGGCAGCACGATCCGGATTGCACCTACCGTACCGATGGCGACATCTCGTCCGAATCCGGCTGCGCGCCGGGCGTTGCTGAGTACGTTGGTCAATACGGCGGCTGGACCGACGTCTGCGGCACGAGCGTAGCATCGCCGTTTACCGCGGGCATCATCGGGCTTGCAGGCAACGCCGCTAAGGTGGGCTCCGGCGAGCACTTCTGGAAACTCAAGAAGAAGGCGCTCAAGAAAGACCTCCACGACATCACGGTGGGCTCCGACGGCTCCTGCGGCGGCGAATATCTCTGCACCGCCGGCGCCAAGGGCTCACTAGGCTACAAGACCTACTCCGGTCCGGGCGGCTGGGGTACCCCGAACGGCATTAAAGCGTACTAAAGACCCGTACGAAGCCGAATCCATGGAAGGCGGGCGCAATCGCGCCCGCCTTCCATAAATTTGGCGGGTCGCCGCGCGCGGCTGCCGAACCGATTTTTCAGGCCCGCTTTGGGCGGACTTTTGCTACTTCACCTGTTAGGAGGCACATGCGACCATCATCACGCGTGATTGCGTCGACGTTGGGGCTCACGCTAACCCTCACTGCATGCGGAGGACAAAACTCCTCGCTTCCGTCGATGCTCTCGAGCAACAATGGCGGACCGATGGAATCCTCCGTGCGGACGGCGACGCCGGGGAAGCCTTTGATTTCCATTCCGAAGCTGTACGGAGATTTGGCATATACCGATGCGGGAAGGCGAGTTGCCACCGCGCCGGTGAGAGTCTCTCTGACGCTTCGTTACAATCATCAAGCCGAACTCGACCGAGTCGTTGCAACTATCAGCGATCCGCACTCGAGCGCACATCGTCAGTTCTTAACGGCAAAACAGTTCGACGATCGCTTCGCGCCAACAGAAGCTCAGGAAAAGCGGGTCGTTCACGAGTTGGAACGCGCCGGCTTCACAATTGAAAAGCGTTATCCAAATCGAACGATCGTGGATGCAACGGCTCGTACTTCAACCGTCGAGCACTTCTTCTCCACGCAGATCCACACCGTACATCAAGGAAAGCACGGCGACCGTTACACGAACGTTACGTCCGCGACCGTGCCTACGTCAATTACCAAACTCATACGCGACGTTTCGCTCAATAATCTTGTCGTGGTTCGGACCGTGACCGACCAGAGCGGCATGGAAGGACAACGGAGCGTCCCGCAGTTCCAAACCGACGGCCAGGGACGCGCGATGATTCCGATTGGAAGAATCGCGCCACAGGACTCGACCGGCAAGCTGGTCAACGGAAACTTTGCCAGCGGTTCGCTCAGCCCCGGCTGGATAAACGAAAGCACGACGCGGGGCAACTACGTGCAAGTCACGACGGCGCAATCCTATCAAAGTACGTATTCGGCCTTCATGGGTACGTTGTCGCCGCCCGAGGTCAACGGGTGGGCTTCGATCGCTCAAGAAGTGACCGTCCCCTCCGGCGGCGTTCTTAGTTTCTGGGTCTATCAAGGCTCGAACGAAGGCCAGATGGGGTATGGCACCACGTACGCGTGGCAAGCGGGTTATCTGCTCAGCTCGCGCGGCTCGATTCTCAACACCTTCTATAAGACCGTGAACAATACCAACGGNNCACCGACAGCCACTCCGACAGCGGCGCCGACAGCCACTCCGACGGCAAAACCCACGCCCACTCCGACTGCCGGCCCCACGGCTACGCCGACCGCGAAGCCGACCGCAACGCCAACGGCTTCACCAACTCCGAGCAGCGGATGCAACAACTCGTCGCCGGATAATGGGCCGCTTACCAACTCCTCTGGAACCCTCGCAACCGGCGTCGCTAAACCGTTCGATTTCCCGGTTCAACACGGTTGCAACGGCGCAGGCTATACGGCAGCCATCGCCATCGACGATCCGGTAAACACGAGTTACCTAGCAACGTATCTGACGGCTGCGGGTGTCACGCAAACGGGTACGGTGACGAACGAAGCCGTCGACGGCGGCGGCAGCGGTGACGACGCTGAAACGGATCTGGACGTGCAGACGATCTCCGGATTAGCACCGGGCGCGAACATCATCGTCTACGACATGGGTTCGCTCGGCGATCAGCAGATCGAGGACACGTACAATCAGGTGCTGACCGACGGGAAGGCTACAGCCGTAAACTCGTCGTTCGGCGGCTGCGAATCGAGTGACGTACCGTTTGCCGATTCCACGAACTCGATTGCGGAGCAAGGAGCTGCCGAGGGCGTGGAGTTTTCCGCCTCGAGCGGCGACTCGGGAAGCAATGAGTGCAATGGCAGCAAGGGCGTCAGCGCACCGGCCGGCGGCCCATACTTCTCGTCGATCGGCGGGATCGACTTCACCGACAACAGCAACGGTGTTCTTGAGACCGTCACAATGGGCAGCGTCGACGGGTACGCAGGCGGCGGCGGCGTTTCGACCGTCTTTAGTCTCCCTTCGTATCAGAGTGGCATCACCGGGATGATAACGTCGGGTCGCAACCAACCCGACATCTCGCTGCCGTTCTTTCCCGTAGCAGTCTATACGGGCGGCAGTTGGGGCGAGTACCTAGGAACGTCGTGGTCTTCGCCGGCTTCGGTTGCAATGGTCATCGAAGCCAACCAACTCCACTCCACGAAGCTGGGCTGGATCGATCCGACGATCTATAGCTTGTTCGGTTCGACTGGTTATAGCGATTACTACACGCCGTGCACGTCGGGCAGCAATGGTGCGTACTCGTGCAGCGCAACGAAGTATAACCAAGCCGCCGGAATCGGAGCTCCAAAGGCCTGGGCCTTGGCCAACGCTCTCTAGAGCTCTCGGACGGTCATGATCGGAAGCGGGGTGTGCTGATGCACACCCCGCTCGTCGACCCTCGAACACGGAACTTAATGGAATTGAGGTTTTGCTAGATGAGTTGTTCACATTGCGCCGGGGATCTTTTTGGAGTGGGGCTACCGGCCGGCTCTGATGCCGTCGCGGGCGTTGCAAGCTCTGGGCTTAAGGCCGAGGCGCCAGCGGCTCACGAGCCGGCTACCGTGTTCTTCGGCGGCACCGTGATCACGATGGACGACAGCAATCCGGCCGCGGACGCCATCGCGATCGCCGGCGGCGAGATCGTTGCAGTCGGCGCCCGGGATGAGGTGTTGGCGCAGGTCGGCGCCGATGCGCAGCGTGTGAATCTCGCAGGCCGAACCCTGATGCCGGGATTGATCGATCCGCATCAACATCCGCTTCCCGGCGGGCTGATGCTGGCGAACACGATGTCAGTGAGCTACGACATTTACAAGACGAAGGCCGAAGTTCTCGACGCGTTACGCACGAAAGCGTCGCAGACACCCGGCGGGCAATGGATATACGCATCGTATTACGACAATATATTGCACGGCGGCTATCTCACCATGGCCGAACTGGACGGCGTCACGACGGCACATCCGATGTTCGTGTACTACGTAAGCATGCATTCGGCGACGGGAAACAGGGCGGCCTTCGAGGCCTCCGGCATCAGCCCGTCGACGCGAGAACTTCCCGGCGGCGGTTACTTCGGTGTCGATGCGAACGGCCAGCAAAACGGCATGATCCAGGAGATGCCGGCGCTCATGAAGTTTCTCGGCGGCTTTCCCAAATTGACGCCCGCGTTGATCGCGAAATCAATGACCACGTTCTTGTACGGCTCGGCGGCTCGGGGCATCACGATGGTCCACGAAGCCGGCGCGTTCGCGCAGACGCCCGAAGTGTTCGAAGGCTACAAGACGATCGCGGCACACTCGCCGGTTCGCTACAGCGTCAGCCCGATGGTTGACTACATGGATCAAGCGATGCAGTTTTTGGCGCCGTACGGCCGGCCCGGCGCGTCGGCGCTCGAAATCCCAGGTGGCTTGCTCTCCTTCTATGCCGTGAAGATTGTCGCGGATGGTTCGCCCCAACAAGAGAGCGCCTTTCAAACTCAGCCATATCTCAATTCGGCCGACCGCGGTGAGGCCAACTACACGGTCGACAAACTAAACGATCTCGTAATGAAAGTCCAGAATGCGGGTTGGCCGGTCTCGATCCACTGCAACGGCGACGCATCGCTGGAGATGGCGCTCGACGCGATCGAATCGGCGTACGGCTCGAGTTCTGCCCCGCCGACCGGCATCAATCGTATCGAGCACTGCCCGCAAGCGCGCCCCGAACAGATCGCGCGAATGAAGAAGCTGGGCGTGCAGCCGAGCCACCTGATGAACAACCTCTACTATTACGGCGCGGCCTACCGCGATGTGATCTTCGGAGCGCAGCGCGCCGCGGACATTTACCCGGCCGGCGACTTCTTAGCGAGCGGCATACCTTTTTCGATCCATAGCGATTGCCCATGCTCCCCGGTGGCGCCGCTGCGTGAGATCGGCACCGCGGTTGCAAGGGTTTGTTCGATCGATGGCTCCATCGTCGGTTCCGAGCAGCGCGTGCCGATCGAGGCGGCGCTCAAAGCGATGACGGTCGTCGCGGCGGCCCACTGTGGGCTGGGCCACAAACTCGGTTCGCTCGAGACGAGAAAGTATGCCGACCTCACGATTCTTGAAGACGACCCGCGCAAGGTCGACCCGGCCAAGCTAGGAGACATCAAAATCTCGCAAACGTGGGTGAACGGACGAAAGATCGAGATCCCGAGTTCCTAGAAAGAGCATTCCGTGACGCCACAGGCTCAGTTTCAGTTACCGATCTTCTTCGACATCGGCGCGACTTTCATCTGGGCGGTCACCGGGGCGGCCATGGGGGTGCGCCGCGGATACGACTACACGGGAATTTTCGTAATGGCGTTCGTCTCCGCACTCGGCGGCGGCCTACTGCGTGACGGCATCTTCCTCCAGCACGGCCCGCCGGTCGCAGTGCGCGGCCCGATGTATTTGATCACCGTACTGGTGGGCGCGATGGCCGGCGGCGCTATCGGCGTCTGGGCAGGCGGCCGAAAGCCGACGCTTCTTTGGCGAACTCTCTCGAACAGCGTCGACGCATTGGGCCTAGGAGCCTACGCATGCGTGGGGGCTCAAATGTCGCTTCAGATGGGTTTGGGTGCTCCATCGGCCGTTTTCATCGGCGTCGTCAACGGCTGTGGGGGCGGCCTCCTTCGCGACGTTTTGACCAACGCGATATGGATGTTGCCGGGCCAGCTACTCGCGATCGCGGCTCTGATCGGCACCATCGTCTTCGTTGGGCTCCAAGAACTGACGAATCTGGGTGCAACGAACTCTGCTTGGATCGCCATCGCGTTGACGTTCGTGATTCGCATGTTAGCGGTGCGCTACAACTGGCGAACGCAGGCGCTTCGCCCTCCGCCGACGTAAGCTCCAGATTCATACTTTCTTAACAGATTGACGCTAGAGTCGCAACGTCCACCGGCCACCTCAGAATAGTGGCGCAATCCGTTCAACATCGTTAAGGAGTAACATGAAGTCTGCCAAATGGTCACTTAGATCCCTTGCAGCGGTCGCGGTCGTCGGCATGCTCGCTGGATGCGCCGGCGGCGCGTCTTTGCCCGCCGCATCGACGAACGCACTGTCTTCCATGGCATCGCGCGCGCCGTCGAGCACTTCGATCCAACCCGCTAAATGCAAATCCGATCACGGCGTATCGGTGAATCCCTGCTCGATTAGCCTGTCGCTCTCCAATCCCGACGAAAACGTAACGACGAAGGGCCCGAAGGGGGGCACCTTCAGCTTCAACGACAAGACATGCTCCAAGGACGGCATCGCAACGATTACCGGCTCGGGTAACACCTTCAATGCCGATTGGGGCTCAAAATCCGGATCCTGCACCGCGGTCTTCATCGATAAGAATTCCAAAGGCGCGAAAATCGGCACGGCCAAGCTCAGTATCACCAATAAAGCCTAGCGGACGGCGTACACGAACGGAACGTGGTCGGGCGTCATGATTCGCGCGATATCGCGGACCATGACGCTCGCTACGCCCTCGACGGGTTCGGGGGCCTGATAGTTTATCCACGCAACGATCGTGATGCCTGTCGCCGGTGAGTAGTAGTCTGCGGTGTTGTAACCGGGAAGCGCGCCGGTGTAGCCATACCAGCCTGCACTGCAGGTAATGCCCAGACCAAAGGACGTGTTGCCCAAGAACGGTATGCACTTGATGAGATCGCGGTAGGTTTTCGGTCCGCTTGCGTTGCCGGTGGCGTACAACTTGACCCAACGCCGGATGTCGTTCATATTGGAGATCATCGCGCCGGCCGATCCCATGAACGCAACGGGGATCGTGTTGCTGACGTCCACCCAGTCACGTTGTCTATCAAGTTCATAGCCGCGTGTCCAGGGCTTCGGCATCTCCTGCGTTTGCGGATATATTGTCTGCGTCAACCCGAACGGCTCGAGCAGCCGCTTTCGGATCTGGTCTCCCACGCTATCTTTGGTTATNNAACCGCCCATGCGACCAGCACGCGCGGGTCGAAATTTTTCGGGACCTTCATATCCAACCGACCGAACTGCGGCGTGGCGTAGGCCTCGAAAAGACCGCTCCGCATATCGCACACCTCGCGCACGGTGATATTCTTGGCGTTGGGTATGTTGACGCCCAACGAGAAGCGGCTCAGCGGTTCGTCGAGGCCGAGCTTCTTTTCGGCGACCAATTGGAGCAAAACGCTGATGACAAACGTCTTGGTATTGCTGCCGATCCGGAAATGATCGGCCGGCGTGAGAAACACTTTCTTTTCAAGGTCGGCGTAGCCAAACGCGCGTATGAAACTGCCTCCTTTGCCGTCCCAGATGCCGATAAGAGTCGCTGGTATGGGCGTGCGTCCCCCGAAACGCCGGCGATCCTTTTCGACGGCTGCAACGATTGCGGATTGCACGGACCGGCTCGCCGCCGAGCGTCCCTCCTCTGCGGAACCCCCGATTGGACTTGGGAGGACGACGCCAAGAATTAACGCAGCAAACAGCACGCGGAATACCATGCTTTCGCTATTCGACCTCCATAGAGGCGAGCGCCTGGCGCCGCGCGAACCGCGACGGGGGCCGCGCCATAGACATGAATGAGAGCAGTCGCCTCGCCGCACTTGGCTACCGTCAGGAACTTTCGAGAGTCCTTTCACTCTTCGATAATTTCGCGGTAGCCTTCAGTTACCTAAGCCCGATGGTCGGCGTATACTCGCTCTATGCGCTGGGTCTCGGCACTGGCGGCCCGCGTTACATCTGGATGATTCCAATCGTTGTCGGTCTGATGATGCCGGTCGCGTTGGTTTTTGGCGAGCTCGCCAGCGAGTACCCGCTCTCCGGTGCGCTCTACCAATACGGCAAGTACAACGTGGGACCGCGATATGGATGGTTCGTGGGCTGGATCTACGGTTTCGCGCTTCTTGCGACGGTAGCTTCCGTCGATTCCGGCGCCGTGGGCTACGTCACGTCGCTGTCGAATATCTGGTTTCGGACGCATCTCGATCCCGCTAGTCACGTGACGATCTTCGTTATCACCGGCGCAATCATCGTGCTCTCCGCGATCGCCAACTCCGTCGGGGCCAAAATCATGGGGCGCGTTGCGCGCTTTGGCGTTTACGTTGAGACCATTGGCACGTTTGGCGTCTTCGCCGCGCTCGCCATTTACGGCTTTGCACAGCATTGGAGCTTTATTTTCTCAACACAGAACGTCGAATATTTAAAGAGCAACCCGCTGAATCTTAACTTCGGCGGCCACTGGTGGACCGGCGCCGCACTGGTCGCCGTGCTTGCCAACGTCTACATTTTTTTCGGCTTCGAATCCGCCGGTGACATCTCCGAAGAGACGCTCGACGCGGGACGCCAGGTTCCCAAGGCCATGCGCAACGCGCTCCTCTATGGCGGCGTTGCGTCGTTCGTCTTAGTACTCGGCCTGCTGCTCGCGACGCCGGCGAGCGGCATCGGCAGCGCCGTCTCGGGTGGCGTCAGCAGCGTTCTCGCCGTTCTGCCGAGTTGGCTCGCGGACTTCTTCCTGGTCATGATCGTCATTGCGTTCTTTAGTTGCGGGACGGCCGTTCAGGGTGCCGGGGCCCGCGTCGCCTTCGCGCTCGCCCGCGACGGAGCGCTGCCTCTAAGCGAAAAGATACGAACGATTTCACAACGCCATCACACTCCGGTCAACGCGATCTTGGTTGGAACGATCGTTCCATTTCTTTTCTTACTGCTCGTGCTGATAAACCCGAGCAAGCCGGTTCATATCCTCTGGTTCGACTACCCGGCCAACGTCAATGCGCTCTACGCGTTGGTCTCGTTCGCCACTTCGGGAATCTACCTCGCCTTCTTCCTGACGGTGTTCGGCGCGCTCATTGCACGCCGCCGGGGATGGCGGCCGAGCGGAGTCTTCAGGCTGGGGCCCTGGGGTATGCCGATCACAATTGCAGGCGCTCTTTACTTGTTACTCATGCTGCTTAACATCGTCTGGCCGAGTTCGCTTTCTAGCGGTCGCGCGATCTTCAACTACGGCTGGGTCACCCTCGGAGTGATGCTTATCATCGTGGCAGCCGGCGCGATCTTCGAGGCGATCGCACGCCCCGGCCGCAGTTAGGCGGTGATCGACTAGAAGAGTTAAGGTCGCTTCTGCCCTTGCACGTGTGGCCGCGCGTGCTGCGCGGCTCTGATCGCCACGCTCGCCATTACGTCGTGCACGGGCGGCTCGAGTAGCGCAACGACGGGCTCGACCCTGGCGTCATGGCTTTCGCACGTCGTGGTCGTGATCCAGGAAAATCGCAGCTTCGACGATCTTTTTGCCACCTTCCCCGGTGCCGACGGAGCGGTCCTGGCTTCGTCGAGCACCAGCAATACGAGTTCGGCAGTGTCTTGAAATTCATAGAAAATATCCGGGGCTCGGGCAGCTGGGGACGACGGACACGCGCGCCACGAGCATTATCGACTGCTTCGACTTCACGCAACGGCCGCGTCAATTCCAAGAGATCGGCTCCTCGTATTCGCGCGCCTTCTTCGAGCACCAGAAGCCATCGTACTTGCCCGCCGATGGCGAATGACGCAAGGCCGGCGGTTGCACGCAGGGAGGATTTATGAGACAATCCTCCCCGTCTTCAAGTCAAGAATCCCAGTTTTTTTAATCCCTTCCGTCGAGCGCCACGCTCCGTCATTCGAGAGATTTGGTGCTCCTGAAAAGAGTACGTCCAATCGCCATTCGCAATAGAACCCGTAGAACCGGCCCTCGCGTACCCAAGCCGAGCGTTCCCCAAAATACCAAGGAAGCTCCGCTCGAGGTGTTCGGCAGCATCAAACAGGTTTTTCCGAGCACGACGTTTTCGGTCGAGCTCGACAACGGCCACGTGATCCTGGCACATATAGCGGGACGCCTGCGCCGTCACCGTATCAAGATTCTCCCCGGAGACCGCGTGGAGATTGAAGTGTCGCCCTACGACTTAACCAAGGGCCGGATCGTCTACCGTTATCGCGCCGGAGAAGAGCGCCGGATCCCGCAAAGATCCGGTCAGCTGCCCTAGTATCTCGACGAAAGCTTAAACCGGCCCAACGTGCAGATCTCGACGATCTGCTCGTTGCTCAGCCGTTGGAACGTCTTCGTGGCGTACTCGAATGGCTCGCCGGCATTGGTTGCGTCGTAGCGAGCTTGCGCACCAGGGTTCAGTTGCGGGCGCTGTTGTACCGTCTGCTTCTTGAAATTGACGCGATAGGCCAGCTCTTCTCCGAACAGCACGACCTCTCCGCGCGCATTGGCATAGCCTCCGAAGACCGGCTCGGAAAGCTCCGAAAGGTTGCGGCCGGTGCCATTGGCGCTAATCGAGAGGACGGCGACGGGCGAAAGAGTGCTCGGCATGTCAGATATTAGACAACCGTGGCCTCAAAAAGGTTGCATCCTGCTTCTCGGCCCGCGGCCGAGCTTCTGCTTAAGGCTAGCACTCGATCACCGCATACCCGACAGTGAATAGCCAGGGGAGCTCTGATTTAGTCAGATCTAGAAGCCGAGGGGTGAAGTTTACTCTGGTAATCGAACCTCGAGGCATGTCATCCTGAGCGCAGTCGAAGGACGAAGGACGACAACGAGCTAGGCTAAATCAGAGTTTCCCTAGCACTTGCGCGTGAGGTTGTAGCCCGAGCCCGAGAGGTGTTTTCCGTCAGGCGAGAGTTTCAGCGTGTGATTGCCGTAGTAGGTGAGATTCACGGTCGAACCGTCGATGATCCAGTTGCCCGAGACGCCTTCGCTGTCGGTAAGGTCGCCGTTAAGCTGCATACTGAACGTTAGCTTCGGATCGTTGTCCGAAACCCAGTTGCCGACGAGATTGGTCGTGGCGCACCCCGTCGGGATCGGCGTTGCAGTTGGCATCGCGGCTAATGGTGTTATCGGGCCTCCGTAAAATTTGTGTGCGATGTCCAAGCAGAGGGCATTTGCGCCGTACGGGTTCGCCGGCAGTTGGACGGCGCAAACAAACGTCACCACGTAGCCCTTGGCGAGCGGATAGCAGCGCACGGTCGCCCCGGATGAGGCGGCGCCGGTCGCAAGGTTTTGCCCCATGGCGAACCACTCGCCGCTGCCAGGCGACGATTCGGTTGCGCCGGGTAAGTAGGTTTCCAACGCGGCCTTCGCTTTTGCGCTGCAATCACTCAGCGAGCCGGTGTCACTGATGTGGCGAATTCCCGCCGAAAGATCGACGGCGGCAATCGCTGGGGTATGCCACAGCGAGCCAAGGAAAAGCGCTGCGGCGAATAGCCAGAGTCCACGCTTAACGTTCAAAACTATCGCGCTCCTGCGTCAAACGCCGTCGCCAGTTTCGTGCAAAGTGCAGTGGCACTATCCACACTGGGAGGCACCTGAGCCGCACACGTAAAGGTTGCGAGGTAGGCGCCCGCGAGCGGATAGCAGTCAATGGCGGCAGCGGCCGTCGAGCCGTTCGCCGAATCGGGCGCGGCGAATGCTTCCCACTCTCCGGTATCGCCGCCGAGCTCGACGGCGTTTTGCAGCACCGCATTCAGTGCGCTCTTTGCGGCGTTATTACAGGCGCTTACCGGCTGACTCTGGACGACCTTGGCAGCGCCCACGTTCATGTCGAGCGCCGCAGGCGCACGCGTGGAGAGCGAGCCAAAGGCGACGACGAGGCCCCCGGCTAACAGCGCGACACGACGGCGAGAGATTCTCGTCACGGCAAACCTCCTCGAGCGAGGGCGTTAGACGGGGGAGAGGAACGTTCCCTTCTCGCAGCATATGGGCGCGGACGCGGCCCCTTGAAGCGGACTGAGATTTGTGATGGGAACGTCAAAAAAGAAAATCGACGCCATTTACGAGCTGCTTACGGGCGGCAGGTTTTTGAAGAGCCGCAGCCCGGTGCCTCCGTCCATAAACTCGATTCCGTCAACGACTTCGTGCATGATGAAGAGGCCGTATCCGCGAGGTGCTCCTTGCGGCGGAGCGTTGACGCACTGCGGCGGAGTGAAGCCCCGCCCTTGGTGCCGTATTTCGGCGACGAGCCGCGCGCCATCCAACCAGCACTCCACCGATAACGTCGGCCCGCCTCCATGCTCGACGCAGTTAGCCAGCGCCTCACCGGCTCCAAGCTCCAAGCCTATCAAATCGTCACCGGAGAGCCAGCTCGCGGCAAACTCGGCGACGAGCGCGCGCGCCTG
>PMUK01000050.1 GCA_003166915.1 Candidatus Cybelea palsarum
GCGACGCTCGACGTGCTGGCCGAGGCGCACAAACCCGCGCGTATCGAACGGCTCGCCGAGGCGATCGCGCGCGAGATCGTGCAGAGTCAGCGTGCTATCCGGGCCGACGTGCGCCTGCGTGCCCGGTTCGGTTTGGAGCGATGGACGCCCGTCAGCGGAAAGCGCGGCGAAGAGACGTATACGCTCGTCGGCATCGCGCACGCCGATGAAAGCGGAACGCGGCGTGTCGTCGGAGTCGAGGCCGAAGGCATGACCGCCTGCCCGTGCGCGCAGGACATGGTGCGCGAACATTCCATGCACCAGTTGATCGAGGCCGGCTTCACCGAGGCCGACGCGCGGCGCGCGCTTGACGTGCTGCCCGTCGCGACGCACAACCAGCGCGGCCGCGGCAGCATTCTCATCGGCGTCCCCGAGGCGCAGGCCGACGTCATCCGCGCCGAAGATCTCGTCGAAATCGTCGAAAACTCCATGTCGAGCGAAACGTACGACCTGCTCAAGCGGCCCGACGAGTTCTTCGTCGTCAACAAGGCGCATCACAATCCGAAGTTCGTCGAAGACGTCGTTCGCGGAATTCTCTCTCGCGCGCTCGAGATGTATGCCGATCTCGGCGACGGCACGTTCGTATTCGCAAGCCAAGTCAACGAAGAGTCCATCCATAAGCACGACGCGTTCGCCGAAGGCTTTGGACTCTTCGGCGAACTGCGCGCGGAGCTTCAGACCGGATTGCCCGAGATATCGAAGACCGATCTGGCAACCTGGCTTCGCACGCGCCCGTCCAAAATTACTAGCGCCGAGGAAGTCTGAGTTTAACTTTGACTAGGACCATCGGTCGATCTCTTCCGGCTTTCTGCTCCTTCGCGATCGCTCTAGCGCTGGCAGATTGCGCGAGAACGCAGCCGCCCGCTGCGATGGGGATGGTGCCGGCTACTACGGGCGCAATACCGGCGCGGCGCGCCATGCCGCCGCCCTCCGCTCGGTGCGCGTAGCAGAGTATATCCATCACGTCGTGATCGTTATTAAAGAAAATCGCACCTTCGACAATCTGTTTGCGACGTTCCCCGGTGCGGACGGAACGCGATACGGCCAGATGAAGAGCGGCTCCAAGGAGGTTCGAATCGAGCTCAAGGCCGTCCCGCTCGACGGGCTCTGCGACTTCGGACATTCGTACGGAAACTACCTCGGCGACTATGACCGTGGCTTGATGGATGGTTTCAATTTAGAAGGCGGCAGCAAAAAATGTCCGGGGAAAGCCGGAACCGCTCCTTATCAGTACGTCAGTCCGTCGCAAATCCGTCCGTACTGGGATATCGCCCATCAATACGTGCTGGCCGATCACCTATTTACGACGCAAGGCAGCGGGAGCTTCACGGCACACCAAGATCTAATTGCCGGCGGCACGACGATCGACAAACAAACCGAGGCTTTAGTCGACTTCCCGACTCATTTTCCTTGGGGATGCGACGCGCCGGCCGGGACCGTGACGTCCCTATTAATCGCCGGCTCACCGCCAAAATATGATTCCAACCCGGGTCCGTTCCCCTGCCTAAAGTACGCGACGCTCCGCGATCTCCTCGACGCAAGGTCTATTACTTGGAAGTACTACTCGCCGCCAGAGCCGCACGGGACCGGTGCGCTCTGGGACGCGTTCGATGCGATCAAAGCCGTGCGCGACGGTACGGAATGGAAGACGAACGTTACCCACCAGCCAACGGTCATCTTTAGCGACATCTCCAACGGCACGCTGCCCGCGGTTTCCTGGGTCGTCCCCGATGACGTTAACTCAGATCATCCTGGCGATGCGTCCGACACGGGGCCTTCGTGGGTCGCGAGCATCGTTAACGCAGTCGGCGAAGCAAGTATTGGCATTCAACTGCGGTCATCGTCGTTTGGGACGATTGGGGCGGATTCTACGATCACGTGAAGCCGCCGTTCTTCGATCGATGGGGAGGCCTGGGTTTTCGAGTCCCCATGCTGGTCGTTTCGGCTTATTCGCGCGAAAGAATCCCAAAGCTACGCGGCTACGTCTCGCACACCCAGTACGAGTTCGGCAGTATTTTGAAGTTTGTAGAAAACATCTGGGACTTGGGACGGCTTGGAACGACCGATTCGCGGGCCACCAGCATTGTCGACTGTTTCGACTTTGCGCAATCTCCCCGAACGTTCAAGCGCATCTCCTCGTCGTATCCCCGGGAATATTTTGAGCATCAACCGCCGTCGTACAAGCCGGTTGATTCGCAATAGGTTCTAACCTTACGATCCTTCGAGGGTCGCGATGCGCGCTCGCAGCGAAGGATGCGACGAGAAGAAGAGCTCGTACCACACCGGCGGATCTTCGTCGGCGAGATTCTGGTCGCGTAAACGGCGGAAAGCGGAGGCTCCGCCGGCGGCGTCGCCGGTAGCGGTAAGCGCAAATCGATCCGCGGCCCATTCGCGCGAGCGCGAAAAGGCGAAGAGCAGCGGTCGAAGGGCCTGCGACGCGACGAGCATCGCCGCGTAGAGCCGAACGATGAGCAGGGGCCGGTCGCGCAGCTCCTCGCGATCGCTTTTTGAAACGGCGGAGTTTGATACCAGAAAGAGCACGATGGCTAGAGCTTCGCCCAGCGCAATCAGCCGCCAAGTGTCCTTATTGACGTAGTGGCCCAGCTCGTGCGCCACGACGAACTCAGTCTCGTTCTCCGGAAAGGCCTCGATCAGTGTGTCGCCGAGCACGATTCGGTGTGTCTGTCCGATGCCGGTGACAAAGGCGTTTGCCTTGCGCGTCTGCCGGCTCATGTCCATTCGAAGAATCGCGGCGCCGCCGACTCCATACCGTGACGCCAGGGCGCGCAGGCGTTCCTCTAACGAGCCCGTCACCGGCTCGAACTTATTGAAGAGCGGCATCACATAGAGCGGAACGATCAGGTTCCCGATTACAAAAAGAGGGAAGACGCCGATGGACGCGAGGATCGGCCATCTCCGAGGCGCGCGTCGTAGCGCAAAGCCGAAGAGCGTTGCGAGCAACGCCGATAATGCGGCCGAAATCGTCGCGCCCTTCGCGTAGTCGCCTAGCCAACCGCGCCGCGATTGGTCGCTGAGCCCGAAGCGCCGTTCGAGCGAGTACTCTTCGATAAACGATACGGGCAGCTCCGTAATTGCCGACGCAAGCGAAAGTGCGGCGTGGTAGCAAGCGGGACGGGCCCAAACCGGCAGGCGCTGCGTTGCGCGGTCCGCGCGAGCTCCAAGCGGACCATAGGCAAATGCCATGAACCCGGCGGTTCCTCTCACGGTTCCCAGCACTTCGAGTGCTCGTCTCACCCGGGCGTATGCCGCCGCATCTTTGGCGACCGGGGGCGCCGGATTGCGCCATTGGAGAAAAGCTTCGTAGCTTCTCACCGCGAGATAACCGGCGCCCAATCCCATTCCCAGGCCCAACAGCACTTTGCGACCGTTCATCAGCGCCGCGCTTCGCCGAAAGCCGGTCCCCTCCGCTGCAACGCGGTCAGACGATCGAAATCGTCTCCATGGGCTTCGGATGTGCGGCGATCGCGGAAAGCAGGCTATCGGCCAAGACGTCGCAGATCGGATCGTCCAGCTCTTCGATTCGCCCCTCATCGGCAAGGAGCAGCTTGACCGGATCGATCGGAATGCGCGCGAAGACCGGGGCTTGGGCCAGCTCGGCGACCTTCTGAGCGTAGGACGGCCCGAAGATCTCGTACTGCTTTCCCGTGTCGGGCGCGACGAAGTACGACATGTTTTCGACGACGCCGAGAACCGGTTTTTTCAACTGATGGATCAAGTTGGCCGCCTTGCGCACGATCATCGTCGCCAGAGCTTGCGGCATCGTGACGAGCACGACTCCGTCGATGTTCAGCGATTGCAAAACGGTCAGCGGTGCGTCGGACGTGCCCGGCGGAAGATCTACCAGCAAAAAGTCCAGCTCGCTCCAGAGCACCTGCTCGTAAAATTGACGGATGACGCTCGCGACGATCGGCCCGCGCCAGATCATCGCTTTGTCTTCCTGTTCGGTAAAGAGATTTGAGCTGACGACTTCGATCGCGCTTCGCGTAACGGCCGGATGCATCAGCGGCTGCGGTTGGCCCTGCGGCGTGGTCTTGACCGGGTCGGCGTCGATCTGCAGCGGCCGGTGAAGACCGAAAAGTCTCGGGATCGAGGGCCCGGTGATATCGGCGTCGATGATGCCGACGCGATAGTTCTTGCGGCGCAACCCGACGGCGAGCAGCGCGGTGACCAGCGACTTGCCGACGCCGCCTTTGCCCGACATGATCGGAATCGTGTGCGCGATCCTCGTGCGTCCGCTAAAGGCGCCCGGTGCTCGCGCCGCGGGCCGGCGCGATTCCTCGGCAATCTTGGATACGCTTCCCGACCGTCGAGCCTCTTTCAGTGCGTCGACGATCGGCTCGACGCGCAGGCCGTGCGCCCGCGCGCCCTGCTCGACATTCTCGTACTTGCTCACGCCGCATCCGCTGCAGCCCAGCCCAAATGCCGTCAAGACCTCGGCGGCAATCGGCAGCTGCGCGACGAGTTCCTTTATATTGGTTTGCGGGGCGATCTCGATTTCGGGCATGGCTTCCTCGTTGAACCTTCGAACCGCGCCAGAGTATGCAACGGTCGATCGAACGTGCGCTCGAGGTGCTCGCCGGAGGTTGCGATTCACCGGTACGCTCGGGTTGGAACGCGGACTTGCCGATGTTCGTGCAAGCTTCGGCCGCCGGCGCGTATGCGTACGACGAATCGGGCGGGCGGTACATCGACTACATCATGGCCTATGGGCCGCTGCTCTTCGGCCATACGCATCCCGAACTGGTCACCGGTCTCGACTCGCTGGCCAAGCATGGCCTCGTCTGGGGAACGACTCATAGCGAAGAGATTCGCCTCGCCGAACGCATTCGAGTGTATCTGCCGTCAATGCAGCGCATGCGCTTCGTCACGACGGGAACCGAAGCGATGATGAGCGCGGTCCGCGTGGCACGCGCCTTTACGGGACGCTCGCGCATTCTCAAGTTTTCCGGCAACTATCATGGCCATTTCGATCCCGCGCTCATCGATGCCGGCGCCTCGGCCGGCGCGGGCGCCGGCGGAATTCCGCAAGGCGTTCGAGCCGACGTGCTCGTCGCACGGTACAACGATCTCGCCTCCGTTGACGAGCTGCTCGAAGGAGATGAAACCGGCTTTGCCGCGATAATCGTCGAGCCAATCGCAGCCAACATGGGTCTGGTGCAGCCGGCCGATGGATTCTTGGAAGGTTTGCTGCACCGCGCTCGACGCGCCGGCGCCCTCTTGATCTTCGACGAAGTCATCACGTGGCTTCGCTTCGGGTTGCGCGGCGCGCAAGGACGCACGACGGTCGTCCCGGATTTGACGGCGCTGGGAAAGATCATGGGCGGAGGCCTGCCGATTGCGGCTTTCGGCGGACGGCGCGACGTGATGGCGGTACTGGCGCCGGATGGGGAAACCTTCACCGGCGGTACGCACGGCGGCAACCCGTTCTGCGTCGGAATGGCGAATCGCGTTCTCGATGTGCTCGAAGCGCATCCGGAATACTACCCTTACATGGAAGGGCTCGCGCGGCGGCTCGCCGGCGGCCTTCGAGAGATCTTTACCAAGCGCGGACTGCCCTATACGGTCGTGCAGCAAGAGTCGATCGTCGATTTCAAGTTTCGGGGGGGCCCGGCGACGCAAAACTACGACGACGCTTGCGGCGCCGATCGCGCGGCGTACGCGCGCTATTGTGCGGCGATGCTCGAACGGGGCGTGTTGCTCGCCCCCTCGCAGAACGAGGTGATGTTCGTTTCCACCGCTCACACGGCGAAAGATGTGGACGAAACGCTCGCGGCGGCGGAGGTTTCGTTAGTCACGGCCGCGGCGCGGAACGATCTTCGCGCGAAATAAATTCGTCGCTACGAAGGCAATGGGAATGCCGAAGAAGAGCACGTGTCCCACGAGAATGTACAGAAAGAGCCAGAACCACTCAAACGGGCGTGCGACGGCGTGCCCGAGGTGGTTGATGGCGCGCGTGATCGTCATCGCGACGATGCCAAGGATTATTCCCGCAGTCAGCGCGTGCTCCATAAGCAGCGAATGCGTAAAGCGGCGAGGACAAAGAGCGCTCCCCAACCGATACTGACGCAAAAGTGAAGCGGCGTACCGGCAGCAGCCGTTGCCCAATCGCGGCGGTAGGCAACCATTCCAAGCAAAAGCGTCCCACTGCATGACGAGCCGCGGCGTCACGTGTCTCACTATGAGCGGCTCGGTTACGACCAAGTAGAGATCGAGCAGAATCGCGCCGCACGCGCGCGGGGTCCCGAGAGTGACGCGGCGGCCCCCGTTTGGCCGGAGGCCGCCGCGCTCTTTCCAAGAGATTGTTAGGTCAGATCTTCACCGCCGCGTTGACGTAGAGATTGATCGGAGGCGGCGCTCCGCCTATGGCAGCGTTGTTGGCGCTGGTCGGCAGGTAGCTTTGTGTCCACGGCGTGCTCGCATGATTTGCGGCGCGGTCGCCGATGCCGGTACCGTTGTAGAAATTGCTCGGATAGAGCGTGCTGTTAAGCGAGCCGCCCGCTGGGCTGTATCCGCAGATCACGTTGCTGGGTGGATCGGCGGCCGTCCAAGGAGCCGTCGAGCCTCCGAAACAGGCGTGGAACAGATTCGCCCCGAGGAACGTCAGCCGGATTGTCGGACTCACGTCGTACGCGATCTGAAGGTTTCCGACGATCGAACTGGGCTGCTCGTAGTTATCGAAGAGGAACGCCCCAGTCTGCGGATCGGGGACGTAGAGGTAGCTGAACTGACCAAGACCGGGCGCAGTGGTCGTGAGGTAGTTGCACTGCAGCGGATTGGTCTTGGGCGAGAGCTTGGTGATTCCCGTAGCCGCCGAGTTGCCAACGCACGTCCGAGGATCGACCCCTTCGGTATCCAACGGGCTTCCGTAGTAGCCGCCGCTCTGGAAGGAGAAGCTTGGCGTGATCGCCAGCTTGTCGTGGCGCCAGTTGAGCAGTAGCGACGACACGTAGGGCGAGATATAGCTACCGACAGCGCCGTTGAGGTTTGGCGCGATCGCGGTCGAGAACGGATTGTACCAACCGCTGCTGTTCAGCAGACCCTGCGAGGACTGATTGTAGTAGGGATTGAGGACCGTGTCGTCGCCTTTGACGACCTTGCCGTTGCCGGTCGAGCACGAAACTGCCTTACCGCCCTGGTAGCAGGGGCTGCCGCCGCCAGCCTTGGTCAGTAGGTTGTAAGCACCGATCGCTTGGTTAAGCGCAAGCAACTCGTTGGGGACGACGCCTCCCGTAACCAACGGAATGTTCTGGAACATCACCTTCGAGCTGGTGTACGTGAAAGCGAGCTGTCCGGAGAAGCCGTTGCGGGTGAAATCCCCCTTGTTGAACTGGAACTCGGCGCCTTCGTTGCGATTGACGCCAACCGGGACTTGCGTCGCGAAGCCGCCGCCGATGAACGTCTCCTGCTGCCAGTTCGAGACCCACGTGTAGAAGGGCGTGATCTTGAGGCTCATGTCCGTCCCACGGAAGTGCTGCTCGTACGAGAGATCGTACTGGCCCGACGAGATGCCCGGAATCGGATGGAAGGGCGAGTAGAACCCGAGGTTCATCGTGTTGTTCCATACCGACCGGTCGTCTCCCGAGGTGCTCGAGTACTGTACCGAAGCCGTGATAGGCGGCTGCGTGAAGCGCCCCGCCGAGATGCGCCAGACGACGTCGGGCGACTGGGTGAAGGTCGCCGAGAAACGCGGTTCCCAGTAATTGAGCGTGTACGAACTCGGTGAACTGGCCGTGAAGTTCGGCGCCACCACGCCGTTCTGCGTGGTTCCGTTGGGATGCACCCAGCCGGTTTGCGTACCGGTTTTAAGGAGTTGCGTGGCCGCCGTGTTGCAGTTGCCGTCGACGTACTGTGCGGAGGCCGGCGGCGGCGCACCTGGCGCAAGCGGTTGCGTCAGAACTTGGTTCGTCGACGCTTGAACGCAGGTGTAGTTCGCCGTCATGTTCGCGTAGAACGAATTCGCGGGCGTATTCGTATTTGGTAGGACGTAATCGAAGTTGTCGTACCGGATCGCGGCATTGATCAGGATCTTGTCGTTGGGCCGGAACTGGTCGCTAACCGAGAAGTTGGTGAACTCGGGCTTGACGGAGTTATACGAGCCCGTCGCGTTCCCGGCCCACAAGCTGTCCCACGAAGCGCTGCCCGAGCCGCCAAAGCCCGTTGGGCCGATCTGAGCGGAGCTCAGCCAACCGCACGGCAGCCCGGAGCCGCCCTTGGATACCCGCACGTCGCAGCTGCCGGTTTCGCCGGTGTAGACTGAGCTTGGATTAATGTAGCTCTTGGTCGCTACGTTGTAGTACGTGCTTGTCGATCCCAGTGCTAAGCAGGGCTCCGGGTTGCCGTTGTGAGCGTCGTAGCATTTATTGCTGCCCAAGTTCATATAACCGATTGGCGAGCCGGTCGTACAAGCACCGAGGCATCCGGCATATGCCGAGGAGTTGTTGAAGCGGATGACGCCGGCGGAGGTGTAGTTTCCGTCGATACCGATGAGGTTTTGGTCGTTGAGCTGATCCTGGAAGTCGAGCGCGCCGCCGACGGTATGCGTCATAAGCTGATATTGGGCCGCGTCTGGAAAGGACGGGATTGCCTCATCGCTCGCACCGAAGCTGGGGTTGGTCAGATACCAGTCGGAATAGAAGGTGTAGCCGTATGCGCGAAGATAGGCCGATTGGCTCAGCGCGTACGTGTACTGGATCTTCGTGATACCGGTATCGTTCTGATTGACGTCGAGTGAGTTATCGTTGAGGGGAATCGGCCCGTCGAACGCATGCGCGGGCGTGTTGGGCACCATATAGACGCCGGGTGCCTTGATCGACGTCGCACTTTTCGCGATCGTCGATCCGAAGGGCACGTTATACGCGACGTTGTCGCCGTATCCGAAGTAGGTCGGAGCGCAAGCAGTAGTCTCACCCTTGGCGGGGTCGCAGGGACCGAAGAGTGACGCTTGCCCCTCGAGCGCGATGATCTGCCCTTGCCCCGAGCAGCCGTTGACGGTCAGGCCCGGCCCGATTGTCTCAGGGCCGCAGGTCGGCGCCTTGTAGAGCGTATTGTAATAGGAATAGATGAACTGATTGTTGCCCGGGCCGAGATCGGTCGGGCTGTTGTAGCCGTAGTTGTCGAGCGCGGAACCGCTCCAGAGCAACTGCACGTCGTCGCGCAATCCGTTCTGCTTCGGAATGCCCATATGCAGGTTGATCACGCTTTCACGATCGCTGATCTGGTTCGGGGCGCCGGCGATGCCGCTGTAGTACTGCCAGCAGCCTTGCTGGCCATACTGTGCAACGGGTTGACTCGACCACTTTCCGGTAACGAGTGGGCACATCGGCTTAACGCCTTGACAGGTACCGATTAGGCAAGTGTAACCGGTGGCCAAGACTTGGTCGCTGCCGAAGCCATAGCCGAGTGAAGTGCCGTCGGGGTTACCCGAGAAGATTCCGCCCGGCGTGCCGTACCCGGCGGCGTTGCTATTGTCGATCGCGCGGTAGGCCTGGTTGTAGCCTCGGAGCCCAACGTAGTAACTGAAGGTACGGTCGGGGGTGGATCCACCGATTTCGACCGAGGCTTGATGGTAGTATTGCGGGGTCGCGATGCCCAAGTTAGCGGTCGCGAAGCCCGGAAAGGTACCGGTCTTGATAACCTGGTTGATGAAACCGGAGGTACCGGCCGAAGCAATCGAAGAGGGGCCGCCGCCGGTATAAACCTGCAGCTCTTGCAGACCCAGACTCGATTCGGTCGACGAGTTGTAGTTATCGAAAGACCGGTTGACCGGGATACCGTCGTACTCAAACGCCGTGTAGTATGAGTTTTGGCCGCGAACGTACGCGGCGTTGAAGTCCCAGCCCATGCCGCCCTGAGACGTCTGAACGCCTGGAACGGACGCCATCGCCGAGTAGGCGTTGTTGAGGTTGCCTCCGCCGCCGAGCGCTGCGGCTGCGGCGGCCGTCGAGGCGTTAACGCTGTAGAGGTCGCCGCCGACGCCGGACTTGACGAGCGACGTGCCGGCCTGAGAGGTGACGTGAGCGATAAGCTTGAGCGCCTTGGTCATCGTGTAGGCGACCTGTTGAGTCTGATCGGCAAAGACCACGGTTCCGACAGACGAAATGCTCTGATACCCTGGCCTCGTTAGGTCGAGCGTGTACGTGTCGGGCGCGAGAGAC
>PMUK01000241.1:0-7263 GCA_003166915.1 Candidatus Cybelea palsarum
GAAATGCGCCCTGCGGCATCGCGAGGAACACGTAGACGACCCGCAGCGGAAAGTTCATCGGCCAGGAGACGGGGCCGATGTGAATGATGGCCTGCCAAAACAAAATGGCGGAAAACAGAAACAACGCGTGTTCAAGGATGTGAACGGCGGGATACGTGAGCGCCAGTTGGTAGAGCGCCGAGAAATGTGCCCCCCACATCACCGCCATAAAGAACAGCCACGTAAAGACAGGAAACGTCAGGGAGCGCCAGAGCGGACCACGCAAGAAGCGGCCGAGCCGCCGCGCTTTTGCTAAGTCGAGACTTCCCAACAAGAGCATCATCGGGGCACTCAGGAGAAACAATGGCGCCGCCACGTACACCAAGAGCATGTGCTGCGCCATATGGGCGAGGAACGAGCCGTCGGCGAGCGGCTCGAGCGGCGGTTCAAGCGCGAGATATAGCACGGCGATCATTGCGCCGAAGGCCGCCACGTGCCAACGATTGAGTCGGTGGACGCGCTGCGCATCGTACCTGGTCATTAGCCAGACGTAAAGCGCCATCGCCAGGAGCAGCAACTGCAAAACAGTATAATTCATGAACGCCGCTGCGTGTTCTCTTCCGGTTGCCCCACGAATCCGCCGGAATCTGTGCGCGAGATCACGACCCGCCCATCGGCCTTGGGCGACGCATTGCGGCGGTCTCGTACTTCGCGGGCGAACTCGAAGGTCAACAGTCCGACGACCACCGGCAAAATCAGAAGCACGATCCGGTAGAGGCTCGCTAGGGTCTCGACCGAGATGCCGAAGATCTTTGCTTGGACATCGTCGCTCCCCGCCAACGTCAAGACGATAGCGAACGTCAAGACGGCTGCGCCGACTCCGGTGCGCCACGGCGTGTCGGACGGATGATCGAGTAGCTGATGTGGCTCACCGTCGTGCGTCATCGCGCGTTCCAAAAAGGGCCAAACGAAGAGCAAGAAAAAAAAAGCAAGCGGTAGCATCACTCCCGCAAAGAACGGGGCCGGGACCGTGTGATTGAATATCTGCCAGTCCCAGCTTGGCCCTAGCCGCAACGCGCCTTCGAGCCACCCGATATACCAGTCGGGTTGTGCGGGCGAGCTAACATTGGACGGATTGTAGGGGCCATACAGCCAGATGGGGTTGATTTGGAAGAAGGCGCCCAGGGCCGTCACAGTCGCCGCCACCGCGAACAACAGCCCAACGGATTTCATCGCGTAGTTGGGCCAAAGCGGCGAGCCGATCACGTTGTTCTCGGTGCGGCCGGGGCCGCGAAACTGGGTGTGTTTTTGGCGCCAGATGATCCCAAGATGCAGTGTCATTGCAACGACAATCAACGCCGGTACTATCAAGACGTGGGTGAAAAAGAGTCGCCCAATCGTTTGTGCCGTCGGAAAAGCGCCGCCGAAGAATAAGAACGCCAGGTCAACACCCACGAATGGCACCGAAATCAAGACGGAGTATGCGATTCGTAAGCCGGTTCCGGAGAGCAAATCGTCGGGAAGGGAATAACCGGTAAAGCCGGCGCCCAGCGCCAAAATGAGGAGCACGAGGCCGATGATCCAGTTGAGCTCGCGCGGTCTTCTGAAGGCACCCGTAAAAAATATCCGGCACATATGCACGGTAATCGCGGCCAAAAAGACCAGTGCTGCCCAGTGATGGATCTGTCGAAGCAGCAAACCGGCGCGAGTATCGAGCGAAAGACGGAGCACCGACGCATAGGCCGCCGACATCGGTATCCCGTGCAACGACGCGTACGACCCCTTGTAGATGAGCGGCTGCGACGAAGCGTTGAAGAAGAAACCAAGGTAGGTCCCCGTTGCGAGCAGGACCACGAAGCAGTAGAGCGCGATCTCGCCGAGCATGAACGACCAGTGGTCGGGGAAGGCCTTGCGGAGTGCCTTCCGCATGAAATGTGCCGTGCCGAGCCGGTCGTCAAGCGCCAACATCAAGCGACGGATCATGAACGCTGCCAGAACCCCGGCCCGATGGGTTCCGTGTAGTCGCTCTGCGCGCGCAGATATCCGTCGTCGGCGATCTGCAGCGGGAGCTGCGGAAGCGCGCGTGCGGCTGGCCCCGAGATCGGCCGCGCCGCATGCGCGACGTCGAACACTGATTGATGACACGGACACAGCAGCTGGTAGGTTGAGGCCCGATACAGGCCAACGGGACATCCAGCATGGGTGCAGACCTTCGAGAATGCAACGTATCCCTGCGGCGACCAATCCCGACGCCGCGGCGAGGCCTGCAGAACGCCCAGCGGCAGGCGCAGCAGCAGCGTCTGCGAGCTGGCGTCGTCGACGTATCCGTCGGGAAACACGGTGAGGATCGATCCGACGGCAAGGTCTGAGGCGCGCACCGGCGCCCCGTCGCTGCGGACCAAGCGCGCGCCCGGCGTCCACTTGGTCCGATAGAGGCCCTCGCCGAACCGCGGTCCCAAGGAGCGAAGCGGAAACAGCACGGCAACTCCGAGCGCTCCGAATGCTGCCATAAGAAATGTGGCCAAAAACCCGTGCCGGTCGAGCTCGTCGGCTCCGTGTTGGAGTGCGGTCTCAGCTCCGCTGCGTTCCTCGCGGCTGGATGGATAATCATCCCGAACGTCAACAACCTGCTCCTGCGGAATGGCGAGCGTCGCCCACAGGATGATTCCGAGTCCGAGCGCTCCCAGAGCGACGAGCAAACCCAGCCCTTCCAACTGAGGGCCGGCGTGCAGCACATAGGCGGCAGCGAACCAGGCACTTCCAAGTACCGAAACGCCGAATGCAACGGCGATGCTTCCAAGACGCGTAGTCATCGAATTAGATAGATCGTCCCCCAAATCGCAACCCAGACGATAAAAACGAAGTGCCAGTAGTAGCTAATGGCTTCGGCTCCCGCGCGTTGATTGGCGCTAAGTGCGGGACTGCGCAGGCCGGAGAAAAGCACGCAAAGCAGCAGCACCCCGACCGTCACGTGCAATGCATGGAAACCGGTCATGGTGTAGAACACGGACCCGTATGCATCTGACGCTACGCCAAACGTATTGTTGCTCCAGCCGTGCATAGCGATGGCGAGAAAAGCGACGCCGGCCACGATCGACGTGCTGAGCCATAGCCGCGCGATCCGCGCATTATTGCGCGTGAGCGAGCGGGTGAACAGCAGCATCGCTCCGCTCGAATATCCCAGTAAGAGCGTCCCGATCCCTGATTCGGTTATATTCAAGTGTACGTTAGCGGGGGGCCATACCACGGTCTGACTGCGAAGATCAAAATAAGCCGCGAAAAGCCCGGCGAAAAACATCAGCTCCGAAGCCAAGAAAAGCACGACGCCGAAAATGAGCGGATGCGCGCGCAGTGATAGCGGTCGCAGCGAGGCGCCGTGATGGAACGGGGCGGCCGCTTCGAAATCGCTCATTCGCAACGCTCCTGTTTTTGAGCAGGCCGGCCCGCGTCTTGGTTCATGCGGGCTCGTGAAGATTTGGAGTTTACGCTACTTTGACTGTACCCGGGGTGTAGATCGCGACGCGCCAGCAGAGCGCCCGTTTGCTTAGGGAGAAATTGGTCGATCAGTTTCGTACCAATTGTCTTCGACCCTACGATGCTCGTAATGTTTCGGTGAACTCTAAGAGCTATGCGTAAGGTAGCTTGATAGAATCACAAGCGTGCGCTTGGCCGGTTACTTTTTTTCCTAAGAAACACCAATCGCCTTTCGTTCATCACTTTAGTGGGTAAGGCATCTGTGTTCTAAGAGTTCAAGCGACGCCGCGGAGTAAAGCCATGGTGAATGTAAGCGATTTTCTGCTGGAACGCCTCGTCGAATGGGGTTTCTATCGTGTTTACGGATATCCCGGCGACGGGATCAACGGAATCATGGGGGCTTTCGACCGTATTGGCGACAAGCTGCAGTTCATTCAAGTCCGTCATGAAGAGATGGCGGCGTTCATGGCGTGCGCGCACGCTAAATTTACGGGCGAGACCGGCATTTGCCTCGCAACTTCCGGTCCGGGTGCGGTGCATCTGCTCAACGGTCTTTACGACGCCAAGATGGATCACGTGCCGGTCGTGGCCATCGTAGGGCAGGCCGCGATATCGGCGTTAGGTGGTTCGTATCAGCAGGAAGTCGATCTGCAAGTTTTGCTGCAGGACGTCACGGAATACGTCTACACGGTTTCGAGCCCGGCAGCGATGCGCCATGTCGTCGACCGCGCCGTGCGCACGGCAAAAGGCATGCGCGCGGTCACGTGCGTGATCGTGCCCAAAGACGTGCAAGAGATGCCGGCGGTTCCCGATCCGCCACGCGCACACAACATGATGAGCAGCAGCGTGGGGTACTGCGCTCCCGTGGTCATTCCGGCGCAGCGAGATCTGCAGCGAGCGGCCGACATTCTCAACGCTGGCAGGCGCGTCGCGATGATGGTTGGCCAAGGGGCTGCCAACGCGACGGACGAGGTGCTCGCCGTCGCCGATCGCTTAGGGGCGGGCATCGCCAAAGCGCTGCTCGGAAAATACGTCGTCCCCGACGATCTGCCATATGTGACGGGCACGCTGGGCTTGCTCGGAACGCGCCCGAGCTACGAGATGATGAACGAATGCGATACCCTCTTAATGGTTGGGACGTGCTATCCGTACTCGGAGTTCTTGCCAAAGCCAGGCGATGCTCGCGGTGTACAAATCGACATCGATCCCCGTAACATCGGTTTGCGTTTTCCTACTGAGGTCAATTTGATCGGCGATAGCCACGATACGCTTGCGGCCCTTCTGCCGTTACTCGAGCCGAAAGCCGACGATGCTTGGCGCGAGAGGATCGAGAAGGGTCAGAAGGGCTGGCACGCCGCGGAAGAAGCGCGCTGCCATGTCAAGGGCGATTTGATCAACCCCCAGCTGGTATTTTGGGAACTAAACGAGCGGCTGCCTGAGAAAGCGATCCTTACCGGTGACGCTGGCACGCCGACGAACTGGTTTGCGCGCAACATTGCGATGCGGCGCGGCATGAAATCCTCGCTCTCAGGGAGCCTGGCAACGATGGGCTCCGCGGTTCCGTATGCTATCGCCGCGAAGTTCGCCTATCCGGACCGAGCCGTTATCGCGTGCGTGGGCGATGGCGCGATGCAAATGAACGGTAGCGCGGAGTTGCTGACGGTCAAAAAGTATTGGAAAACATGGTCCGATCCCAGGTTGATCATCCTAGTACTCAATAATTCGGATCTCAACCAGGTGACCTGGGAAATGCGCATCGAGTCGGGCAATCCGAAATACGAAGCCTCGCAGGACCTGCCGGCGTTCAACTATGCGCAGTATGGGGACTCGCTCGGTCTCAACGGCATCCGCGTCGAGCGAACGGAAGACATCGGCCCGGCCTGGGATCGCGCACTCTCGTCCGACCGTCCGGTGATCTTCGACGCGGTCGTCGACCCCAACATCGCGCAGTTGCCGCCGCACATCAGCCTTGAAGAAGCGCATAATCTCTTGTCGGCGATGCGCAAGGGTGATCCCGACGAAGACGGCGTCATCAAGGGGACCATCAAGAGCGTGCTCGCTGGCATCCTGCCGCACCGCGAAGAGAAGTAACACGGTTTGAACGCTGCGCGCGTGCAATGCCCGATTAATACGATCGATGTGCAGGCATACACTGTTCCGACGAATTCGCCGGAGTCCGATGGAACGCTCGAATGGGACACCTCCACGTTGGTGTACGTCGAAGTGCGAGCCGGCGGAAAGACCGGCATTGGCTACACGTATGCCGACGTTGCCACCGCGAAGCTCATCGAGACGATGTTGCGTAATTGCCTGCTGGGCAAAGACGCGATGCAGATTGGTGCACGCTGGAACGACATGGGTAATGTTACGCGCAATCTCGGACGCGACGGCATTACCTCGATGGCGATCTCAGCTGTCGATGTGGCGCTCTGGGACCTCAAGGGTAAGCTGCTCGGTGTCCCCACGTCAACGCTGCTCGGGGCGGTGCGGGAGCGTGTGCCGGTCTATGGCAGCGGTGGCTTTACCGCCTACTCGACGCACGAGCTTTGCGAGCAACTCACCGGTTGGGTGGGCAGTGGCATTCCGCGCGTTAAGATGAAGGTCGGGCGCGATGCAAAAGCCGACATCGAGCGTGTAGCGGCGGCTCGCCAAGCCATCGGAGAAGCTGCCGAACTTTTCGTCGATGCGAACGGCGCATATGTTGTACAGCAGGCGCTCGCACAGGCTCATTACTTTGCCGAGGAGCACGTGACCTGGTTCGAAGAGCCGGTCTTTCGCGAGGACTACGCCGGTACGCGCCACGTGCGACAGCACGCACCACGCGGCATGGAAATATCCGACGGCGAATACGGCTACGGGCTCTATGAGTTCGCACGCATGATCGATGCGGAGATGCTCGACGTGCTGCAGGCGGATGCGACGCGCTGCGGCGGGTTCTCCGGATTGCTGGCAGTGGATGGACTATGCCAAACGGCAATGCTCCCGCTCTCGACGCACTGTGCACCGCACCTGCACCTGCACGCCGCGGCGGCTTGCAAGCAACTGCGCCACATCGAGTATTTTTACGATCACTACCGGATCGAGCGAATGTTCTTCGACGGCGCCATGGAGCCGGAAAACGGTGAGCTTTCTCTCGACCCGAGCCGGCCCGGCATAGGCCTGGAATTACGCCGCCGCGACGCCGAACGCTACGCAGTCTAAGAGATCGCTCATGATTCGCATTCTCGAAGCCCTCGAAACCCCGCGCGCGAGCGCTAACGGCGATCACCCAAAAGCAACGCAACGGCCTGGTTCGGTGAACCACGCTGATGTCGATGCCGCCGGGCTCGAGGCGGAGCTACTGCGGACCGTACGGGGTGAAGTTCGATTCGACAGCAGCACGCGCAGCATGTACGCGACCGATGCATCGAACTATCGGCAGGTGCCCATCGGGCTGGTTGTTCCGAAAGATGCCGAGGACGTAGAGCGTACGCTCGCCGCGTGCCGCAAGTTCGGCGCACCGGTCTTCTCTCGCGGCGGGGGAACGAGTCTGGCCGGTGAGGCGTGCAATGCTGCAGTCGTGATGGATTTCAGCAAGTACATGAATCGTATCGTAGAGATCGATTGGGAAGGCAAAAGCGCGCGGGTGCAACCCGGTTGCGTGAACGACGATCTACGCAACAAGGCAGAGGAGCGCAATCTCACTTTCGGGCCCGATCCGGCCACCCACAACCGCAACACCTTTGGCGGTATGATCGGCAACAACTCGTGCGGGATGCACGCGCAGATGGCTGGGAAGACCGAAGAGAACGTCGAGGAGCTCGACATCGT
>PMUK01000241.1:7284-8404 GCA_003166915.1 Candidatus Cybelea palsarum
CGGTTGGTCCACAGCCCTCCGCACCGCGCTATTCTGATCCTTGGATTTGCGGATTTGGCCACCGCAGCCGATCACGTACCGTTCTGCAACCTCCATGGACCGATCGCGCTCGAAGGCATGGCGGCCTCGATGTTCCGTTACATGGAACTCAAAGGCGAATCGGGAAGCGGCCGCGCGATGTTTCCGCCGGGCAACGGCTGGCTCATCTGCGAATTCGGCGGCGACACGAAGGAAGAGGCGGCCGAGAGTGCGCGCGGCCTGATCGAAGCGTTCAAAACGCAACCCGATCCGCCTTCGGTGCACTTCGTCGACGATCACGAACAGCAGGAGCGGTTTTGGCGATTTCGCGATAATGCGTTGGGCGCGACCTCGAAGATTCCGAACCAAGCCGATTACTACCCGGGTTGGGAAGACTCAGCTGTGGACCCTAAGCGTCTAGGGGACTATATCCGAAGGTTCCAAGCAATGCTCGACGAGTACGGCTACGAAGGCTCGATCTACGGGCACTTTGGGCAGGCCTGCGTTCACGTAAGCATTAATTTCGATCTTTTCACCACAGCCGGGATCGCGAAATACCGCGAGTTCGTCACGAAGATGGCGCATATCTGCGTCGAGCACGGCGGCTCGCTCTCCGGTGAGCATGGAGACGGTCAAGCCCGTGGAGAGTTGTTGCCGATCATGTACGGCGATGAACTGGTGCAGGCATTCTGGGAGTTCAAGTCGATCTGGGACCCCCAGCACAAGATGAACCCCGGAAAGGTCGTGCATCCCTACAAGCTCGATCAAAACTTGCGGTGGGGCACCGAGTATGAACCATGGGAACCCAAAACCCACTTCAAGTTTGAGGACGATCACGGCAGCTTCGCGTTTGCCGCAAACCGGTGCGTCGGAACCGGCAAGTGCCGCAAACACGACGGCGGTACGATGTGCCCGAGCTATATGGCAACCAAAGAGGAAGCCTACTCGACCCGCGGCCGCGCACGCTTGCTCTTCGAGATGCTCGAAGGTAATCCGATCGATCGGGGCTGGCAAGATGAAGGCGTCAAAGATGCGCTCGACTTGTGCCTATCGTGTAAAGGTTGCAAGGGCGAGTGCCCTGTCAACGTCGACATGGCAACCT
>PMUK01000218.1 GCA_003166915.1 Candidatus Cybelea palsarum
CGCTCGAAGCCTACGGCGCCGCGTACACGCTGCAAGAACTGCTCACCGTCAAATCCGACGATGTGGTCGGCCGCGTGAAGACCTACGAAGCGATCGTCAAGGGCGAGAACGTTCTCGAACCCGGTGTGCCGGAATCGTTCAAGGTGCTCATCAAGGAGCTCCAGTCGCTGGCGCTCGACGTCAAGGTGCTCACCGAGACGCGCGAAGAGGTCGAGATCCGCATTCAGGACGACGACATGTCGGAGCGCGCGCAAGAGGTCGGGTTGCTGATGGGCGACGAAGATCCGCGCCTTTCGCAGACGGCGCCGGCCGAGCGCGAATGAAAACGCGATCGCTTGCCGGAAGTCGCGGCGTCGGTCGGCGCAGACGAGGAAGAATCCGAAGGCGAGGTCGCAGGTGCGATCGAGGACGAGGAAGAGGAAGAAGAGGAACTCGACGACAGCAAGCCGCTCGACGCAAGCGCACCGATCCCGGCACCCCCGGTGGTGGCGCCGGTTGCGGAGATTGAAGCCGAAGAGGTCTTCGCGGACGAGCCTGAGGTAGCGGAAGACGAGGTCGAGGGTCCGCAAGGCTACGAGCTCGAGGAGGAGGACGAAGACGTCGTCTACGAGGACGAAAAGCCCGCGTACGAAGGTGACGAAGAAGAGACTCCGTTCACCGAAAACCCTCCAGAGGAGGAGTTCTAACTTAGAACTCCCCCTCTCTCGAGGTCTTAGCTCTTAACGCAGGTCGTCGTGACCATTACACGGCGGCCTGTTTTTGTTTCGGTGAAGGACGACGAGGACGTCGTTTTGGTTGCGCTGACCTTCGTCGTGGTGATGTCGGTTTGACTGTTGATGTTCGGGCCCGGCGCGAAGGAAACGTCGTGCCAGGCGATCTGGTCGCCGTTCCAGCCTTGCGAATACGAAAGCCCGTAGGCACCGCCGTCGCCGTAAGATACGTCGACCCAACGCTTGGCGTCGGGATCGTACGTGATCTTATCCCAAGCCCGCAGCGTGGTCGGTACCCACGACGTCTTGGGTGTTGTGGACGTTTCGTTCATCCAGTAGCCGGTCGGATCGAGCGTGTAGGTGGAAATGGTTGTAAACGCGCGAGGGCGACGCGAACTCTTGGACGTGCAGGTCCAGCTCCCCGCCATGAAGCTCAGCGAGGAAAAGTTGGGTTTGACCGGAGCAGGGATCGGGGTGCTCTCGACCTGGGCGAAGCCCGAGGCCGGGATGAGGGCTGCGAGCAGTACGGCCGCAGCAATTAAGACGCGTGATGTGCGCATAAGATCTCCTTAAAAATAATGCGATGGTAGTGCCCCCGTGGGGCCAGGCGAGGAATCGCCGGTCTGCAAGGTTGGCTGGATTGAACGCCGTTGCCTTCTCACGGGCGCTGCAGGGCCGGCGCCTAGGATTGCTGCATTAGCGCCCTCGTGAAGATCGGCGTCGTCGGGACGGGACGGATGGGCGCGAACCTGGCTAGGCGGTTGCATGACGTTGGGTACCCCATCGTTGCGTTGTTTGACATGCGGCCCGAGTCGGCAGCCGAGGTTGCCGCCGAGACCGGCGGCGAGGTGACCTCGTCGCTCGCTCGCGTTAGCGAGCTGGCAGACGTGGTAGTGACCGTGGTGAGCGACGACGCTGCGATGTACCAGATCTTTGCGTCGCAGGGCGACTCGCTCTTGATCAACGCAAAGGGGCGCATCTTCCTGAACTGCGCCACCGTCACGCCGCAGGTCCATCGCGACGTCGAGCGGATGGCCTCGGAACGCGGCGGAGACGCGCTCGAAGCCTGCATGGCCAGCTCTATCCCGCAGGCGCGAAACGGCACGCTGTATCTAATGATCGGCGGGCGCCCGGAGGTCTTCGAGCGCGCCAAGCCGCTGCTCGAAAAGATGAGCGCGTCGCTGAAGTACGTCGGCGAGGCCGGCACGGCGGCGCAAGTCAAAGCGCTCGTGAACATGGTCATGAACGTCAACACCGCAGGTCTTGCCGAAGGGCTCGGCCTGGGCGATGCGCTCGGCTTGGATCTCGACTTGCTGCGCGAAGTCTTCTCGCAAACCGGTGCGAACTCTCGCGTGCTCGAAACCGACGGCGCCGACATGCAGCACCGCGAACACGACGTCTACTTTTCTGCCGCGCACGCCGCCAAGGACAGCGGCATCGCATTATCTCTCGCAAAAGAGGCGGGACTTTCGTTGCCGCTTGCCGCGGCCACGTTCGAGCAGTACGAGCGCATGAAAGCCGCGGGATTGGGCGAGCTGGACAAATCCGGGGTGTCGGAACTTACCTTCAAATCGCGGCACGGCCGTGGACTCGTGAGGGGGGAGCAATGACGACGAAGAGTTCGATACTAGACGCGGCGATTGCGGATTACATCGTCAACGCGACGGTCCGAGAGCATCCGATACTTCGCGAGTTGCGCGAAGAGACCGCGCGTCTTTCACAGTGGCGCATGGCAATCGGGCCCGAACAGGGCCAGCTCATGGCGCTCTTAGCGCATACGATCGGCGCACGGCGGTATTTGGAAATCGGTGTTTTCACCGGGTATAGCTCGCTGGCGATGGCGCTCGCACTGCCGCCCGACGGTTACATCCTGGCCTGCGACGTCAATGAGGAGACGACGGCGGTTGCACGCCGGTACTGGGAGTCTGCCGGCGTGGCGGGCAAGATCGACTTGCGCATCGCTCCCGCCGTGCAAACCCTCGAACGGCTGCGGCGCGAGAACGTCGAGCCTTTCGACATGGCATTTATCGACGCCGATAAAACCAACGTCGACACGTATTACGAAGGTGCGCTCGAGCTGGTGCGAGGCGGCGGTTTGATCTTGGTCGACAACGTGTTGTGGGACGGCGCGGTGGTCGACCCGTCCGTGGATGATCCCGACACGCGAGCCCTGCGCGACATCAGTTTCAAAGCCGGTCGCGACGACAGAGTGGAAGCAGCACTCGTACCAGTCTGCGACGGTCTCCTCATCGCCCGCAAAAAATCGTAATCCTGGGCGCAGTCGTTTGTCATCCTGAGCTCCCAGTTGTCATCCTGAGCTTGTCGAAGGATGACCCAGCACTCACGCCTCGCAATGTCGTCCTTCGACTGCGCTCAGGATGACATTGCTGCGATCACCATGACATTGGGAGAGCCCGGGATCGCGAAATTCTACGGTGAGCGGAGGTTGTTGAAACGAGACCAAGCTTGCGAAAGACTTTCGACGTCGAAGCAAATTCGTCGGTGAGGGTAGTCGACCGCCATCGCGTGCATGGCGGGCAGGTTGGTCTCGATAATTCCATTGTAGCCGTCGGGGCGCTCCTCTTCGGTGCACATCGGCATGGAGCTTGTCGCCGTTCCCGTCGCGAATCTGACGAAAGCGGAAGCTCCGCACGAGAAACCGTGGCGGGCCAGGGGCTGATCCATATCGTTTGCGGCGGAAACCAACGGGCTGCGCAAGCGTTCGCGAACGCCGTCCCAGAGCGCTCCGCCGCCCGACATTCCCGAATCGAGCACGATCTGATTCAGCCAGGTGCCGTTAATCTCGACCGTCGCCAATGGCACGCGGGGAGAGAGATCGACGCGAAGACAATGCATGTGCGCGATCTTTGAAGGAGCTGGAAAGAGCGTGACCGTTCCGCGCTCGCGATCGATCAGCGATGGAAAACGCGTGAAGAAATCATAACCGCAGAGCGCGTTATATCCGGTCAAGTTCGAAGAGATCAGCGCGTGAACGTCGCGTACCGCGAACCGGGAGACGGCGAAACGCGAAATCTCGGTTTCCCGGTCAGCGTACGTTCGGCCGTCGGGCGCAACCTCAAACGTTCCGCCCGAGCCGGAGAGCCCCGCGTCGCGCGCCAGCATCGGCGAGACCAAAATGGCGGAGCTGCCGGTATCTAAGATGCAGGAGGCTTGCCGGCCGTTGAAGCTCACCGGTATCGTCGCGCGGGATGCGGATAATCCGCTCGAAAGCGTCACCGGGGCCGCTGCTCGCGCCGCCGCCGCCTCGCGCTCAACTACGAGAAGCACGGCGGAACAGGACAGGAACAAAACGAGTGCAATCGCCGGTCTCATCACTTTTCGAGCGTAGAATACCATAGCGTGGCGGGATTAGCCCGTGGCTCTCATCAAAGTGTAAGCGTCCTTCATGCGCGTAACCTGCATCGGCGGCGGTCCCGCGGGCCTCTACCTTGGAATACTGATCAAGGCCCGCTTCCCCTCATGGCCCGTTCGCATCGCCGAACGTAATCGGCCTCTCGATACCTTTGGATGGGGCGTCGTCTTCTCCGATGCGACGCTGGAAAATCTGCGGGCCGCCGACGAGCCGACGCATCGCGAAATCACCCAGGCCTTCGCCCACTGGGACGATATCGAGATTCATTTCAACGGGCATACGATTCGGTCGGGAGGTCACGGCTTTAGCGGTATCTCGCGAAAGCGGCTTCTCTCGATTTTACAACATCGAGCGACGGAGCTCGGCGTCGAGCTGAACTTTCAAACCGACGTCACCGATATTGCATCCGAGCGCGACCGTTGCGATCTCTTGGTTGGGTCCGACGGCGCCAACAGCCGGGTCCGTCAGAGTTTCGGCGATGAGTTTCATCCAACCCTCGAGCGGCGCGGCTGCCGCTTCGTGTGGCTCGGAACGACGCTGCCGCTCGATGCCTTCACGTTTATTTTCGAGCGGACCGAACATGGGTGGTTCACCGTCCATGCCTATCGCTTCGACGAAGAGCTCAGCACGTTCATCGTCGAGTGCCGCGAGGAGACATGGCTCGCGCACGGTCTCGATACGGCAGACACGCAGCAAACGATTGCGTTTTGCGAAGAGCTTTTCGAGCCGTACCTGCACGGCCATCGCTTGATGGCCAATAGCGCGCACCTGCGTGGCCGCGACTGGCTCAACTTCACCCGAGTGAGCAACGAGCGCTGGAGCGCCGGCAACGTCGTGCTGGTGGGCGACGCCGCCCATACCGCGCACTTTTCCGTCGGTTCCGGAACCAAACTTGCAATGGAAGATGCCATCGGTTTGGCGGATGCGCTGGCAGGCGCGGAGCCCGCCGCCCTTGGGAAAGCACTAGAACAGTATGAGGCTAGCCGGAAGCTGGAGGTGCTAAAGCTGCAGAACGCCGCGCGTAACTCGACGGAATGGTTCGAAAACATCGCGCGTTACGCAACGCTTCCGCCCGAGCAGTTCGCGTACAGCCTGCTGACGCGAAGTCAGCGGATCGGTCATGAAAACCTGCGCTTGCGCGATACGACCTACGTCGAGCGCATCGAACGATGGTTTGGCGGCCGCGCCGTTCCGCCGATGTTCGTGCCGTTTCGACTCCGAGGACTGGAACTGCAAAACCGGATCGTCGTTTCCCCGATGGACATGTACAGCTCGGTCGACGGGACTCCAGGCGATTTTCATCTCGTGCATCTGGGAACGCGCGCGCTCGGCGGCGCGGGTTTGGTCTTTACGGAGATGACCTGCGTCACGCGAGAAGGGCGCATCTCGCCCGGGTGCGCCGGGATGTACCTTCCCGAACACGTGCCGGCTTGGAAGCGAATCGTTGATTTCGTTCACTCATCCTCGCGCGCTAAGATCTGCCTGCAGCTTGGGCATTCCGGCCCGAAAGGTTCGACGAAGCTGCTGTGGGAGGGGATGGACGAACCGCTCGATGAGGGAAACTGGCCCCTCGTGGCGCCTTCGGCGATTCCGTACGCGACCCGAAATCAGGCGCCGTCCGAGTTGACGCGTGCGGAGATGGTCGAGATTTGCGACGCCTTCGTGCGCGCCGCCGGCATGGGCGTGGAAGCCGGTTTCGACATGCTGGAGCTGCACTGCGCTCACGGCTATCTGCTTTCGTCATTTATCACGCCTCTGCGCAACCATCGCCGGGACGAGTACGGCGGTTCGCTGGCGAATCGTCTGCGCTATCCATTGGAAGTTTTTCGCGCGATGCGAACCGTTTGGCCGGAGGAGCGGCCGATGTCGGTGCGCATATCCGCGACGGATTGGGTAGAGGGTGGCATCAATGGCGAGGATGCCGTCGAGATTGCGCGCGCGTTCAAGCTCGAGGGCGCCGATCTCATCGACGTTTCGGCTGGCCAGACGACGCCGGACGCAAAGCCGGTGTACGGGCGAATGTTTCAGACGCCGTATTCGGATAAGATTCGCAATGAAGTCGGGATCGCGACAATGGCGGTGGGCAACATTACCGATGTCGATCAAGTCGACGCGATTCTCGCCGGCGCGCGCGCGGATCTGGTCGCGCTCGGGCGCCCGCATCTCGCCGATCCGTTCTGGACGCTGCATGCCGCGGCGGAACTCGGCTACGAAGAGGCGCCCTGGCCGGTGCAGTACCTCTCCGGAAAAGAGCAGCTCGAGCGGCTTGTGGCCAGAGCGAAGGATGCGGCGTCATGAGCGTCGCGGGAAAGCACGCCGTCGTTACCGGAGCTACGCGCGGCATCGGTCTCGCCATCGCGCAGCGTCTTGCGCGAGACGGCGCGCGCGTCAGTATCGTCAGCCGTTCGGGCCCCGCCGGCAGCGCTGACCCGTCGTTTTTCCGCGCCGTGGCCGACGTTTGCAACGAAGATGAAGTGCGGCGTGCGTTCCAAGAGTGTCGCGAGGCGAACGGCGCGATCGACATTCTGGTCAACAATGCCGGCATCGTTGAGTCTGCTACGCTGACGCGCACGTCCTCCGAAATGTGGGACCGAATCATCGCAACGAACTTGACCGGCACGTTTCTTTGCACGCGCGAAGTCTTCGCCGAAATGGCGAAGGCAGAATGGGGACGCATCGTCAACGTCGCGAGCACCGCCGGCCTCGCGGGCGTGCCGTACATCTCGGCCTATTGTGCGAGCAAACACGGCGTGGTCGGCTTCACGCGGGCGGTCGCCGCGGAAGCCGCGGGTACGGGCGTCACCGTCAACGCGATCTGCCCGGGCTACACGGAGACCGGCATCCTTCGCAACGCCGTGACCAACATCACGGCGAAAACCGGAAGAGGCGAAGAAGAGACGCGGCGGCTGTTAGCCGCAAGCAATCCCGAAGGCCGAATCGCGAGCGTCGACGAGGTCGCTGAGGGAGTCCTGATGCTCGTCGATGGCTCACAAACCGGGATCGCGATGATCGTCCCCGGTTTCCTCGTCGTGTCGTCCTGAGCCCGTCGAAGGATGACGTTACTTCGCTCACGGTGACGTTACTTCGCTAAGCCCCGTACCAGCGCAGGTGCGGCCAGATCTCCGATAAGGGCGCGACAGGATCGCGGCAAAGATAGATCGGCGCAGGCCCTTCGACGACCCACTTCAACGGTTCGACCGAGACGTCCACGAGGCGCACGCTTCGAAAGTACCGTCGCAACACGTCAATCCGTGTCGCTCCGATCGCCACCAGCGTCGAGCCGTCGTAGCCGTGCGTGCCCCAGAGGTAGTAGTTGTTTTGGCTCGAGATTGCCGGCGGCAACCCGTAGCGCGGTCCAAAATAGTCGAGTGCGCCGGCGTCGCCGTAGGTGTCGGCGTAGATGGCCGTACGTGCGCGTAGGTCGCTGGGGAGGGCAAAGTAGACGCGGGCCACATCCTGCGCAAGCCGATCCCAGCCGAACTCTTCGGCAAAGACCGGCTGAATGAGATGCGCCGGCAATCCGTCTCGTCCGGTCAATCCGAGAAGTTTTGTATACGCGACGAGTCTCTCGACCGGCAGAACCGGCAGCGACAAAGGAAGCGCGAGGAGCGCGACTGCGACGAGCCCACCGAGCAGTGCCGATCGCAGAGGAACCGCAACGCGCTCGATCGCAACGGCACCGATTGCCAGCAACGTCGCATAGATGCCGACGATGTAATAGCCCTTTGCCCCTAGTGCCACGGCAGCGAAAAAGAGTACGGCATACGTGACCGCGATAAAGCGCAGATTGCGTAATGCCGCCAATCGAAACGGCGCAATCGCGCCGGAAAGCCAGACGGGAACAGCGAGCGGGTTGGTATAGAGGAGTTGCTCCAGCATAAAGGCCGTTGCATTGTTTGTAAGATTACGATACTCCAGCGTCAGACCGTTTGCAAAGGCGGGACGATGCGCCGCGTCGCCGCGCACGACTTCGAAAAACGGCCATCCATGAGCGGCCTGCCAAGCGAGGTTCGGAGCTAGCAGCAGCAGTGTAAGGCCCGCGGCGCAGAGTACGTATGGGGTGCGCAGGGTGTCGCGCTCTTTCGTCAGCAAGAAACCGGCGATCAGCCCCGCAACGAGCAAACCGATCGAATACTTCGCATACGCGCCCAACGCCACGGTAACGGCCAGCACGAGCCACAGCAGCGGCCGCGCGGCCACCGGCGCGCGCACGAGCCGAATCGTGAGGTAGATTGCGAGCGTCCAGAAGAACGGCTCGAACGAAGTTGTCGTCAGCGTGTTGCCCAGCAGCAGGTACGCCGGCATCAAGAGCGTCGCGAGGCCGGCGAGCATCTGAGCGAAAGCGCCGCCGCCCAGCTCCTTGGTGAGACGCACGGCAAGATAGACGGTTCCGCCGGCGGCCAGAATTGGAAGCGCCCTCAATAATACGAGCTGATATCCGGCGGGGGCCGCTAGCCAGGCCGCGACGGCAACGAGCGGCGGCTGATCGACGTAACCCCACGCCAGGTGCTTCGAGCAGGCGATGAAGTAGAGTTCGTCGCGGAAGTAGCCGTAGCGCCATGCCGTTGCGCCGTGCAGCAGCAGCGCGGCAGCGACCAGGCCGAAGGCGATCACGCCGTTCGGCGAGCGGCGATCAGCAGGCTCAGCGCGAAGCCGCAGACTCCCGACCAAATCCACGAACCCAGCGCTACGTTCCAATCCCACCAAATGCGGTCGGCGAAAAACGTCGCCAGTAGATAGGCGCCCGTGTACGACATCGGAACGGCGATCGCGAAAATCCGAAACGCGACCGTCTTCGCCGGGGAAGGATATGGATCGTACCGTGCGACGAGAAGGTCGGCCACGATGCCGGTAATCAGCGATTGCACGATGGTCACGATCAGCAACGGCGTCTGATTGGTGAATGCTGCCGCCGCCGGGGCATTGCCGATCACAAAGAGCGCGGTCAGCATACCGGGAGCGGGACGAATGCGCGAGATAAACCAGAGCGCGAAGCCGCCGATCAAAATGCTCTCGAGAATGATGCTCAGAACGCCGCTGGCAATCTTATAGTATCCGATCGAGAGCGCCGTGAGATAATCCGGCGTGAACGGAGCGATGGGCGGCGGGGCATTGGTTCGGCCCGCGCCGGGATCGAATCCGTATGCCGTGCCGAAATGCGTGAGGATCAGCCACGTCGCGAGACCGAGCGCGAGGGGTAACTGGCGCGAAGGCGTCGTGGCATCGCGATGTGCCAAAACCGAGCGAATGGGGCCGCTCGCAACGAGAAAGATTCCAAGGCCCAGAATTTGATGCGTCGGGCTGAGCAGTGCGTCGACGCCCTCTTCGATTCCGAAGAAGCGATGCCAGAGCATATCTCCGATTCCCGCGGCCACGAAGATGGGAATGCCCAAGAGCGCCAGGCGGTAGGAGCGCGGAACGGTGTCGGACCAAGCGTAACCGAGATCGCGCGCGCGCAATATAAAGGCCCCGACCGTAATCACCAAGGCCAACATGCCCGAGTAGAAGACGGCGTGATACGGGGTGAAGAAGCTTTCCACCGGCACGTGACCGTGTGCCCACGCATCGAGAAAAAATCCGCCGGATATCCAGACGCCGCAAATGCCGACCGCGTAATCGAGCGCGAGGCTTCGCGGGGCCGCGTTCTGCATTATGCCCGGCCTTTACGCCCTACGCTCGGAGGCGCCTTCTAAAGTGAGCAGGTGGCGTCGCGGCGAGGCCGTACGACCTCAGACGTGTTGGTTCGCATCGGGGCGTGTTCGTTCGCATTGCTGTCGGTCGCATGCGGATCGCGAGTTCCGCCGACACCTTCGAACCTGATCGTCGGCTCCCATTGGGCACTGCCCACGCCCAAAGTCGAGCCGAACGAGGCGCCGCCGAAGATTCTGGGACTTCGTTTCTCCTCGCTCGACGTTCGGCGCGGCGAGCATTGGTCCGGCTGGTTCGCTACCGGCACGAATGTTGCGAGCGTTGAGGTGCGCACGAGTCTCTTCTCCATCAACGTTCCCCACGTAGGCCCCGGACGCTTCCAGTTCACGCTCGACGTGCTCGATACTCCGCCGATCTTCGTTCGCTCGTATCGTCTGCGCGTGATCGCGCGCAACAGTCCGGGCGATGAGGACGAAGAGGATCTGCCATTTCGTATCAGATGAACGGAGCACGCACGCAGCTCGATACGAAGGTCTTGACCGTTACACTGGATCGGCCCGCTCGCAAGAACGCGCTGACCTTCGAGCTCTATCGCGAGCTGACGGATCTGTTCAGGTCTTTGCAAACCAGCGCAACCGTTAAAGCCGTGGTGCTGACCGGCGCCGGAACTGACTTTTGTTCGGGTGGTGACGTACACGAAATCATCGGACCGTTGACGCTGAGCTCTCCACAGCAGCTTCTCGAGTTCACGCAGATGACCGGAGATCTGGTGAAGGCGATGCGCGCGTGTCCCCAACCCATCGTGGCCGCAATCGACGGTACCTGCGCCGGCGCCGGAGCGATTCTGGCAATGGCGAGCGATTTGCGCTTGGGAACGGAGCGCTCGCGCGTTGCTTTCCTTTTTGTCCGCGTCGGTCTGGCGGGATGCGACATGGGCGCGTGCTCGATGCTGCCGCGCATTGTGGGGCTCGGCCGCGCGAGCGAGCTGCTCTATACCGGTCGCGCGCTGCTCGGAGAAGAGGCGCACGAGTGGGGATTTTATAACGAGCTATGCTCGCAGGATGCGTTGCTCGGACGGGCCGGCGAACTCGCACGCGCGATCGCGCAGGGCCCGACCGCAGCGCATGCCATGACGAAGCGAATGCTGCACGACGAATGGGTGCTGCCGCTCGACGAAGCAATCGATGCCGAAGCGCGGGCGCAAGCCGCCTGTATGGAAAGCAACGACTTCCGCCGCGCCTACGAAGCCTTTGTCGCGAAACGGCCGCCCGAGTTCGAAGGAAACTAGGACCTCGGGAAATGCTCGATCTCCCGCTGTTTGACGAAGAGCACCGCGCGTTTTCCGCAGGCCTCAAAGCCTGGCTCGACGGTGCCGCGCTTGCTGACGACGAGTGCGATGCCGCCACGACGTCACGCGGCTGGGTGCGCGCGTTGGCAGAGGACGGATGGCTGCGGGCCTGCGTCCCGGGCGCATACGGCGGCCTGCGCGCGGAGCTCGACGTTCGAACTCTTTGCCTTGCGAGGGAGCGGCTCGCGTACCGTTCCGCGCTTGCGGATTTCGCGTTCGCGATGCAGGGTTTGGGCGCCGGTCCGATCGCGTTATTCGGCAGTTCCGAGCTGAAGCGGCGATATCTGCCCGAGATCGCCGCGGGCCGGTGCATCGGGGCCTTCGCGTTGTCGGAGTTTGAGGCCGGCTCCGACGTCGGCGCGCTGACGACGCGCGCCCGGCGCGAAAACGGCAGCTACGTTATTGAGGGCGAGAAGGCATGGATATCCAATGCCGGCATCGCGAATCTCTATGTCGTCTTCGCGCGCACGGGCGAGAGCGGTTCCAAAGGTCTGAGCGCCTTTGCGGTCGATGCTGCCACAGACGGGTGTCGCGCGGAGAGACAAATCGAAACGATTTCGCCGCATCCGCTCGGTACGTTGCGTTTAGACGGCGTTCGCGTTCCCCACGAGTGCCGGATCGGCGAGGAAGGCGAAGGCTTCAAGATTGCGATGGCGGTGCTCGACGTTTTCCGCAGCACGGTCGGCGCGGCGGCTGCTGGCTTCGCGCGACGGGCTTTGGATGAATCGCTAGCGCACGTAAAAACGCGGCATCTGTTCGGCAAGCCGCTGGCCGACCTGCAGCTGACGCAAGCCGCGATTGCAACGATGGCAACCGAAGTCGATGCAAGCGCTCTCCTCGTCTATCGCGCCGCGTGGGCCAAGGATAGCGGCCGCGCGCGGATCACTCGTGAAGCTGCGATGGCGAAATGGTTTGCGACGGAGGCGGCGGGGCGCGTCTGCGATCGTGCCGTGCAGCTTTTTGGAGGGCGCGGCGTGACTCGCGGTGAGATCGTCGAACGCTTATACCGCGACGTTCGCGCCTTGCGCATTTACGAAGGTGCCAGCGAGATTCAGCAGCTCGTCATCGCGAAGCAGCTGCTCCAAGGGTGAACGTGCGCACTACCGGACATACCGATATCTTCGCGAAGGAGCGCTTGCCGGCGCCGCCCGAGTTACCGGAGCTGCGTTTCGATCTGCCCTCATTGCAGTACTCCGAACGTCTCAACGCGGCAACGCAGCTGCTCGACCGGCGCGTGGAGGAGGGCGGCGGTAACCGTCGGTGCATCGTCGCGCCGGGAGGGCTCTGCTGGAGTTATGCGGACTTGCGCAACGCGGCGAACCGGATCGCAAACGTGCTGGTCGACGACATGGCAATCGAACCGGGAAACCGCGTGTTGCTTCGAGCGCCGAATACGCCGATGCTGGCGGCCTGTTGGTTTGCCGTACTGAAAGCGGGCGGCATTGTGGTAACGACCGTGCCGCTCTATCGCGCCGCCGAGCTGCGCTTCATGATGGAGAAGGCCCAAGTCAAGCACGCGCTCTGCGATTGCCGGCTGCGAGATGAGCTTGACCTCGCCTGCGGCGGCGTCGCCGGCGTACGGACGCTCCATTTCAACGGGGATGCGCCGCGCGTGAACTCCCTGGAGCATCTCATGGAGGGGAAGCCGCCGCATTTCGAAGCCGTGCAAACTGCGGCCGACGACGTCGCCATCATTGCTTTCACGTCGGGGACGACCGGCACGCCCAAGGCGGCGATGCATTACCATCGCGATTTGCTGGCGATCTGTGACACGTATTCCGCGCGCGTGCTGCACCCGCGCCACGACGATCTCGTCTGCGGAAGCCCGCCTCTGGCATTTACGTTCGGTCTCGGCGGACTGCTGCTCTTTCCGCTCCACGCCGGCGCCGCGACGCTGATGCTCGAAAAAGCCGGCCCGATCGAGTTGCTCGAGGCCATCGCAGCTTTCGGGGTAACGACAATCTTTACGGCGCCGGTCGCCTACCGCACGATGGCGGCGAAGGCACTCCTGTATGATCTCTCAACGCTGCGCACGTGCGTATCCGCCGGCGAGACGCTTCCCAAAACTGTCTGGGAGCAATGGCGAGCAACGACGGGCCTAGAGATTCTCGACGGGATCGGCAGCACGGAGATGCTCCATATTTTCGTCGGTTCGCCGCAGCATGAAGTGCGAGCCGGCGCGACGGGACGCGTCGTGCCCGGATACGTCGCCGAGATTCACGATGAGGCGGGGCGTGCAGTGCCCGACGGTATGGTAGGGCGCCTCGCGGTCAAAGGACCAACTGGCTGCAAGTATTTGCAAGACGAGCGCCAGCGCAACTATGTGCAGGGCGGCTGGAACTATCCCGGCGACGCCTATCGCCGAGATGCCGACGGCTACTACTGGTACGTCTCGCGCATGGACGATATGATTCTCTCGGCCGGTTACAACATCTCAGGCCCCGAGGTCGAGCAGACCCTGATCGCGCACGCCGACGTGAAAGAGGTTGCGGTCGTGGGCAAGCGCGACATGGCAAAAGAGACGAACTTCGTGAAAGCGTTCGTCGTGCTCGTGGACGGCTGCGCCGCTACCGAGGCAAAAGCCGACGAGCTGCGCGAGTTCTGCAAAGCACAGATCGCGCCGTTCAAAGCGCCGCGCGAGATCGAGTTCCTCAGCGAACTGCCGCGAACCGAAACCGGCAAACTCCAACGGTATAAACTCCGCGCGTTGTCATCTTGAGCGCAATGCGCCTCGCGTTACTCGTCGCGCGGTAGAACCGCAGTCGCTTCGATCTCGACCTTCGCGCCGTCTTCGAGCAGATCGGCGACCTGTACGAGGGCCATCGCCGGATAATGCGCGCCGACGATCTCGCGATACTCGCTGCCGAGGGCGGCGACGTTGTCGCGATACTCTTGCTTATCGGTCACGTACCACGTCAGCCGGACGAGGTGCGCCGGCTCCCCGCCCGCTGCGCGAAGCACCGTGACGACGTTGCGCAACGCCTGCACGGCTTGCTCGATGAAGCCTTCACCAACCAGCTCGTTGCGCTCGTTCCAGCCGATCTGGCCGGCGATGGCGAGGTACCGGCCCTCGGCCACGATGCCGTGCGCATACCCGCTGGTCCGCGGCCAGCCCTCGGGTTCGATCCGGCGACTCATCGCTCAGGCTTTTCCCACGCGCCCGCGTGCAGCCTGTTACGAGCGAGCGCTAGATGAAGGTTCGGCCCCGTCGCAAAGCAAAGCAACGCGGACAAGTTTACACTTGCGTTTGGAGCCGAAAGGGGCAGCATTCATGTCCGTAACCGAACCTCCCAAAGATACGCCGTTCGGGCTCGAGCCGAACGTGGCGGCCGGGCTCGCTTACCTGTTCTGCCTCCTCGGCGGCATCATTATGCTCGTCGGCGGTGGAACGAATAAATTCGTGAAGTGGGCCGCGGCGCAGTCCATCACCATATGGGCCCTCTATATCATCCTGGGGTTCGTATTAAGCTTCATTCACCTCTGGGTGCTCTTTCCGATCCTCTGGATTCTTGCGTTGGTCGTTTGGATTTGGACCACCGTTACGGGATTTCAGGGTAAGGAAGTGCGCGTTCCGGGCGTCGACGCGCTCGCGACGAGTATTTTCAAGTCGCAGCTCTGATCTGATTTCCCGCCCGGCGGGGTCCCTTCAGACGCAATAGCGGGCGTTCGAACAGATAGGTTGCCGCCGTCGCAACTGCGATGGCGAGTGCAAAGGCAAGCTCGGAATAGCGGGCTTGCCATTGTGTGTCGTAATGAGGATTCCCGGCATACGGCGGGACGTGATGCCAGAAGAGCTCTCGCGCGACGATCTGATGGTACAGGTAAAGATTGTACGAGATCGCCGCGAGGAAACGCATCGGCGCGTTATCTAGAAGGATCTGCCACCATCGCGGGCTCGCCAGCGACCCTAAAGCGATTGCGCTGAATGCGACGCCCAGCAGTGGCCGGCGATCGATCTGCCACACGCCCGACCACTGATCGGAAAGTCTGTACATATAGCAGTTCTCCAGCAGCAGCCCCAGCATCGCAAATCCGCCGAGGGCAACCAGCGGCGCGATACCACGTATTGCCGGAACTCGCAGCAGCGTAGCGCGAGCAACGAAAAGATATGCGCTGAGCATTCCCAACGCAAAGATGTCGAGATATCCCGGGAGGTTCTCTTCATACTGCGCGAAGAGCGTGCTGTAGCAGCAGTGGGCCATCCAAGCGCGCCACATCCAAGCGAGCGCGATCATCGATCCCGCGCTGAGCCAGGGTTGGCGCCGAAACGCCCACCAGATCAACGGGAAGACGCAGTAAAACTCGACCTCCACGGAGAGCGTCCACAGAACGCCGTTGATGCTGCCGTACCGCTGCGAAAACCAGGTATGGATGAAGAGCACGTGGGTGGCGAGGTCCGGCAGGAGCGCGGCGTTCGGTTGCCGCTGCGCGTACCCAAGCGCGTATGCGACCGCGATCGAGAGGGCGTAGGAGGGCACGATCTTGATGAAGCGGCGCCAGGCGAAATGGCCCCACGACGGCGGCGGCCTCCCAAGCCGGTCCGCTCGAAAGAACGGGTACGAGATGACGAAGCCTGAGAGAAAGAAAAAGAGCGTGACCCCGGTGAAGCCGGTGGCGGGCAGGAAAGCGAGCGACCTCGGAGGCGAGAGCCACGAGATCTCCCACAGGTGGTACCAAAGGACGAGCAGGACCGCCAGGCCGCGCAAGCCGTCCAGAACGCCCAACCGCGGATTTTCATGCAGTCCGCCGCTCGCCGCCATTGCGCCCCCCATTTGACGCCCAAAAGAGGCCCTGATATAGTTGGTGCTCGGTCCCACCTGCGGGTGAGGCCGTTGTTTGTGTCGTTTACTTTTGTGGGGAGCAAGCCATTCCAACGATCAACCAGCTGGTGCGCCGCGGGCGAGAGAAGACCGAGCAAAAGGTCAAGACGCGGGCATTTCGCGTGATCCTGACCGGGCCCAAGCCCGGACATCCGGATTTGCCGACCCGTGCATTCGAAGTAACCGGCAATCCTCAACGCCGCGGCGTTTGCACGCAAGTCAAGACCGTTACTCCCAAGAAGCCGAACTCGGCGCTACGCAAAGTCGCGCGCGTCCGGCTGACCAATGGTGAAGAGGTTACCGCCTACATCCCCGGCATCGGTCACAACTTGCAAGAGCACTCCGTGGTTTTAGTGCGCGGCGGGCGCGTCAAGGATCTGCCCGGCGTTCGCTATCACATCATTCGCGGTACGCTCGACACCGCGGGTACGGCGAACCGCAAGCAAGGCCGCTCCAAGTACGGCGCGAAGCGCGAGAAGAAGAAGTAATGCCCCGCAAAGGACCGGCTCCAAAACGGCAGATTCTGCCCGACCCGAAGTTCAACTCGAAAGTGCTGGCGCGCTTCATCAATAAGGTCATGCTTTGCGGCAAGAAATCGACCGCCGAGCACATCACGTATGGGGCGCTCGAGATCGTCTCTGAAAAGACCGGGCGCGACCCGATGGAAATCTTTTCGCAGGCGCTTTCCAACGCGATGCCCTTGGTGGAAGTGCGTCCTCGCCGAGTAGGCGGCGCGACGTACCAAGTGCCGATGGAAGTGCGGCCGGATCGCCGCCAGGCGATGGCCATGCGCTGGCTCATCGGTTTCGCGCGCGCCCGCAACGGGCGCTCGATGGAAGAGAAGCTCGCGGGCGAGTTGCTCGACGCATCCAATAACACCGGTGCCACGATCAAGAAGCGTGAAGACACGCACAAGATGGCTGAAGCCAACAAAGCTTTTGCCCATTATCGTTGGTAGCGGCCCTACTAGACTAAAAAGACCATGGCTGCAAGGGAATATCCGCTCGAACGCACGAGGAATATCGGCATTGCCGCGCACATCGATGCCGGCAAGACGACCTGCACCGAACGCATTCTTTTCTTTACCGGACGCGTGCACAAGATGGGCGAAGTCCACGACGGCGCCGCGACGATGGATTGGATGGTTCAAGAGCAGGAGCGCGGCATTACGATTACATCGGCCGCAACGGCAACGACGTGGCGCGATACGCGCATCAACATCATCGACACGCCCGGGCACGTCGACTTCACGGTTGAAGTCGAGCGGTCGCTCCGCGTCCTCGACGGGTTGGTCGCGCTCTTCGATTCCGTAGCGGCCGTGCAGCCGCAATCGGAGACCGTCTGGCGCCAAGCCAACAAGTATAAGGTGCCGCGGATCGTCTTCGTCAACAAGATGGATCGGGTCGGAGCCGACTTTTTCAACGTCGTCGATAAGATTCGCGAGCGCCTGGGCGCGCGCGTCGTTCCCATTCAAGTGCCGATCGGCGCCGAGGACAAGTTCCGCGGCATCGTCGACCTCTTTACAATGAAGACGGTCGTCTACACGGACGACCTCGGCTCAACGACGGAGCAAGAGGATGTCGAAGGCGAACTGCGAGAGTTGGCGATGGAGTGGCGTCACCATCTGGTCGAGGCCATCGCCGAGCAAGACGACGAACTACTGGAGATGTTCTTCGACGGCAAAGAGCTGCCGATCGACCGCATGAAGACCGCCCTGCGCAAAGCGACGATCGAGGGGACGGTCCTTCCGATGCTTTGCGGCTCCGCGTTTAAGAATAAGGGAATCCAGCCACTGCTCGATGCGGTCGTCGAGTACATGCCTTCGCCGCTGGAGGCCAAACCGATCGTTGGCCGCGCGCCGAAAACCGGCGACGAAATCACTCGCAAGACCGACGATGCCGAACCGTTCTGCGCGCTTGCCTTCAAGATCGCGACCGATCCCTACGGGAATCTCACGTATTTTCGAGTCTATTCGGGCGTGTTGAACAAAGGCAGCTACGTGCTCAACTCGCGGTCCGGGCGCAAGGAACGAATCGGACGCATCCTGCGAATGCACGCCAATCATCGAGAGGACATCGACGCCATCGGTGCGGGCGATATCGCGGCGGCCGTCGGACTCTCCGACACCCGCACCGGCGACACGCTTTGCGACGAGCGCTCGCCGATCGCGCTCGAGTCGATTACCTTCCCCGAGCCGGTCATTCACCAGGCGATCGAGCCCAAGAGTAAGGCCGATCAGGATAAGCTTGGGTTGGCGCTAACGCGGCTCGCGCAAGAGGACCCGACCTTCCGGATGCGCACCGACGAGGAAACCCAGCAGACGATTATCGCCGGCATGGGCGAGCTGCACCTCGAGATCATCCTCGATCGTTTACGCCGCGAGTTCAAGGTCGAGGCCAACGTTGGGAAACCGCAGGTCGCCTATAAGGAAGCGATCACCAAGACGATCGAAAAGGAAGGCCGCTTCGTACGCCAGTCGGGCGGCAAAGGACAGTACGGCGACGTTTGGCTGCGCGTGGAGCCACAGCCACCCGGCACGGGATTCGTCTTCGAATGGAAGATCGTCGGCGGCGCCGTTCCCAAGGAGTACAGCAAAGCCGTCCAGGAAGGCGTGCGAGAGTCGGCCCAAAGCGGCGTGCTTGCCGGCTTTCCGGTCATGGATTTTAAGGTCGTGGCCTTCGACGGGTCCTACCACGAGGTCGACTCGTCGGAAATGGCCTTTAAGATTGCTGCCTCGATGGCCTGGAAAGAAGCAAACCGCGCGGCCGGGCCGATCTTGCTCGAACCGATTATGAAGGTCGAGGTTACGACGCCCAAGGAGTACATGGGCGCGATCAACGGTGACCTGAACCGCCGCCGTGGCGCCATCCATGCCACCGAAGAGGCGCCGGGCGGTGCCCAGGTGATCACGGCTCACGTGCCGCTCTCGGAGATGTTCGGATACGCCACCGACATGCGTTCGGCGACGCAGGGCCGGGCGACGTACACCATGGAGTTCTCGCACTACGAAAAGGCGCCGAAGTCGGTCGAAGAAGAGATCGTGGCAAAAGCTGCCGGCAAGAAACTGGCGCCGGCCTAAGCATGCTTTGCAGCAGTAAAGGCAAGCTTAGAGCCACGTTGACTTAGAGGGTTTTCATTGGTACTATTCGGGTCGTGGCGCCCCCTCGACGGGGGCGTTTACCGCGTAAGGCGGAAAAAAGAGGCATCCAGTACGCCTGGACCCGTGTATTAACTGATAGGGCGCACTACGCGATAGTGTAGTGCACTAAAAATGGAGACGCGCCCTGTGCGAAGTGCAGTGCGTTCTTAACTGGGGACCCATGCCGCGGAGTCGGCATGGGGGCGCGCAGCCTCGTTCCGGGGGCGAAGGTCCCGGAAGCGAGGCGTAGCGCCAAAGGGTTGCGCGAAGTGCAACCCGCTGTGAAAGGGAAAGAGATGGCTAAACAAAAGTTCGAGCGGAATAAGCCGCACGTCAATATCGGCACGACGGGTCACGTCGATCATGGAAAGACGACGTTGACGGCTGCGATCATGCATTGCCTTTCGACCGAGGGGCTCGCGCAGAAAGTCGGCGTCGATCAAATCGACAACGCTCCCGAAGAGAAAGAGCGTGGGATTACAATTGCCATCTCGCATCAGGAATACGAAACGACCAAGCGCCACTACGCGCACGTTGACTGTCCGGGCCATGCCGACTACATCAAGAACATGATCA
>PMUK01000170.1 GCA_003166915.1 Candidatus Cybelea palsarum
CCTTAGGAGGATTGCCAACAGCATCGGGCGTGGAACCTCATCGCCGGACGGCTTCCCGCGGAAAACTCCGCGCCAGTGGTGTCTATCCATCTGAATCCCGCAAAAGATCGACAATGCTACACCTATCGACACGAGAAGCACGTAAATCATGTTACCGAGCGATTCGGACATTTTCCAGATGATTCCGCCAGGATCGAATCCCTTTCTTTCAATGGACATAGCCACGGGAAAGGCGTATAGTTGCCCGGGGCGCCCGGTGCGGCAAGCTCGGGCTCTCGCACGAAGATCTTCTGGCAGCGCCAATCCTCTTTGCGCCGATTCCGCGATCCCGGCTTAGGCCTCGATCGCTGCAACCGTTGACTTCGGAGGCGTCGCTGGCCATTCTCCATCCCGGAGCACGAGAACGACTTCAGAGAAAATAGGAGAACAAATGAGCGTTTCAAATTTTAGCCGGTGTGTAGTAGGCGTCGGCGCGGCCGTAGCTATACTCGCCGGCTGCGGCGGATCGCAGCCGCTGGTCAGCGCACCCGCGGCGACGCAGCAGAGCGCTGCGACAGCTGGGCGCCGTGGCGATTCGGGGAAGGCGCACCACGCTACGACCAGCACGGAGTTCACGGTGAGCGGCCGTGCCATTCTCCTCGACGGACAGCCACTGTTTATCAAAGGTGTCGATTATGGGACCAGTCAGATCGACTCTATCTATGACCAAGCACCGGTTGCCAACCCCCTTGACAATGCCTACAAGGGGATCTGGAAGACGGACCTCGACCTGATGCGCGCCGACGGCGTGAATGCGGTCAAGGTCTATAACGTTACGCTGAGTAGTTTCAAGGACATCAAGAATTACAGCATGTTAGTCGACCAACAACCCTTTCCAAAAGAGACGGGAAAGATCGACGAATTCCTCGACGCCGCGTGGAATGGAGGCAACCATCCGATCTATGTCGTGCTGAGCCTCTCCTTCGGCGGGGCTAACGTGTTGCAACCCGATTATAAAAACGCGCTGGCTGCAGCGTATAAGATAATGGCCAGTCAGTATGGCGCTTACCCGGCGGTCATGGGCATCTCCATCGGCAATGAGATCAACGCTGCTAACCTCATCGTTCAGCCGGATTGGTGGACGGGACTCAACGATATGAACACGGCCATTAAACAAGGCTTCCGGGAAGCCAACAACGCGAAGAAGATCACCACGACCACGATGATCGACGGCACAAAGTCCGTCCTTGGAAAAGAGTACCTGGTAACGGTCTATTATGGCGAAAAATTTGGATTCAAGAACGACACGTGGGGCATCGACGCCTATCGCGGGCCGACGTTAGGTAAGATCTGGGAACAGATCGAGAGAAGCACGACAAAGCCGGCGATCCTCGCCGAATATGGATCGACTGCGGCGTATTATCCCCCATCGACTGCCAAACATGGAACAAACTACAGTTGCGTCGGCTACCCACCGGGCTCGGACAAGAAGCCGTATTACGGACTTCCGCCCCCGAGGCCGTGGGAAGATGCCACGGAGTTGAAGGCTGGGGGCAATCGCAATCCCGGCATGCAAAACCTCGTGGACTACGTGACGACGAACCAGAAAGAAATCTTTGCAAACTCCCCGGGTCAAGCAGGCCTCGGAGTCGATTCGGGCGGCTTCTACTTCGAGTTCAGCGACGAATGGTGGAAGTCGGGATGGTCTCACAAGCACATCGGCGGCTTCATCGGCAACTTAATTACGACGAACGCCGAATTCGCCGGCTGCTATGACGACGAAGCGTGGTTCGGGCTCTATGCGAACAAAAAGAGCGGCGCGGGCGACAAGCCATATCCACTGGACGCGGGAAGGAACCCAGACGTGCGCGCACCGCGGCCGACGCTCGATGCGATCAAAGCCGAGTGGGCACAAGAGTAGCCGCCGCCAGGCGACCTCGATAGGACACCTGGGGACCGGCGCGAACCGGTCCCCGCTTCATACATCGGCGGTACGCCCCGCGCTCGTCAGTAGTGGCGTGCCGTGAGCCGATCACGATCGTGACGTCGGCCAGGTTACTTCTTTCGTGCCGCAACGATCGGTCGACGAAACAACGCCCTGCATCGAACGTATACCTTGCGTGACAAAAACGATCGTCGCGCTCGCAATCTGGCTCTCACTTATCGCGGGAGCGCACGCTTCAACCCTTGCTCCCGGATTGTACATCGGCTCGGGACATACAATCTACGTTGGCGTCGAACACGAGCTGCCCGATCCACCCACAAACGACTTCTTCGATTTGACGTCGCAACGCACCGGTGATCTGCATGCAACGCACGACTTGCGCCTCCGAAGCGGCATCTTAGAAGATCGACGCCTCATTGAAGCGGTCCAAGGACGGCTCGCCTTCTCCCTTTATTATGCGGGCGACAGGCCACGTGCGACCGTGATCCTCATCCATGGCAACGATCCCGAAACACGAGAGATGGGTTTCATCATTCCCTTCTTCGTTTGCAACGGAATCAACGTTATCAGCTACGATCAGCGCGGCGTAGGCGAATCAGCGGGCAACTGGTTTCTCAACGGACCAAGCCAGAGAGCCGATGACGTTACGGCT
>PMUK01000056.1 GCA_003166915.1 Candidatus Cybelea palsarum
GGAGACCATCTCGATGTCGAGGTCGGTCTCTAGACACCAGCCGTAGTTCGTGCAGCTGGGGGGATAGTTAGACTGTTGTCCGGTCTCGTTGTATTTAAAGAAACTGGCCGTCCCGAGGCTGTACTCGGTGCGGTACGTTGCAAGATCGGTCGAGGCGGTAGCCTCATCGCCGGCCTCGATGACGGCGACGATCTGCCCCGATCCATTTCCAAGCGATTTCGTTAGGTCGTAGGCGGTTTGGAGTTGGCTTGGAGTCCAACCACACGCTGAGGATGGCGAGCACGGCTGCCGCACCTTATCCGATAAAAGCACCATGCACGTCGGTTTGCCAACGACTTGCGGGCAGACGGCATGCGCGAGATGCTGCGCCTGCCATTGCGGTACCACGTTGCTCATGTGGCTCTGTGGCATCGTGCCCGCCGCTCCGATCGGCGGCTGCGATCCGCCGCAGCCTGCCAGCAGTGCCACAGCCACGCATGCGCTGAGCGCGAAGCGGCTCACTGGACTCCTCATGGTTGGTTTGCTCCTCGCACCGTGAACGTCACGGGGCTTGCAGACGTTTCGGCAGGCTCGCGCTCAGTCCCACCGGAGCAGTCGAGCAGCAAGGCGCGCTATCGCTCGACCGACGGGGCCAACGGGTGAATCCTTGGAACTGTGCAGCGCAAGCCCGGCGCATGGCGGGCGAGAAGCGTCGGCCGTAATCCAGCTCGGAAAGGGGACAAGGGCTGTACCACTGCACCGAAATTGCACCGCGAGAGCCGATCGGAGACATTCAAACGAAGGCAAATGCAGCCCAAACCCGCATAAAATAAGACGAACCACATGCGCGCCCGTAGCTCAAACTGGATAGAGCAGGGGACTCCTAAGCCCAAGGTTGCCAGTTCGATTCTGGCCGGGCGCAAAACAGAAAGCCCTTACAGCGTAAGGGCTTTCTGATTGCCGCCGACTGGGTCAGAGGTAAAGTGCTCGGAGAGCTGACTCTTAAACGCTTACTCCGCTGGGATAGCTGACAGCAGCGGCGAACGTCGTTAGCCGCTCGTCCGTTCAGCTTCCGGGAGGCATCGCTCATGGGAATCTTAGCCCGCTTCGCGCATACGATCGGCGCCGCTGCAATTTTTGCCGGTTGCGGGAGGTCGCAGCGCAACGCCGTTTCGGTCGAGAAATAAAGTGCACTCATGTCTACTCGGAAAGGGGAACCGTAATTGAAAACGACTGCCTTAGTGAAATACGCCGGTGCTATGGTTGCACTCGCGATCTTATCAGCGTGTGGCGGCGGCTCGGCGGTCGCGCCGTCAACCGCTGCGCTCAATGGCACGTACATAGGTAGGACGCTCTCAGTGAACCGAAGGCCGGTAACGGCAGCGCGCCTAAGTCCGCTGCCCAGTTACGCCACCATTCTTCCTGACCGGCATAAGAAGTCGAAGACCTTTGAGTATGTCTTCAGCTACTACGGCACCTACGCCAGCATTTTCGACTATCCGAAGAGCGATCAGCAGATCGGTTCGATCCCTGGCGATGGTGGCCAAGGGTGCACGAACGTCCTCTACGGCTACGGGAAGAAGACGTTCTGGAACGTCGGAGGTCAGAACCAGATCACGGAGTACAAGGTCCCCAAGACGCCAATCAAGACGCTCTCTGTCGCCTACTCTTTTCCATCCAGCTGCGCCATGGATACCAGCGGCGACCTTGCAGTCGGGATCTTGGAAGCGTCGGGGGCGGGTGGCGGCGACGTCGTCATCTTCAAGAACGCGAGCGGCTCCGGCACCGCTTACACCACGCCGTTGGACGAAGAGTTCTTCGATGGCTACGACAACCAGGGTAATCTCTTCGCCGACGGCTTTACCGGCGACCGCTCGGGCTTCGCGCTCGTCGAGCTCCCGAAGGGCAGCACTAAATTCGAAACGATCACAACGAGCAACACTGTGGGATTCCCTGGCTCCGTGCAGTGGGACGGCAAGTACCTCGACGTCACCGATCAATACCCGAACGCGATGTATCAATACACCGTCAGCGGAACGACGGCGACGTTGAAGGGCACTGTATTGCTATCGGGTGCCAGCGACTGCGCGCAGACCTGGATCGCTACGGGCGTCGTCTATTGCGGAGATGCTGGTAACGGCGACGGCGAGGTTTTCAAGTACCCGGCCGGCGGTTCCGCGATTGCGGTCCTTACCGGCAATTTCGACGAGCCGCTAGGCGTGGTGGCAGCAAAGAAATAATCTGCGCTTCTCGTTTAGGCAGAGTCACAAATGAAGAGCACCGGCTTATTCAAATATGCCGGTGCCCTCGTGGCCACAGCAGCGCTGCTGCTAAGCGTGGAGCGGCTAAGACCTGAAATCCTCATGACGTGCCTCCTGAAGCCTGCGGCTGAAGTTTGAGCAGCGTGACGGAAGGCCTACTTGCTTACTCTCAGGGGTACGGCTCAGCTGTGTCGGAGTCCTATCAACCGTACGGCGCAACCACGTACGGGCGAGGGGCCTGGTTCTGAGGACTTGCGGAAGGCGGTTGTCCGGTGCGGCGCCGCCCTTCGACAGGTTCAGGGTGACAACGGGGGTGGGCTCAGGGTGACAACGGGGCGGCGGCGGTTGAAAGGGGCTGGCGGATATGCTAGCATTGATCTTCGAACGGACCGCAGGTCCGTTTTCTTAATGTTGTGATAGACTAAAGATGGCAAAAAAAGAATCGCGAGTGATGGTCGTCCTGGCGTGCACCGAGTGCAAGCGCCGGAACTACAACACGCAGAAAAACAAACAGAAGACCACGGACCGGCTGGAGCTCAGCAAATACTGCCGCTTCTGCCGATGCCGCAAACCGCACAGGGAAACGAGATAGGGCGGTAGCTCAATTGGTAGAGTCCTGGTCTCCAAAACCAGTTGTTGCAGGTTCGAGTCCTGTCCGCCCTGCCACCCTTCGGCAAGCTCAGGATGACAAATTTAAGGTAAACCTTTGGTGAACGAACAGCAAAAGAGAACGGCCCAATCCATAGCGGGCGGCGATTTCGTCCGCGGCGTTATCGCGGAGCTTCGGCGCGTTACCTGGCCGACGCGTGAGGAGTGGATTTCTGCGACAATTCTCACGATCTCGCTGGTGATCAGCATCGGGTTGTTCGTCTTCCTCGTCGACCAGCTCTTTGGGTGGTTCTTCAACTTGATTCATCCGGTCACAGCTGGGTAGATGCAGACGATGTACGACGCCGAACCCATTGTTGACGAAACGACCATAAGCGAAACGGCCGTCGACGAAACAAAAACCGAGGATCTCCAGATGGGCGACCCGGTCGCGGTCGAGGAGATTGTCGAGGAGCCCGCCGCAGAGCTCGAGGACGAGGCGTCTTCAGGCGACGTCGTCGACGACGATGCAGTCGCGGCCAAGCCTAAAGATAATCGTAACTGGTTCGTCGTCCACACCTATTCGGGTTACGAAAACAAGGTCAAGGCAAATCTCGAGCGGCGCATCCATTCGATGGGCATGCAGGACAAGATCTTCCGCGTGCTCGTTCCGATGGAGGACGAAGTCGAGTTCAAGGACGGCAAGCGCAAGATCACCCCAAAGAAAGTTTTTCCGGGCTACGTGCTGGTCGAAATGACCATGGACGATCAGTCCTGGTACGTCGTGCGCAACACGCAAGGGGTGACCGGCTTCGTCGGAAGTCCGGGCCCGGGCGAGAAACCCGTGCCGCTGCAGGACAAAGAAGTCAAAACGATTCTCAAGCAGATGGGCATCGAAGCGCCTAAACTCAAGATCGACTTCAAGAAGGGCGATCGCGTCAAGGTCACGTCGGGGCCGTTCTTCGACTTCACGGGCGTTGTCGACGAGATCGCGCCGGAGAAGGAGCGCTTACGCGCGCTCATCTCGATTTTCGGCCGCGAAACGCCGGTCGAACTGGAGTTCTTCCAAGTCGAAAAGGTGTAGTTCTTAAAGGCTAGTGGCTCTGTCGTGCTTCGACAGGCTCGGCATGACACCAAGGGACCGAGAGATTGGACGGACGCAGACCCCGACGTTCGTCTAGCACTATAGCTGGGGAAGAAGCGATGAGAGTCGTTTCGAAAGGAGACATTTCATGGCTAAGAAGGTAGTTGGCAAGATCGGCCTGCAGATTCCGGCAGGCAAGGCGACCCCGGCTCCGCCGATCGGACCGGCGCTGGGCCCCTACTCGCTCAACATCATGGACTTCTGCAAACAGTACAACGAGCGCACTGCTTCACAGGCCGGCATGATCATCCCCGTCGAGATCACGGTCTTCGACGACCGCACGTTTACGTTCATCACGAAGACGCCCCCGGCGTCTTTTCTGATCAAACAGGCGTTGGGAATCGAGTCGGGCAGCAAAGAGCCTAACCGCAACAAAGTCGGTAAGCTCACGCAGAAGCAGCTCGAAGATATCGCGAAGGTGAAGATGCCCGACATCAACGCCAACGACATGAACGCGGCCAAGAAGATCGTCGCCGGAACGGCGCGATCGATGGGCGTGGAAGTGGAGGCATAAGATGGCGCAGCATCACGGAAAGCGCTTCAAGGCACTCGCCACGGGCTTCGATCCCGGCAAGCTCTTCTCGACGCCCGAAGCGATAGCGCTCGTCAAGAAGAACGCCAACGCAAAGTTCAACGAAACCGTCGAGGTGCACATTCGCCTGGGCGTCGACCCGAAGAAGAGCGATCAAAACGTTCGCGGCACGGTGCTGCTGCCGCATGGAACGGGACGCACGGTTCGCGTCATCGCTTTTGCCAAAGGCGATAATGCGAAGGCCGCGCAAGAAGCCGGCGCCGACATCGTCGGCGATCAGGATCTGATCGATAGGGTCAAGGGCGGCTTTACGGAGTTCGACGTCGCCGTCGCGACGCCCGATATGATGGCGTCGGTCGGCAAAGAGCTCGGACGCATTCTCGCGCAGAAGATGCCCAACCCCAAGGCCGGAACCGTGACGCCAAATATCGCCGGCGCGATTCGCGACATCAAGGCCGGTAAGGTGGAGTATCGTCCCGATAAGACGGGCATCGTGCACACGATCGTCGGGAAGGCGAGCTTCGAAGAAGCGCATCTGCTCGAGAACGTCACGACGCTGCTCGATGCGATCGTCCGCGCGAAGCCGGCGGCCGCGAAAGGAACCTACGTTCGTAGCGTGACGCTGGCCAGCACGATGGGTCCCGGCGTCAAGGTCGACCCGAACCGGATTAAGGCGACGGCCTAGCGGTCAGTCACGGATAGCGAAAAAAACTTTCACGAACGCTAGAAGAAGTTGACGTGGCCGGTGTGCAGATCGTAGATGCCGCCGGCTACTTCGGCATCGCCTCGCGAGACCGCGTCGGCGATGATTTTCGAGCCGGCCGTCATCTCGCGCATATTGCGTCGCACATTTTCGATAATCGCGTTTGCGACCCAATCGCCCGGGACTCCGCGGGCGGCTTTGGCGGCCGGCGCGATCGCCTCCACGATGGTTGCGATGTGCCCGGGCTGCGCCGTTCCGTCTTTTACATAGGAGACCGCCGCACTTACCGCGCCGCACTTTGAATGCCCGAGAACGACGATCAGCCGCGCCTTCAGAACGGCAACGCCATACTCGATCGAGCCGAAGTTAGCGTCGTTGAGAAAGTTACCGGCGACGCGAACGGCAAAGACGTTGCCGGGAATTTGATCGAAGACCGTTTCGATCGGGACGCGGGAATCGGAGCAACCCAGAATGATTGCAAAGGGGTTCTGTCCGCTGGCAAGCTCGACGAGGAGCGCGCTTTGCGGCCCGCTGCGAGGCTGTCCGGCGACATAGCGGACATTGCCTTCTTGGAGCTTCTCGAGTGCATCACCCGGACTGCGTGCGCCCATCTCGAGGCGAGGAGTTGACGGTTCGGCCGCTGCGGCCTGCGTCATCGAGAGCGCCTCGCCCGCGCAGGCCGCAGCCAACCCAATGCCGGCGCGTCCGAGGAAGGCTTCACGGCTACAATCGCGTTGAACGTGTTCCATCCCGGCGGCTTCTGGCCGCCCCGTTGTCGTCCTTCGACTGCGCTCAGGATGACAACGGGCTACTGCGAGACGGTGAGCACGCGAACTTGCGCTTCCAATTCGGCGATGCGTGCGTGGGACCGATCGGCATCGATGTGATCATACGTCGCGCCGGCGCTGCGCGCGACCGCTTCGAGCAGCGCCTGTTCGTCGGACGTCAATGCCATGCCGTTTGAGCGCGAGCCGTAGAAGACGAACCCGAAAACTGATCCACGCATCAGCAGCGGAACAACGAGCGACGGCGTTTTGGCGCCGCCCGGAAGAATCGTTTCCGCGCGCGGACGCCCGTCGAGCACGATCGGCGTGAGATCGGCGCGCAGCTCGACGATGAGCGGATCCTCGGCATCGATGCTCTCCGACTCCGTTTTCGACCAGCCGCGGGCGGCCGTTCGTTCGAAGGGCTCGCCCGGGGCCGGAGCGAGAAAGAGTGCCGCCGAGTTAAGGCCGAGCACGCGGATGGGTTCGTCGACGAGAAACTCGATCAGCGTCTTTTCCGAAGATGTGTTGGCGAGCGCGCGGGACGCGCGGCGCAGAGCCTCTTCGGAGCGACGTTGATCGCGGAAGAAGAAGGTGTTCAAGAAATATTCGATTCGGCCGTGCAGCGCGTTGAGCGTGAAGCCGATTGCGAGTGCGGCGAAGAGGCTGATGTAGATCGCGGGCTTCGTGCTTTCGAAGATTTGTTCGGCCAGCCACTCGAAGGTCCCGAAGAGCAGGAGCAAGACCGCCGTGATAATCCCATAGACGGCCGCGCGTCCGATCGCAAAGCGAAAATCGACCACGCGCTCCGAGAGCAGACCGTAGAGCACAAAGATCGACCCGATGAGATTGAACCACGGGAGTAAAGCTCCCGTCCACGATTGCACGTAGAGGATGGGGAGCGACGTATTGCCGATGAGCGTGGTCGCAACGTTGGCAATGGCCCATGTCAGGTCGAGAATCGGTCCCAGAGCAATGCCGGAGATCACCCAGGTGACCCGCGTGCGATCGAGCGCGGTTGCGCCGGACGCGATGTAGGCTAGAGCGGCGAGGACGACCACGAGCAGCACGACGTCGCTCCCGCTCATGAAGAGATTGGTCGGTCCGGGGAAACCGTACTTTTGAAAGACCGTCCAGACGATCGGATCGACCCACGCGACAAAGACGGCCATCGAGAGTACGACGGCGCCGCCGAAGAACCAGGGCCACGCGCGCCCCGAGCGGCCGTAGAGCCGATGCGCAAAGATAAGGATCATCAGCTGCGTCAGCGGATAAACGGCTTGGATGGCAAGGCCGCTGGCTACATTGACCGGCCACGCCGCCAAGTCGAGAGCGGCTTCGGTGATCTTTATGAGCATCAAGATCGTGTATGCATAAAACGCGAGCGTGATCGGGCGCGGCCGCATCAGAAAGAGCACGCTCGCCAGGGCCAGCGTTAAAAAGAAGCTCACCGGCACGCCGACGTCGCGCGCAAGCGTCGCGCGCCGGGAGTAGTCGGGAGAACCGGCCGGCAACGTCGTCACGAAGGTTCGGCCGTCGCGCGTCGCGGTCAGCGTCAAGCGCGTTCCGGCGCGCGCTCCCCGCAACAACGAGAAGCGCTGAATCGGCGAGAGATCGTGCAGGTCGATGCTGTCACCGGTTTGCAGCGCCCCGTGCGGCGCGGCCGCCGAGACGACTTGGACGCGATTGGTATTGTCGACCAGCACAATCGAGTACTGGCCAAGGTGCGACGAGTGATACTCGACCACAACGAAGATCAGCGCCATAAAGACCGTGCCGATCGCAACGACGGCCAGCGACAGGCGTTCGCAGATAAACCGGACGGCCGACTTCACCGGTTCGCGTGACATGCGACCGCCTTCTCGGCCCGCAGAATCTATTCTTTCGCAAAGCGAAAAGGCGGTTGGTTCCTTGTCGGCTAATGTTGCGCTTTGCGCCATGCCTATGGTAGTCTATCGGCTGGCTCCATAGACCGTGGCCGGCCGCAAGGCCTTAGTCTCCGCAGGGAGGACCACCGAGGACGCAAGAACGAGAAGCTGCGCACCGCCGCCGCGATGCGAACTTTCAACGATGCGCCCTCGAACGGGGCGCTTTTCTTTTTCGCTTTGGCGCGTTTGCGCCGGGAAACATCGAATGCCAACCGCACGTAAGGAAGCCTCAGTCGCAGAACTCACAGAGAAACTTGCCGCGGCGAAGAGCCTATTCTTTACCGATTATGCTGGGCTGACCGTCGGAGAGATTACCAAGCTTCGCGGGGCGCTGCGCAAAGACGGCAACAGTTATTCGGTCGTCAAGAACACGCTCTTTCGCATCGCCGCCGGCGACCTCGCGTCGCTGTTCGAATCGATTCTTGCGGGTCCGACGGGCGTCGTCTTTGCGGGAGCCGATCCGGTGGCCCCGGCCAAAGCGCTCAAGACCTTCAGCGATACCGTCAAGAAAGTCGGAATCAAGGCGGCCTACATCGACGGCCAAATCGTCGACGCAAAACACGTAGAAATCCTCGCCAAGCTTCCACCGAAAATCGAACTCCTCACTTCGCTCGTCGGCACCCTTGCGAATCCGCTTCGCGGCCTCGTTACCGTGCTATCGGGCAACCAGAGCGGACTCGTCCGCGCGCTCAACGCCATTCGCGAGCAAAAAGCCGCAGCCTCAAACGCTTAGATAAGGAAGAGAAATACATATCATGGCAATAGCCGAAGTCATCGAACAAATTGATAAACTCACCGTTCTCGAACTAGCCGATCTCGTCAAGCAGCTCGAGGAGAGGTATGGCGTCTCTGCGGCCGCACCAGCCGCAATGATGGCCGCGGGCCCGGCCGCCGCAGCGCCGGAAGCCGAGAAGACCGAGTTCGACGTTATTTTGGCCGAGATTGGTCCGGAGAAGATCAAGGTCATCAAGGCGGTCCGCGAACTTACGAGCCTCGGCCTTACCGAAGCCAAAGCGTTTGTCGAGAGCGCGCCCAAGGCCGTTAAGGAAGGCGTTACTAAAGACGAGGCCGAGCAGGTGAAGAAGAAGCTCGAAGACGCGGGCGCAAAGGTCGAAATCAAATAGGATCGCAAGCGACACCCGAGCTTCCGGGGTGGGTGCAACTGCTCCCACTCCTGATCGTGGTCGTCGTGCTCGCCGTTCGCATGATACGGCCGCAGCGCATCAGCGTCACACGGATGTGGGTCTCGCCCATCATTCTCTGCGCGCTAACGGCGTGGGTGATCTACACCAACGACCAGCTCTACCCGGCACCCTCGATCGAGATTGCCATCGCGCTCTTCATCGGCGCCGTAGCGGGCCTGCCCTTTGGAGTTCTGCGTGGGATGCACACCGACGTGAGGCCAACGGATAAACCCGGCGTCATGCATCTCGGCTCGTCGTGGGTGACGATCGCGATCTTTGCGGTCGCCTTCGGATTGCGATACGCGATCCGCATGGCGATGCCGCAGCGCGGGGAACTCACGGGCACGATCGGCGACGGGCTCCTCGCCTTCGCGATCGTTTTTATCGCATCGAGTTATTTCGTCATTTTCCGAAAGTACGAACGGCTGGCGGGAATTTCGAAGGGACCGGCTTGAAGCCGATCCCTTCAATAGACCCTCGTGTCTAGTGGCTGAGAGTTAGCACCAGTATCCGGGGACCCAGTAATAGCCGCGATGCGGCGTATTGCGCCAGTGCCCCTGGCACCATGCGCCGGCGTGATTAGTCCAAGAGCCGTGAGTCCAAACGTAGCGGCCGCCGGACCAGCGGTAGTAGCCGCCAACCCAAACGTAGCCGGCATGAGGCCGCGCTGGTCTGGTTTCGTAGATAGCGGCCGGCGGCCCGACCTGGACGTAGACATAGCCCGCCGGTGCCGGCGCCGGCAGCGCGGTAAGGGCGAACCCCAGACCCATCATGGTCGCAATGAAGAAGTGCTTTATCAACGTGAGATCCTTTCACAGGAACGAAGCCAAGGGAAGCTGGCTTTCGAATTACTTCTACCCACGATGAAGTTCCCGCCAAGCGCTCGTCGTAGGACGGCCTTCTAGCGCAGGAAGGCCACCAGTAGAAGCGCCACGATGTTGAGCACCTTAATCATCGGATTGATTGCGGGCCCGGCGGTGTCTTTGTAGGGATCGCCGACGGTGTCGCCGGTGACGGCCGCTTGGTGCGCGACGGAGCCCTTACCGCCGTAGTTGCCGTCTTCGATAAACTTCTTGGCGTTATCCCAGGCGCCGCCGCCCGACGTGAATGAGATCGCGACGAAGAAGCCGGTGACGATCGAGCCGACGAGGATGCCGCCCATCATCTGCGGGCCGGTATCGCCGGGCAAGATATTAAAGTAGGAGAGCAGCACCACGATGACCGGAACGCCGACCGGAATCAGCGCCGGGACGATCATTTCGTGCAGCGCGGCGCGCGTGACGATGTCGACGGTCGTGCCGTAGTTCGGTCGCGTGGTGCCGGCCATGATGCCGGGATTCTCGCGGAACTGACGGCGCACGTCCTCCACTACGGCGCCTGCGGCGCGGCCAACGGCTTCCATCGAAAGCGACGCAAAGAGATAGGGCAACAGACCGCCGATAAAGAGGCCGGCGAGCACGTACGGATTTCCGACCGCGAAGAGGTTGCGGACTCCTTCGATGCACGCGGTCGTCTCGTCCGCGCCGCATTTGTGGTTGGTGAGCTGTTGGAGGAACGAGGCGAAGAGCACGAGGGCCGCAAGCGCGGCGGAGCCGATCGCGTAGCCTTTGGTGACGGCCTTGGTCGTGTTGCCGACGGCGTCGAGCGGATCGGTGACGTTGCGAACGGCTTCAGGCATATCGGCCATTTCCGCGATGCCGCCCGCGTTATCGGTGATCGGTCCGAACGCGTCGATCGCCACGATGATTCCGGCGAGGGAGAGCATCGCCGTAACCGCGATGCCGACGCCGTAAACGCCATCGAGCCCAAAGCTGATCAGCAAGCCGACCACGATGACGAGGGCCGGAAGTGCCGTGGCCTGCATCGAGACCGCAAGGCCGGCGATGATGTTGGTCGCGTGACCGGTAACCGATGCCCGCGCGATGCGCTGCACCGGCGGGAACTGCGAGCCGGTGTAATACTCGGTGATAAACGTAATCAGGGCGGTAATCACGACGCCGATGATGGCGCATATAAAGATGCCCGTTGAACTCACGAGGCTTTGACCGGCGAAAACCCATTGCGTTACGAAGTAGAAGCCCACGAGGGCCAGAATGCCGGTGACGGCCATCCCGCGATAGAGCGCGGACATGATCTTGTTGCGGCGTACACCGCCGACTCCGACGAAGAGCGCCCCGACAATCGAGGCTACGATGGAGACTGCGCCCAGCAGCAACGGGAAGGTCGTGGCGCCCGGCAGCTTCGAGCCGAAGAGCAGGTTGCCCAGCAACATCGCGGCGACGGTCGTGACGCAGTAGGTCTCGAAAAGGTCCGCGGCCATGCCGGCGCAATCGCCGACGTTGTCGCCGACGTTATCGGCGATGACGGCCGGGTTGCGCGGGTCGTCTTCGGGGATTCCCGCTTCGACTTTGCCGACGAGATCGGCGCCGACGTCGGCCGCCTTCGTATAGATACCGCCGCCGAGACGCGCGAAGACCGAGATGAGCGAGCAGCCGAAGGCTAGACCGACCATCGCGTTGAGCGAGGTTGCGTTGTCGCCGTTGTTGACGTACATCAGAATGGCGTAGTAGCCGGAGACCGCGAGCAAACCCAGGCCCACGACGAGCATGCCGGTAACGGTGCCACCGCGGAAGGCGACGTTGAGCGCCGGGCCGAGGCCGCCGCGTGCCGCTTCGGCGGTGCGAACGTTAGCGCGAACGGAGACGATCATGCCGATGAAGCCGGCCGCTCCCGAAAGGATTGCGCCGATCAAGAAGCCGATAGCCGCTTCCCTGCCCAGCGTAGGAGCAAAGAGAATTACGATTGCCAGGACAATCGCGACGATGCCGATCGTTCGGTACTGGCGTTGGAGGAAGGCCATCGCGCCTTCCTGGATGGCGGCGGCGATTTCGCGCATACGCTCGTTGCCGGCGGGCTGAGCCAGCACCCAGAAGGTCAGCGCGACTCCGTAGAGCACCGCCAGGACACCCCCAATTAAACCGGCTGAAATCGCTGTCTGTGCGGTCATCCTTATCTTTCAGTTAAGCAAAAATACTGGCCCCGGAGGGCCGACCGGCTTGCCTACTCCGGCGGGGCGCGCAAGTCCTACGAGGGGGCGCCGGGCGCTTGGCTTTCCGAGGACTCCAACGACGACCGGGGTATTCGGTGGGAAATATGTGAGTAAACCACGGGCGCGCGCAGCCACCAACCGCCGCTACTCCATCGACGGCGGTCTGCTTACGCAAGCGGAGGTCGTTCATAAGTATCTGCACCTCGTCAAGTATGTCGCGGGGCGGATCTCGATGCACCTTCCGTCCAGCGTCGACATCAACGATTTGATCAACGATGGCGTCTTCGGCTTGCTCGATGCGATCGAAAAATACGACCGGAGCCGTTCGGTCAAGTTCGAAACGTACGCGGTGACCCGGATCAACGGGGCGATTCTCGATGCCTTGCGATCACTGGACTGGGTTCCGCGAACGATTCGCCATCGCGCGCGCGAACTGGAGCGCGCGTATGAGGAGCTCGAGATGCGTCACGGCCGAGCGCCGACCGATGAGGAGCTGGCGGCGCACCTGGGCCTTTCCCCCGAGGAGCTCGTTCGGACGGTCAGGCACGCACGCGGAGCGACGTTGGTTTCGCTCGAGGAGCTGCTGCCCAACCAGAGCGGCGAAGGTCTTGCATTGGCCGATACGCTCAAAGACGAGGAGGGCGACGTCGCGGGTGACCTCGAGCGCGATGAAGTGCGCGTCGAGCTCGAGCACTCGGTCGAGTCGCTTCCGCCGCAAGAGCGGATCGTCATCCAGCTCTATTACTTCGAAGGACAGCGCCTGCGGGAGATCAAAGCCGCGCTGGGCGTTTCAGAATCGCGCGTGTCGCAGATACATTCGGCGGCGGTGGCGCATCTAAAGAAGATATTCCGTGGGCTCTAGCTTGTTGAACGATACCGTAGAAAACCTGGTGACGCGGGCGGACGTCATCGAGACGATCGGCCGGCTCAAATCGGAGCCGCGGGCATCGTCCGAGCCCTTTGTGTGGGCGACGATCGATCTACAGAACGTGGCGGACGTTCCGGCCGAGATCCGATCGGCCTGGATCTTTGCGCTGCGGGCAGAGCATTGGTCGGGCGAACACTATCACCCGAACAGCGTTCAGCACATGGTGGTTATCGAGGGCCACGGCCGTTCGCGTATTGGCGGCACGATCGGCGAGATGGTCGCATTTGGTGGCGGCTCGCTGCGCGACCCATGGGTCGTGATCGACCCCGGCGTACGGCACGAGTTCTATCCGGTAAAAGACGACATGATCGTCATGTCGTTCCATACCGCGACGGCAGAAGATCTGCTTGAAGTTTCCGAGGGCGGCGGCTCGATGCGGCACTACGGATAGGCGGCGGAGAATGGATGTTGGCAAGGATACCAGCAGGGGAGTTTGGCGATTGCTACAAAGGTCTGGTCCTTCAATTCCGTCTCTTATCGGAGGAACCCCCATGTTGCAGACAGTCTCTCGCCGCGCGTTGTGTGCAGCCGCGGCTCTTTCATTCGCGGCCGGTTGTTCGGGTAACACCTTAACTTCCGGCGGATCTTCTGCGCTTACGCCTTCGACCCATGTAGCCGGTCAGGCCGGGCGCATACTGCCGGGTCCCGTTGTGTCGGGCCCCATTCTCATTCCGCTGGGTCACCCTATAACAAACGCCCCCAAAGGTTGGCCCGACAAGAAGAAGAAAAAAGCAATTCTCTTCGTGGCCGATTGTGACAGTGGCGTTCTCATGTACGATCCGACTAAGGCGAACAGCTCGCCCGTAGGATCGATCACCACCGGAACCGATTGTGCCTTCGGTGCTGCGGTCGACAAAGCCGGAAACCTCTACGTCGCCAATATTTCGAACAACACGGTCACGGTGTATCCCAAAGGCCAGACCTCACCAAGCTTAACGATCAGCAGCGCGGTGTCGTCGCCGTACTCCGTCGCCGTCGACTCAAAGGGGAACGTCTTCGTGAGCAACCTCGGCAACAATACGATCACCGCCTACGCCGCCGGACAGACCACCGCATACGAGACGATTGCCTTTAACACGTACGGGCAAGCAGTCGGCATCGGCACCGACGGCAACGACAACCTCTGGGTTGCTTGCGACAGCACCAACGGCGTCTTCGAGATCAAAGCCGGCTCGTCGGGCGTTACGAACTCGGGTATCACCGGCTTAGCAGGGCCGATCGGCGTTGCGTTTGGCCCGAAGGACGTTCTGTACGTTTCGAACTTCTCCGGGAACGACGTAACCGCGTACGATTACGGTCAAACGAGCCCGTTCGAAACGATCACCAGCGGCATGTCCGGTCCGACGCAGAACGGAGTCACCGCCAAGGGCGCGTTCTTCCAAGCCAATCAAGACCTAAACGTGGTCGGTTTTAAGAAGGGGCAAACCACGCTCTTCTCCACCCTTATGGGAGCCTCATCGGCCGCACAGATTGCGTCTTCGCCACTAGTCAAGAAGTAGTCAGTTAGGGTCTTGGGGCGCGATCAACAATCGCGCCCCAAGCTTAAAGTGCGCGAGGTACTCGGCGGGAAGTAACAAACCGAGTACTTAATGGGCTGACTAAGACCGTGCGAACTTTAGCCATCGTTCTTTCGCTTTCGATTTGTGGTATTGTGGCGCTTACTGCCCAAACGCCCGCGCCCGCTTCCCCGCCGGGCAAGCCGTTGCGACATTTGGAGTATTCTTTCAACGTCGCAGTGCAAGGCTTACAGACCTCTAAGGTCACCGGAACCAACGGCGTGCAAACGGTCAACGTTGCGGGGAATCTGGTTCCCCCTGAAGCGGGCAACGGCTCGATTTTTATCGACGTGCTTTCCGTCGCGCCGGACGGCGCGCTGGTCGTGCGCATTTCCGAACTCCTCCAGAGCGAGACACGCCCGCGGCAAGCGTATACCTGCAACGTCTACGGCAGCACTTCGGTTTTCTGCCCATCGACGGCGACTCCAAGCGCGACTGAATGGCTTCTGCTCAGCTATCTCGGGCGGCAGTTCATCGACGCCGCGCCGTGGGATGCGCAAGGACACTGGCAGCGCAAGGAGCAGTCGACGGAGTTCAATACCGAGGAAGATTTCACGTTGGTCGACGCCGGCGACGGTAAGAAGGTCATCGTTCGCGAGATAAAGACGATGCAGCTCCACGACGGCCCTTTCGACACCCAAACCTCCGATATTACGATTAACTACGATCGCGCGATGGAAGTCCCCACGGTCATACATGCCGATGTGGCGACGGCCGGCGGCAACGAGACGAACAGCGCCAGCTACGTCTTTATGCTCGTGAAGGATTCATTCGTCAAACCAAAACCGTAGGTCTCGTCCTTCGACTGCGCTCAGGATGACAGGGCTACGCTCAGGATGACATGAGGGGCGTGAAGCGGTTTTCTGGACGGACGAGATAGCCCACCGCGCTCAGCGCAAACACTGCACCGAGAACGACGATTAGTACGAGCGCCATCGCTTCACCGTAGCTAGTGTGTTGAGCGAGCGATGCTTCCAGTTGGGCGGTGCCGGCGGCAACGAGGTTGCCAAGTTGATAAGTAAAGCCAGTGAAGGTCGCTCGTACTTGCGGGGGAGAGAGCTCGTTGAGATGCGCGGGGATGACGCCCCACGTTCCCTGTACCGCAAACTGCATCGCAAAACCGCCAGCCGCGAGGAGCGCGATCGTCGGACTGAATGCCCAGAGCGGAATCATACACGCAGCAAGCAGCGCGCAAAACATAACCACGGGGCGGCGCCCGAAGCGCTGCGAGAGCGTGCCGAACGTGAGGCCTCCAATAATCGCGCCGACGGCGGCGATGATCGCGAGCGTTGACGTTTGGCCGGGCGAGAACGCATGTTGTTTCTGCAAGAACGTAGCGTAGAGATCTTGCGTGCCGTGCGACATCGCGTTGAGCGCCGCCATGAACGCGACGCAATAAATAAAAAGCGGCCAGTACGCGCGCAGCGATTGCAAGATAAAGGTTTTTCCTACGTTCACGCGGCGGGCACGCTCCTCGAGCCAGACGGGAGATTCAGGCACGCTCGAGCGGATGAAGAGAATGAGGCCGGCCGGCAGCGTGCCGATGACAAAGAGTCCGCGCCAATCCCAGTTCGTAAAGTGAAAGACCAGAAAATACGCGAGCGCGGCGAGGAGATATCCCCACATGTAACCTTGTTGCAGCAGGCCGCTGAAGAAGCCGCGGCGCTGCGGCGGAAGGACTTCCATCACCATTGCGGCACCGAGTCCCCACTCGCCGCCCATCGCGATGCCGAACAGCGCGCGCAACACCAGAAAGACGGTGAAGTTCGGCGAGAATGCCGTGAGCAGCTCGAACAGGGAGTAGAGAGCGATGTCGATCATCAGCGGCGTCCGCCGTCCATACCGATCGGCAAGCCATCCGAAGAGCAGCGCGCCGATCGGGCGGCACGCCAGCGTCAGCGTGATCGCAAGCGCGACTTGCGGAATCGCTTGGCCGAAGCTCGTCGCGATACGCCCGATAACGAACGTGAGAAGAAAGAAGTCGAACGCGTCGAGCGACCATCCGAGGAAACTCGCGATGAAGGTCTTGCGCGCCGCCGCCGTCATCCGGGGTATGTCGAGGTTGCCGCTGGGTCATCCTTCGTGCTTCGACTGCGCTCAGCATGACATTTACTGCGCTCAGGGTGACACTGGGGGCCTGGCGTCACTGCGGGCGAGGCGGCGGCGTTATTATAGCGTGTTGACCATCCGGGCGGCCTCGGCGGCCGCCCTTCTTGCTTTTACAATTGCCGGAACAACGAGCGGCAGCGATACGCTACGCTCCGTCGCCGCCTCCTATTACGCGAAGGCTGGGCAGATCGCGATTCTAACGGGGCGCGATTCGACGATGGATTACTACCAGCGCCTGCTCGACGATGCCGATCTCTTGAACGCAGCGCCGCCGAACTACTATACGGCCGAGCAGTGGCAACGCTCGGTGCAGGGTTTTTCGCAACTCGACCTGAGCCTTGCGAGGCAACTCTTGGCGCAGTCGTATCAACCGATGGAATCGATTCGAGGCCTCGGCGAGACGTTCGTGCGCTC
>PMUK01000216.1 GCA_003166915.1 Candidatus Cybelea palsarum
ACTCAAATCAAAGCGGTCGGTTGGACTGCCGTTATGGACCCGCGCAAACAACCCTTCCGCTGTGGGTTTCTTTTATTTTAATTGACTTACTGCTGGATCGCGATGTTTTTGTAGAGATCAAGTCCATTGCGAACGATGAGTTGCGCCAGGTAAGGGCGGCGCTAGCGCAGCTGTATCACTACCGCTTCGTGTACCGTCGTGAGTACTCTCAGCCGAAACTTTTAGCCATCTTCGGGACAAAGCCCGTTCACAAAAGAGAGGATTTGACGGTCTTTCTAACCGCTTGCGGCATAGCATCGGCCTGGAAGACAGAGCGGGGAGCGTTTGACGGCACGTTTGAGGCAAAGAAGGTCGTCCCATGGCTTATAGCTTGAGGGACAACGCGGACCAGCGCCGCAAGTCGGGACACCCGAATCCCACAGCCTTAGAAGCTACGATGGCCGATCCGCACTTGCAGCCGTCCGGTGAGGGATTCGAGAGTTCGATTCAGATCTTCTAGCTTTGCGAAAAATTCAACTTCGATCTAGCTTAGAAGTAGGACTGAACCAGTACCTACCCGAGAGGTAGTGGTCCCTTTTGAATTTGGCGGTGTTATAATGCGAGGGTGCCCGGCCACGCGATCTTATTTCACCCTATTGCTCTAGTAGTAGTGGTCATCGGAGCGCTCGTCGCCATCTTCGTACTTCTTGCGCGGCGGCGCCTGTAACGACGGCGCACGTTGAACGGAACAACCTGACCATGCGGATGGGTGTGCGGCGGTTCACGCGGCTAACCAACGCTTTCTCGAAGACGGCGCTAAATCTACAGCGTTCGCTCGCCCTCTACTTCATGCATTATAACTTTTGTCGCCGCCACATGACCATGAAAACGACGCCCGCGATAGCCGCCGGGTTGACGGATCGCCAATGGACGCTTCATGACCTCGCTCGCCTCCCGGACCTCATGAGCGGCGGCCTAACCGCATAGCAACTCTTTCGAGCCGGGGTGGCATTGTGGGGACATGGCACATAGACGCGCCAACAAAAAACAGCGAGACGACGAAAAAGCCGCTCTCGCCCTAATCGCAATAATTGTATCCGCCGGAATTGGACTTATCGGCTTTGTAGCAGCGGCCAAGAGGTATGTCCACCATCCCACGCATGGGAACGCCGCAAGGACCTTGCTGGCCGCACTTAATCTCGCCGAAGATCTAGACTAACAAGACGGGACCGTTGGTCGGTCCCGTCGCCCTTTTGTCGGAACCGCGCCGGATTAAAAAGAGACCACTACCCGGTCGCACGGGTGGAGCGTACGGCCCCGACCCTTGATCACGACAACAATTGTCGTGATATGGTCGCGCCGAGCCGGTCCGGGGGGCACAGATTTCTATGTTTCCTCGAGTGGTCGTCCACGATGAGCGAGGAGCGCGAGGTCAGCTAAGCGGTGCGAAAACCATTTAACACCGGTGAGGATTTAGTGCGAACAAACTGCTGAACGATTTGACACCGGCGATCCAAGACCGTCTTAGAGGGGCAGAAGCACGTCAGCTAACTCTCGCCCGAGAAACCGATCTGTGATCGTCCAGAACGGGCCGTCGGACTCCTTCTGTGGAATCGCAACATCGACTGCGCGGCGAAAGAGTGCGCGGCAAAAAGCGTGGGCTTCGGTGCGATCCCAATCCGGCGTCTCGCAGGCTTGGTACTCGAAGCCACGGATAGCCATCAATGCTTGGCTCGGCGTGTACTCCCGCTTCGTCGGGCGGTAGACATAAGTGAGTGCGGCGGGATCTTGGCCTTCACGGTAGCGGTAGCCGACAGATCGCGCGTTCTCGGCCAGGAGCATACGTCCAATCTCGGTCTTGGTCTGGTCGCGCAACGAACGGCTCTGATCGGGGTTCCCGAAGTACCAATAGAGCTGGCCGCGGCCGATTCCGCGATATTCGCGTTCGTACTGCTCGGCGATGTCGATCAGCGCATCGATGTGCGCGTCGTCGACGATGTAAGCACTCATGGGTCCTTTCCTCCGAAATGCAGCGCATGTAACGCTGCGTCGACAGTTTCCCAGGGCAGTTTGATGCCGACGGCTCTCAGTTCACGTTGCGCAGCTGTTACATCGGCTTTGGTGAACCCATAAGGCCACCGACTAGGATCGCTGTTGCGCATCGGCCAGTTCGGATGGATCGTGCCCTCGTACTCGTTAATGATTACCATTGGGCGATAGCCCGATGGACGAGTCTCGCGAAGAATCTCTTTGGCTTTTTCCGGCAGGTTCGGAAAGCCGAAGCGTGCACAGCGGTCGCACTCCAAACCTTCCTGCTCGATCACGATCGCGCGTTGTTTCTCGACCCTTGTGCGGCATCGCAACACACACCACGTGCAATAGAGTCGCCCGCGAATGTGGTACAGGGTTAGCGGCGCCCTTTTCGCCCGCGGCCGAGTTCGCGGCTTCTGAGCACCGTGGTCGGACCGAGACTGGCCCTGCCGCGTTGCCTTCGCTATGTTAGAGCCCAACGCGGTGTGCGGGATTCATCAACCAGATCGTCGCTGGTCGCGTGTAGCGTTGAACCATCGAAAGGCTCTTATGGCCGGTCTGCCGCGAGATCTCAAGGGCATCCGCGCCGGCCAACGCAGCCGACGTCGCAAAGCCAGCACGCAGTGAGTGACCGGCGAAACGTGACGGATCAAGACCAGCGCGTCGCGCGTGGCGCTTTACTATCAGTGCGACGGCTTGGGAGGACAGCCGCGTGGGGGCGATGTTGTCACCTCGACCGACGGGGCGAAACAACGGCCCGTCGATGATGGCCGCTCGCTCGAGCCAGGCTTGGATCGCCCGAACGGGGCACGTCACGGGATTCGAACCGTTGGGAATGCCGATCAAACGACCTTCGCCTTCCTGATCGGTCTTCGAGCGCCGAAGAACAACTTCGAGGCCGTTGGCGACAATTCGGACGTCACCGAAGTCGATTGAGACCAACTCCGACCGACGAAAGGCTCCGGCGAATCCGACTAACAGCAACGCTCGATCACGAACGTCAATCGTCGCCTCGGTCAAGGTCTCGAGCATACGGCGTAGGTCGGCTGTGAGAATGGCGTCTTTGCGGTCTTGCGCCACGCCGAGCGCACGACGGATGCCTTCCCAGACCTCACCACTCGCGGATGTGTAAATGGAGTTACAAGGCCCGCTTTCCGGTGATCTTGCCCGATCGCGGCGATGCGCCGGCCGATTGTCGCGACCTTGTACGCTTTTGCAAGGTCGGCCAGGTAGAGCGCGGCGGTTCCGGGGAGCGCGGGAAGCGCTATGACGCCGTGACTACAACACCATTCTCGGAAGTGCCGGCAGTCGGCGTCGTACGCGCGGCGCGTGCTTTGAGCGGTCGCTGACTCGGCGAAGTCTTCGGCCCGCTCGCGGAGATCCTCAAGGTGCGCTAGTGACTCGTTCGATGTTTTCGGCTCGAGGGGAACCAGCGCGCTCATCATCGTCAACGCTCTGGAAGACGATCAAGATCGAGGTGGAGTTGCTCGGCGAGATAGCGGCGCGTGGCGTCGATGTCGTCGATTGACGGCGGCGGCTTAGGCGGTATGCGCGCTGCGGTTGTGACCGGTGCCCGCAACTCGGGAACTTCGATACCAAGCGTGGCCTCTTGAGTCGCGAGACAGGTCGATGCAACCGCGAGGGGCGGTGCATCACGGCACTTGCGTGCGTATCTTAAATTTGAGAGCGCTCCGGATGCGCTCTTTGACGCTTGCGGTGGATAGGTCTGGTCGCAGCCGGGACGAAAAGTCCCCCGGTGGCCGAACAACGTCCGCACCTCGCGCGGGAGCTCAACGCTTTCGATGCGACGCTCATCGTCATGGGCGGCATCATCGGAACGGGCATCTTCGTCAATCCGTCGGTCGTTGCGGCGCGCGCGCATACGACCCCGCTGATCCTCGCGGCATGGATCGTCGGCGGCATCGTGGCGCTCTTCGGCGGCTTCGTCTTTGCCGAGCTCGCGGCGCGCCGGCCCCAAGTCGGCGGCCTCTACGCGTACATGCGCGACGCCTTTCATCCGGTCGTGGCGTTCTCGTACGGCTGGACGGCGCTGCTCGTGTCTCAAAGCGGCGGTATGGCGCTGGCAGCCATCACTTTCGCGTTGTACTTTAATCCGCTCGCACTGTGGCACGTCCCCGCGATCGTTTCGGCCGTCGGCATTCTCGTGCTCTTCAGCGTCATCAACTGTTTCGGCGTGAAGGAAGGCGGCATCACGCAGAACCTGTTCATGGTGCTCAAGATCGCGGTAATTCTGGCGCTGATCGTCGCGGGGTTCATCGTCGCGCCGGCCGGCGTGCCGGTAGCGCCGGCCCCGGCGCCGGCGATCGGGCTCGGGATGTTCGCTCTGCTGGGCTCAGCGATGATCCCGGTACTTTACGCTTACGACGGCTGGCAGACGGCAAGTTTCATGAGCGGCGAACTCAAAGATCCGCGCCGAACGCTCTCGTACGGGTTGGTGATCGGCGTTCTCGCCGTTATCGTGCTCTACGTTGCCGTGACCATCGTCTGCATTCGCGTGCTGGGCCCCGACAAGCTCGCGCTCTCCTCGGCCCCCGCTACTGACATCATGCATTTGGCGGGCCCGGCGTGGGAGTGGATCATCGCCACCGGCGTGGGCCTCTCTACGCTGGGTTTTTTGAGCAATCAGATCCTCACGTCGCCGCGCATCTACTACGCGATGGCAGAGGACGGCGATTTCTTCGCAAGCCTCGCGTGGCTGCACCCAAAGACGGAGGCGCCGATCGTCGCGATCGCGCTGCAGGGCGTCGTAGCCATTGCGATCACGCTTGCCGGAGCCGCCTTTGCAGCGCTGCGCCAAGGGTATCAATCGATTCTCGACGGGGTTAGCCGGAGGCAGTATCGCGCTTCAGAATTAGTCAGCTTGCAGGTGCGCTGTGCTTAGTTACTCCCTCTGAGGCATATCAAACGACGCGAAAACCCAGACTAGCGAAGTGACACGCGGCCCCAGCCGTACTGGCGGCTCCGTTAATTGACGTAAACCGGTAATCGTCATTCTAACCTTCCGTAGGCCTTTCGATGACGCGTTAACGCCCGGGATCGGTGCTATATTGATTTCCGCGCCGGCTATTTTAGCAAGGCGCGTGCTTTCGTTATCAAAAGGAGGATTTCCACTGTGAACCGCGCGCCTACGTTTGGATTGCTGCTGCCGGCATCGGCGATCATGGGGCTCACGATCGTAGCCCTCGGTCTTGTCGCCTGTAATGGATCGGCTGCGCTGTCGCCCGCAGGCACGTTGCCCGCGACGGCGCGATCGGGCATTACTCCCGCAACGAAGCCTAGCCCTACGCCCTATACGTTTGACTTCGCCACGCTCAACGATCCGGCCGGCACGTTTAACAGCGTCATGGGAGTCAACGACCTCGGCCATGCTGTCGGCTACTACGGAAGCGGAGGCCAAGGCGATCCAAGTCACGGCTTTAACAGCACGCTACCGTATGAGAAATTCCAATCCATGAACTATCCGAATGCGGTCAGCACCGTTGGGACGTCACTGAGCAGTATTAACGAGATCTTCGCCGGCTACTTCGTGGACAATTCATCGGGCCATCATACATGGGGGTTCATTAGGAACCGAGGCATCTGGTCGCAATACAAAAACTTCAAGACGCCCAAAGGTCCCTATTCGGTCAACGAGCTGCTCGGCGTCAGCGACGCCAATATCGCCGTTGGATTCTACACGGACAGCTACGGCCACGATATGCCGTACGAACTCGCCGCCGGCCACTATCATGCGCTTGCGCCCCCCGGCGCCGTGAGTGCGATGGCTACCGGAATCAACAAGATCGGAGACATTACGGGGGCCGAGACGCTCGCCAGCGGGGTGACGGAGGGATGGATTTTGAGTAATGGGATTTACTCGCAGTTTTTATACCCGGGCTCTAGCAGTACGCAAGCGTTCGCAGTTAACTATGAAGAGCAGGTCGTTGGGTCCTACGTCGACAGCAAGGGCACGCACGGATTCATCCTGGACAGACCAGCCAGCCCGAACCAGATGTATTGGCAATCAATAGACGAGCCGAACGCGGCCGGCACAACAGTGCTAACGTCTATCAACAGTCATCACACGATCTCCGGATGGTACGTCGATGCTTCTGGAAACACGGACGGCTTCGCTGCAAACGTAAAATAGCGCGCCACGCCTCTGCCACCTCTCCGCGTCTTTGAGTTTTTCGAAACCTGCCGGAACGCTCCGGGGACGCCCCACCCGTACCGGTGAATTTCACAACTGATTTTTTAAATCAGCGCGGCCGCGGCCGCGCTGATTTGCGCTTGGTTCGCGCAGGCGGAACGGGCCTAATCGCAGAATTGCCGAAGTCGATTCAAAGAATTCTGCACCCGAGAGTAAGGTCCACGGTTAAGCAGTGTCCTGTATTGACAAACGTCGATGTATCGGTTCTCCGCACCTCGGGCGCCCATGCGCACTCCTACGAATGGCTCAGCTAGAACTCACCCGCCAGTCCGCCTAGGAGTAACGGCGACGGCGTAAAAATGCTTCACGTATTCCAAACTGGGAGGAAGAAAATGGTTGGCAAGTTGGTCCTTACGGCGCTGGGAGTCATCGTTTGTGCCGGGTGCTCTTCCGTCGCGAAAACAACGACTGAATCGCCCAGTTTACTACCGTCCCTTGTTACGCCCGCTGACGGCCATCGCGCGAGTAGCAGCATGCCCATCAAGCACATCGTCGTCATCATCCAGGAGAACCGCAGCTTCGACAACTTTTTCGCCGGATACCCGGGCGCGGATGCGCCCACGTACGGCTACGGGGAAGTTAGCGGAAAGAGGGTCACAATCCCATTGCACCCGATCACGTTTGACGGCCCGAACCTCCCGCACGCTTGGCAAAACGCTATCGTCGAGTGGAACAATGGGAAGATGGACGGCTTTTCTAAGTATGGACAGAACGGCGACGATGCGGCCTACGCCTACGTCGCACGCTCGTGGATAAAACCCTACTGGAGGATGGCGCACAAATATGTGCTCGCCGACCACATGTTCCCGACCGAGTTTGGCCCGAGCTGGACGGCCCATCTCACACTCGTCGCGGGCACGGACAATTTGAATCCCGACCTGGCGGTAGCCGATTTCTCTTCCTCAGGATACAATAGCTGCGACGCACAGCCTGGCGCCAAGGTGACTACCGTGAACCAGTACAGGCACGTGAGCCTAGACTCGGGACCGTATCCCTGCTTCAACCAGTTCAACACGATGGCGGAGACGCTCGACGCAGCAAAGGTGTCGTGGAAGTACTATGTTACCAAGCTAACGGCTCCGGGCATCTGGTCGGCCTTCGAAGCGATCAAGTACGTGAAACGCGGCCCCGACTGGCATATGGACGTCATCGCCCCGCAAACGCAGGTTCTGAAAGACATCAAACAAGGAAATCTGGCTTCGGTGAGTTGGGTGACGCCCAGCAAGCCGGATTCCGACCATCCGGGAGCACACAGCGACAAGGGCCCCTCATGGGTTGCCTCCATCGTGAATTCTCTCGGGAAGAGTTCCTACTGGGACTCGACGGCAATCGTCGTCCTTTGGGACGATTGGGGAGGGTGGTACGACGACTCTCCGCCGCCACAGCTCGACTTCCGCGGGCTAGCCATCCGCGTCCCCTGCCTGATCATCTCGCCCTATGCTAAGCCAGGTTACGTATCGCACACCCAATACGAATACGGCAGCATCCTCAAGTTCATGGAGGAGGCCTTCGGTCTGCCGCCACTAGGGTCGAGCGCGGATGGGTACACCGACACGCGAGCCAATAGCATCGAGGACAGCTTCGACTTCACGCAAAAGCCGCGCGCCTTCGAGCCGATTCCGGCAAAATACCCCATCAAACAGTTCCTCGCCGAGCCGCCCTCAGACGAAGCCGTCGACGACGAATAGGGGACGCTGAATAGCGGTCGCCACAATCGAATGAACGAGCTTGGTCCGGCTATCCTGGTTGCCCTTCCTCGTCTGGTGTATCTCGGGATCGCGCTCGCCGTAATGATTCTTGCTCGGGCTGCGCGCATGAATGTTCGTTGCATCGACGATTGTGCCGCCGCCGATCGTGATGCCGCCACGAACAATATCGCTATGTTCCGTGATTGCTGTTTTTCGCCACGTTCGTCTTTGCGGCGCGCCCGCGTTTAGCGCGGCGCACAAACCAAACACCGCGTCACGCACCGTGGCAGATCGCCCCGCAGTTCGCTGCCGCGATCAACGGTGTCGCGCTGTCACCGTTCTTGCTCGCTCCATCGTGGATCGGATGACTATTGTTTTCTTTGCGCGATCTTTTTCATAAAAGGCGACAACGGTCGCTCGCTCTTGCAGGGTAGCGAAAATGCAATTCGAAGACGCTTTCAAGAACAACCTAGAATGAACTAATGAGGTTTAGAATGCCTATTAACACTCGTGCGGCGTTGCTCGCAGCCGCGGCAGTCCTCGCAGTGTCTGGCTGTAACGCAGGCGGCACGGTGCCGTCGAGCGCGCCGGGCGCGAACTCGCCAAGCGCGGTTTCCTCTCAAGCCGATAGGGCTGAATCGCCGGCAGATACCACCTCGATTCTCAAACTGCTTACCAAGGACGTTCTGATCGGATCCACGGTCGATCCCACCAACGGCGACACCGGTCCGCGCGCAATTTCGATCGCGCCCGGCAGCAGCGGGAAAATGAAGAAGGGCGATCTGCTCGTCTGCAACTTCGATGACGCTTCCGGCACGGTAGGCAATGGTACGACGATCGAGTTGCTCCCCAACGCGCCGAGCTCATCTCCCAGTACGTTCGTACAGAGCAGCAAGATCGAGGGTTGTGACGGCGACGCGATCGCGTCTGACGATGAAGTGTATGCAACTGGACTAACCAGTAAGCTGATGGTCCTACTCAGCCCGACCGGCGCTGTGAAGAAAAGCTACGGCTCGCCGCTCACCGATCCTCTCGGAAATGGCGCCGCGCCGCCGCCGCCGCAGTCTTCCTACGCCTCGGAATACATTTTCGTCGGCAATGCAGACACCGGAGCGATCGACAGCATAAGCATCGGCCAGTACGGCACGAAGAAGCTGCTCGAAGTTGTCAAGGGCTTCGGCGTCAAGGGCTCCGGCTGGCGCGCGCTGGGGCCATCGGCGTTCGTTTATCAGTCGAAGAAGAAGGCACAGGTACTTTATGTTGCCGATGGCGCTTGCAACGCGGTCGTCGCCATCCAGAACCCCGACAGTCTGTTGGAGAAAGACGAGATTACCGTGCAGCCCGGTTGCAAGAGCTTCACGTGCCTGCACCCGAAGGTCACATGCGCGACGCTGGTTAAGGCCGGCCCTCCGCTGAAGTCTCCGGTAGCCGAAACGCTCCTGCCCAACGGAAATCTTATCGTGGCCAACACGAAAGACGGCAACACGCTGGTCGAGATGACGCCGACCGGTCAAGTGCTCGATACGAAGGTGGTGGATACCAGTAAAACGGCGGCTGTCTTCGGGCTTATGGCCACCGGCACCAGCGACAGTAATACGGCGCTTTACTATACCGACGCCAATTCGAACACGCTGCAAGAACTCGAGCAGCCGTAACGCAGGATCGGTAGAGAAAGAAGCCTTCGATGGATCGAAGGCTTCTTCTCTTATTAACTTACGTCGGCTTATTGAGTATCGACCGGTTCGTTCGAGGGCGGCTCGTGCAAGAAATGCGATAACGGATACTTCGACGAAATCTTCCTGAACGGTCGCGGTTGCTGCGTGAAATCGAAGGCATCCTCGATGCTGGTCGCACGCGTGTCGGTGTAGCCGCCGGACGGCGGCCCGATCGGGGGCAGGTTGAACGCTTCCTCGATAAACTTCAGGATGCTGCCGTACTCGTACTGGGTGTGCGAAACATAGCCAGGCTGGCTCGGACTAGTCTCCCTGGCATACGGGGAGATGATCAGACAAGGCACGCGGATGCCGAGCCCGCGATAATCGGGCTCCGGGGGCGCGGCGTTGTCGTACCAGCCACCCCAATCGTCCCACACCACGACGATGGCCGTCGTGGGCCAATACGAGCTTTCACCAACCGCGTTGACGACCGAGGCGACCCACGAGGGCCCTAAGTCGCTGTGGTCGCCTGGATGATCGGAGTCGGGTTTGCTGGGACTCACCCACGATACTGAAGCCAGCTCCCCATTGCTCGGGTCGGTTAAGATTTTGGTTTGCGGGGCGATGATGTTCTGATTCCAGTCCGGACCCTTGCGCACGTACTTCATGGCTTCGAACGGCTCCCACATTCCGGCGCCTAGCAGTCTGGTGGCATAGTATTTCCACGACACCTTGTTGGTATCGAGGTCCTCCGCCATCGTGCTCCACTGGTGGAAGCAAGGAAAAGGCCCTGCTAAACGATGCCGAACGCCCGGCAGGTACGGCGACTGTTTGTTCGGCGTTATAAACGAGCTTCTGGTGCCCTTCGGTGAATCGCAATCATCGTACATCCCGTCGGGGAAGTCCACTTCCGCTTTCGACGGGGTTAAATCATCGGTGCCTGCGACCAGAGTCAAATGGCCGGTAAAGCTGCCGCCAAACTCCGTCGGGAACATCGCATCGGCGAGCACGTATTGATTTGCAATTTCCCAGTAGGGCGCGACCAGGGACTGTTGGACGTACGAGTACGCCTCGTATGGGTACTTAAAACCATATTGATAGAAGCCGTCCATGTTGCCCTTGTCCCAATCGGCGATCGATGCCGTCCAATTGTGTGCTAAATCGGGGCCGTCGAAGGTGATCTGCTTGAGCGGCACTTCCGTATCGCCGACGGGGCAGCCAGATCCTGAACTGGACGGCCGCATGCGCTGGGGCATCGTGCGCTTTTTGGTGCCCTGCGCGGCGCAACCGAACGTCGGCGCGTTCGCGCCGGGGTATCCGGCGAAGAAGTTCTCGAAGCTGCGGTTCTCTTGAATGATGACGACTACGTGAGAGATGTATTTGCTCACGGGGTTCCCCGTTGTCGTCGCTGGAAGAGCGCTCTGCGAGTTGCCTGCCGCGCCGTTGGCTGTGCCACCGTTCGAAGAGCAACCCGTCGCGACGAGGCCGAGCAGCGTAAGAATTAAGAGCGGCTTGGGAACCATTGTATCCTCCGAGTCGTCACGCATGCGGGACGTACGTACGCGCTCTTCCAAAGCGGCGGGCAGGAGTCCTCTGGAAGCGCGCTCGAATCCGCTTCCCTCGCTACGGCAGCTGCAGCGGCTCTCTAGAGATGCGGGCGATGTTGGCTCTTCGCTTTAATCCGGCACTTCGGATCTTCGCTGAGCGGCACGAGGGTTGCTGGGGTGCTTCAGAGCGTACCTGAACGCCGAAGCCGAAGAGCGCGGCACCGTTGCTGGCTGCAGAGCTACACCGCAAACTGCGCTCTTTCAACGCCAAAAGACTATCCAAAGGCGGCGCATCAACGGCTATCAAACGATCGCACTACGCCGCTCCGCGCATTTCCCCGAAAATCGGCGCGACCTCACGAAGCGTCTTCCTAATAAACTGTTTGGAGCGCGTACTATAGTCATCGTTTGGCATTCAGGGTAGACACGGTTTGCTAGAGGGATATGGAAGCGAAACCTGGGCCGAAATGGGTCTGGTTGCAGCCTGGTTAGTGCGAGGGAAGCTGAGGGTAGGCGTCGAACGCGCCGTAGGCGCAGTTGATCAGAATCGGCTAACGAATCATATTTCGCGCTGAAGCCATAACGGAGACGATTGGATGTCCATTCGAGTTACGGTGTTTGCTTTTCTCGCGGTTGCTGCCACGCTTATCTCGGGCTGCGAGACGGGCTCCAACCCCGCACTAGCACCGCGACAAATGAGCTTGTACTCAGCATCCCGTGGCTCTCCGAGTCCGATCCAACACATTGTTCTCATGATCCAAGAGAACCGCAGCTTCAACGATTTCTTCGCGACGTATCCAGGAGCAGATGGTACGACCACCGGACAGGCTGAGTCTGATCCCAGTTGCAGCCCACCGATTGACGGCGGCTCGATCGCGCTGACTGAGATGCCCCTCGATCTCTCGGTGGACATGAATCACACGTGGAAGACCGGATACTCCGTCGCGTACGACGGTGGAAAGATGGATGCTTTCGACAAGGTCGAGTTTGTTGGAAACGGTGAACAAGAATGCAGAGATGCATACCAGTACACGAATCCAGCGCAGATCAAGCCCTACTGGACCCTCGCCTCTGAGTACGCGTTGGCCGAGCACCTATTCACGACGCAAGGCAGCGGCAGCTTCATCGCCCATCAGGACCTCATCCGGGGTGGCACGATTGTCGAACCGAAAAAGGCGATGGTCGACGACCCGACGTGCGGCGACTGCTGGTGGGGATGCGACGCCGCTCCAGGAACGATCACGCACCTGATCACGGCAAGTAATGAATTCGTGGAGACGGGCCCATTTCCGTGCTCTAATAAGTTTAAGGACAGCTACAAGACGCTGCGCGACCTGCTCGATGCCAAAAGCATCTCATGGAAGTATTACGTACCGCCGTCGAGCCAGATTGACGGCAAGCTGTGGAGCGCCTTCGACCTCGTTTACCCGGTCCGCCATGGCCCCGAATGGACAACTAACATCTCGTCGCCTGAGACGAACATCCTCAGCGACGTCCAGGATGGCAAGCTGCCCGCCATGTCGTGGGTCATACCGGAAGGCGCCAACTCCGATCATCCGTACACGAAGGTTAGCGGTAAATTCGTCGACAACGGCCCCGAGTGGATCGCTTCGGTGGTCAATGCGATCGGTGAGAGTTCGTACTGGAACTCGACGGCAATCATCATCGTCTGGGACGACTGGGGCGGTTTCTACGACAACATGGGAGGCACGCTAGGTAAGTATGCGGGTCCGGGAGAGCGCGTACCGGCTCTCATTGTCTCGCCCTTCGCACGCCCCGGCTACATCTCGACGACTACCTACCAGTTCGGCAGCATCCTGAAGTACATCGAGCAAAACTGGAAGCTCGGCTCGCTAAACACGACGGACAAGAGCTCGAAGAGTATCATCGACTGCTTCAATTATGGTCAGTCGCCGATTAAATTCCAGCCAATCATTTCGAGTTTAGGCAAGTCGTACTTCATGCACGAGAAACACTCGTATCAGCCGCCCGATACGGATTGGTAGAGCCTTATCGTGAGCCCGCTTTTCTATCGACGCCAAGCAACGCATCCGCGACGATGATCCGATGATGCCGTACCGGCTAGGCACGCCTTTGTTGCGTCGTCGCTCCTCCAACTGGGCGAGTACGCGAAGGCATTAGATGAGGCGCGCGCGGCTCTGCGTGGATACACGGCGCGTCGCGTGGGGCGAGGCATGGGCGATGCTCACCGGTTGATTGCGAGGTCGTATGCGACGCTGGGCGATCTAGCTGCGGCCTGCGGGCACACTGCCGATGCACGCCACTTCAGCGAGCGTTACGCAATGCCCGAAGGTCTGCTTTGCACGTTAAACGCGCAGGCCGAGATCCTCCGAAGCCTCCACCGCAAGGAGCATAGATGAAAAGCCTCGATTTTGGCACCCGCGTACTCTGCTGTATCGGCGTCGCACTGACCGCCGGTTGCGCGGTCGGTTCGCAATCGTCGTTACCGTACATGCGTAGCGACGCAGCGTTGCGCGCGCTGAACCAGATCGGAGCGGGCAAGATCACCCACATCGTTTACATCGTGCAAGAGAATCGCAGCTTCAACAACATCTTCATGAACTATCCTGGCGCCTATACTCGCACGTACGGCTATGACTCGGCAGGCAAGAAGATCGAATTGCGACCTTATCCGTTGGGAATTGCCTACACGATCGATCATGCAGCCTCGGACATGTTCGCCGCTTGTAACGGCACCGGAAAGATCCCCGGCACGAAGTGCCGCATGAACGGCTTCAACAACGAAAGCTCATATGGGGGACCGCCCAATCCCGAGTACGTATATATGCCGCGGCATCAATCCAGACCGTATTGGGAGATGGCCCACGAAGGGGTACTCGCGGACATGATGTTTCAGTCGCAGCTTGACGAAAGCTTCGTCGCGCATCAATACATCATCGCGGCGCAAGCCGATTGGAGCGTCGATCTTCCCGCCTTCACCTGGGGTTGCGGCGGAGGCAAGGAGAATACGGTGGAGACGATTCTGCCGCGTCGCACTTACGGCCCGAAAATTCACCCTTGCTACGATTATGAGACTCTCGGCGATTCGCTCGATAAAGCAGGCCTCACCTGGCGCTTCTACGCGGCTACGTACGGTAGCGCGTCGAGCGGCGAGGGCGCCGAATGGTCGGCCTACATGGCCGTTAAGCACATTCGGGACGGTCCGGATTGGAAGTACGTGATCTCGCCGAACTGGAAGTTCATCACCGACGTGCACGCCGGAAAGCTCGCGAACTTTACCTGGATCACGCCGGTCTGCGACGACTCCGATCACGTGAATTGCTACGGCCACTACGGACCTTCGTGGGTCTCTGCGCTCGTCAACACGGTCGGCGAAAGCAAGTTTTGGGATTCGACGGCGATCTTCGTGCAATGGGATGACTGGGGCGGTCTCTACGATCCCGTCCCGCCCGCCTATCTCGACCGCGACAGTCTGGGCTTTCGCGTACCACTCATCGTTATCTCGCCGTATGCCAAGCACGACTACGTTTCGCACGTCCTCTACGAGACCGCAAGCGTACTGCGATTCGCCGAAGATCTCTACGGGCTGCCTCAGCTCGCGGCTGCCGACAGGCGCGCGAACTCGCCAGCGGGGAACTGTTTCGACTTCTCGCAATCGCCGCGTCCGTTCGTGGCGATCCACGCTCCGTATCCGCCCAAATGGTTTATGCACAACCGCGGGGGCGACAACTACTTCGCCCCCGATTATGAATAAGGCGATGTCATCGAACGCTCGCGACTTGAACGAGAAACGGGCAAACAAAACGGCTCGTTCACGAAACCCAGCTGACTAAAATCGAAAAGGCCCGAGCACGAGTTACGCAAGCGGCGAGAGATGCTTTGGTTCGTAGAGGCCGAGCTTGTCGCCGCCGGGGAGCTCGAGCGTCGTCACCAAACCCCAGCCGCGGTCGGCGACCGGTGTCGTTTTGATTCCCTTTTTCTCGAACTGTTGTACCTTCGCGGCGATGTCGTCGCAGATCAGCCACAGTTCGTGTCCGGGGTCACGTTCCGCCTCATGAACGGCGAGTTCCGTCGGCGGTGCGGCGAAGAACAGCCGCCCGTTGCCGGCATCGACGTAGTGCAGGTCGAGCACGTCCTTAAGAAAGTCGTACATCGCCTTGGAGTGCTTGGTGTAGAAGATTGCGTGAATGCCGGTGATCACTCTGTTCCTCCTCCTCGAGCTGCGTGGAGCTCGCAACAATGACGGTGCAGCGGGCGCCGGGTGAACCCTGCGCCGCGTCGAATTCGATCGGCATCGAAGTGTTTCCGCTTCAGGAAGGCACAGCAAATGAGCGCTCTAAATTGCGGTCGGTATGCGATGGGCATTTGCGCCGCCGTTTCTATTCTAGCGGGCTGCGGCGGTCGCGCAGGCGGCGACTCGACGCCCTCGGTACCGAACGTCGGCAACGAGGCTAGGCACCGTGAAAAGTTCTTATATACAGGTGCAGGGCAGACGTTCACGGTGCCCGCCGGCGTGACGTCGGTGAGGATTGACGCCGACGGCGCTAGCGGCGGCGGCGCCAGTGGCAGCCAGGGCTCCGAAGTGACCGCCGGTCCTGGTGGAGACGTGAAGGCGACGATTCCCGTGACGCCCGGACAAAAGTTGGGGATTTTCGTCGGCGGCGCCGGTGAAAAGGGCGCCAGCGGCGGTAGCGGCGGCAGCGGCGGCTACAACGGCGGGGCGCGGGGCGGCGCGGAGTACTATGGTGGCGAAGGTGCGGGCGGGGGCGGCGCCTCGGATGTTCGTCGCGGTGTTAGGTTGTCGCACCGCATGGTGATAGGCGGCGGCGGCGGCGGCGGAGGCGGNNGGCGGCGGCAGCGGCGGTCTCGGCGGAGGCACTACCGGAGGCGACGGTGGTAATCCGTGCTACTCCTCCTCTTGCTTCGGTTGTGGTGGATCGGGCGGTACGCAGAGCGTCGGCGGAAACGGCGGAGGCGCCGGTAGTAGCGAGTCGGGGATAGGGGCTGACGGCCGTCCCGGCAGGCTTGGCAGGGGCGGGTCCGGCGGCAGCAGCGAGCCGAACGGCGGTGGGGCGGNNGGCGGCGGAGGCGGCGGTGGTGGCTCTTCGTACGTGGAGCCGAGCGCGACCAACGTTATAAACCTGCAGGGAGTGCATCAAGGCAACGGTCAGATCGAGATTTCCTGGTAAAGAAAAAGTGCGGGGAGCCGAGGACGACAACCACTTAGGTTCTCGGCTCCTCATACTCCGTATCGTCGCGTCCGTCGCTCCTTCTACAGGATCAGCTAACGATACCGACCGTACCCGGCATTACAGCGACCCCCGAACGCGCACGTCCAAGGCTTGGCGTGTCATTCTCCCGGACCAAAGATGAGCGTAATTTTTCCTTAAGGAGGTTGGAGCATGAGTTGTCGCGTTTTATTAAATATTTTCGCCCTGGCTGTATTACTGCAGGGGTGCGAAAGTAACCAATCCCTTCGGGTTGTCTCCACCGACACATCGCCGCTAACCTCCAGCGAGGCGGCCACCAAGACTCGGCCTCCAAAGTGCAAAGGTCAGGTTGTCATTGCCCACCACGCGGAAGTGACAGAACAAATTCCAAGGGAAGGCGCAGGCCTATGTGTGCCGTCGTTTCGCGGCTTCGGTGGCGATTTAGGATTTCCAGGCGTCCATCCCGCGCCGGAACCCGTTAAGCTCATCGTTACTGTGCCGCAGCTAGGCATGGTGCTTGGGAATCACAGACCCATATTCAACCTGGAATGGTTACCGGGCGCGCAGTTCACATTTGGAAAGACTGCGCCGCCTGGCGGTATAAGCGGAGCGAGAATGATTCCCGGAAAAACCTACACCGGTTACGGTGTCATTGGATTTAAGGGAGGCACTAAGAAGGTCGGTCCCTGCTATTCCGTTGCTGCCCGAGGGAAGTATGGTGGTGTGTTCAACAACCTAGGCACGCTGATGGAAAAACAGGGCGACTCGTTCATCACCTGGGACCTTATGATTTACGACGGCAAGGAAGCGAACCGCGGATGCTAGATGCTTTCCGCCACCTACTTCATTCCTGTTCAATTGGTTCCGGCTTATCTCGAATCGATAGTCCTAGGCTGCGGTGAAATCGTTCGCTCTCGGCAAGCGCCTCCACAATGTCGTCGCGATTGCCGTGGCCGGCCAGCATTTTTAGCAGCCGTTCGCGGCTCTCGCGCAGGTCCCGGGCGTAGCCTTCCAATACCGCGCCGGGCAAGTCGTCGTGTGTCTCCGGCGGGCGGCTCACCCACCGCTCCATCGCCTCGTATGCCGCTAGTCCATTTCGCATAGCGTCTAACAACTCGTCGCGATATACGCTCATGACTTGCCCACGGGCTCGCCGCTTTCTACGATCTTAGCTCGCGAGTGGGCGCGTCAAAGCTTGTCATCCCCCGATTACGCGGCGAAAATGCCTGTGCTAGCCGACACTTTTGACCTTCGGTACCGGCGGTAATTCGTGAGGTCTCGAGGGTACTATCAGGATGCCATGCGAGCCGGCGGGAAGCTCAATTGCCTGCACTACACTTCGAGCGCGATCCCCGCGTTCTAGTTTTGTGATTTCGTAGAATCCGCATGGGGTGTTCGGGTCAGTGGGACCATCGATTATGTAACCGTTAGGCTCCATCGAGTCGATCGAGCTCGTGCTTTTTAGCACGATAGGGCCCTCGCGATCATCTGGACCGGTCAACTCGGCGTACAACTGGTCCAGCGGAAACAGCGATGCCTCGAAAGAGATCGGTAGCCGGAATGTCTCGCCCTGTTGGAACTCTCTAATGCTCACACCGCCAGAATACAGGGCGCGGCTTCCGTCTTCCCGCAGAGAACGAAAGCCGTCGGCAATAAGCAAATCGCTGTCACTAATGCTTTGGCGAAGCTGCTTAGCCGGGGCATAGTCCTCGGAACGCCACCACTCCTGAGCTCGTTCAAACGACTCAAACTCGAGCACGACTATCCTGGTTGGTTTCCAGGTTCCTTCGACTACTGCCATCTCGCCGCCACGCACGAGATACCGACCTCCGAACCTGGTGACAGTCTCCTGCGCGATCTTCTTATACGTTTCATACCTCTGTGGATCGCGCGTGTTAACATTCACTATAACGTATGCGGACATTACGGTTCAGCTTTGGCATCTGCCGAGGAGAAGCCTGTATCAGATCGATTTCAGGTTGGATATGCATCGAGATGCGCCAGCCCGAAGGCGATTGGGATGGGGCTTTTGGATAGACTCTTGACGTTGCGGAGCTGATGCCGCACAAGCATCCTGAAGATCGAATCTACACGGTCATATCCGGCGTCTTTTATATCGGGTTCGGCGATAAATTCGACGGCGACGCCGGGACCGGGTATCCACCCGGTACCGTGCTTGTGCTTCCGGGGGATACCTGGCATTTCCACGGGGCTAAGTCAGGCGAGTACGTCACACAAGTTACCGCGATCGGACCGCTCGGCCTCGAATACGCGAGCGTCTCCGACGATCCGCGCCATAGCGCGGCGGATGCTCGTTAGGTGGGTTGCGTTTCGTGGACGCAGTCGTCACACAGGTTGTGAGGTGGCGGCGGAATGGTGCAGCGAGCGGCGTGGCTTCGGCGGATCGTTAAGCAATGAGTTCCAACGCAGGCCCTTCGCAAACGCATCGATGACCGTGCCGAGGTATCCTGCGGTGCCTTCAATCGATACGTCGCTTGCGCCCGCCATATGCGGCGTGACGAAGCTGTGCGGTGCGTCCACGAGCGGATCGGAGATCGACGCCGGCTCGTTGCGCAGTACGTCGAGGCCGACGGCGCGGATGCGGCCGCTCTGGAGGGCGGCATTCAACGCAGGTTCGTCGACCAGCGTCCCTCGCGCGACGTTGACGAAGATCGCACCGGGCTTCATCGAAGCAAGTACGGTCGCGTCGATGAGGTTCTCGTTCGCGGGCGTGGCCGGTATACAGAGTACGACGTAGTCGGCACCGGCCACTGCGAGCTTGAGACCGGCGGCCGCGTAGGCGTCGGCATCGCTTGGCGCGCGCTCGGGATGATCGTCGACGATGGTGAAGTGCACGCCGAAGGGGCGCAGCCGCCCGACGAGCTCGCGACCAATACCGCCGAATCCGACGATGCAGACGTCTTTGCCGAACGGCGCTTGCGCGGGCCGTTTTAGTTTGATGCCACGATCGCGTTCGGATTGGAGTGCTAGGCCGAGATCGCGCGACGACGCCATTAACAGGAGGACGGCCCACTCGGCAACGGAGATCGCATTGCCCGTTTCGCCCGACGGCGCGAACGAAACCCAAATTCCGAGGGTGCTTGCGGTCTCGACATCGACGCCTTCGTAGCCGGCACTCGTCGTCTGCACGAGTTCCAGCTGCGGTTGGTTTTCCAGCAGCTTGCGATCGACGCGCCCAGCACTCAAGAGAATTTGAAAATCGCTTGCCGGCGGCGGTTCGCCCGGATGCCACGTTACGAGCTCGTGATTGGACAAACGGGCGGTCAGATGCTCGAACTCTGATGCTGCGTACGCACTTTCATCATGCAGGACGGCGATCTTCATGGCATCCTCCCGTCTAACTTCACCTACCGCCTTTACCCTGAAACGCGCGCTCGGAAGCGCGAATCGCCGCGGCGAGTGTGCGGGCGGCGCTTGCAACTTTATCATCCGTTCCGGCACTGAACCCAAGGACGAGTCCTTTACAATCCGTGCGCTGCACACATTGCGTCGAAATCGGCAATACTCGCAATCCGTCTGTGAGCGAGTTCGCCACGCGCACATCGTCGAAATCGACCGGGCCCATGACGGCCACGTGCAAGCCGGTTTGCGCGGGGCCAACGCGGAATCCCCCGGGAAGCTCCCTGGCGAAGACATCGAGCACGATGCGTCGCCGGCGTTCGTAGATGCCGGCCATTCGTCGCACGTGCCGGCTAAAATGCCCCTGTGCGATGAAGTCAGCGACGGTCGCCTGAAGGTGCGTTGATGCACCGAGGCTCGTTATTGTGCGTGTAAAGCGAAACGTTTCCGCGAGATGTGGGGGCGCCACCACGTAGCCCAGACGCAAGCCGGGAGCGAGCGTCTTGCTGAAAGTTCCGATGTAGATCACACGTTCGCTGGAGTCGAGGCTTTGCAGCGCCGGAAGCGGATGCGAGTCGAACTCGCTGTCGTAGTCATCTTCCACTACGTAGGCGCCGGTGCGACATGCCCACTTCAGCAGTTGGACGCGTCGCGCGAGCGTCATACCCCCGCCAAGGGGGAACTGGTGCGACGGCGTCACGTAGGCCAGCGCAGCGTCATCCGGCAAATCGCTCGTGCGCATCCCGTCGTGGTCAACGGCTAGGCCCTGCAACGCGAGACCGTGCGCGGAAAAGATCGCGCGTGCGTTCTGGTAACACGGGTCCTCTATCGCCACCCGTTGGCGGCGTTGCGCGACCACGAAAGCAGCCAGGTGTAATGCAGCCTGCGCTCCTTCGACGACGATAACTTGATCGGGCGTGGCAACGACGCCTCGAAACTGTGCGATATGCCGCGAGATCGCTTCGCGCAACGCAAGCAGACCCGACGGTTCGCCGTACTCGAGGTGCGCGCGGGTTTGCGCGAGATGCTCGCGGTGCAGACGCTGCCACCTGGCGATCGGGAACGCCGAGAGATCGGGCGCTCCAACGCGCAGTGCGCCGAAAGACGCGCCCACGATGTCGAGCGCGTCTTGGACCGGTGCGAGCCTACCCGCCGTCGCGGGAAGCGGTTGGCGCGAAGCTACCTGACGTTGCTGAGTATTTTGCAGCGTCGCCGTGACATATGTGCCGCTGCCGAGCCGTGCCTCAAGATAGCCTTCGGCAATAAGTTGCTCAAAGGCCGACGTCACGGTGTTGCGCGCCACGCTAAGACGCTTAGCAAGCTCCCTGCTCGGCAAGAGGCGGGAGCCAGGCAGAAAGAATCCACTCCTAATGGCGTCGCGCAGGCGGCGCAAAAACTGGCCGCCCAACGGCTCCCCCGACGCACGGTCGGGGAAGAGAGGTTCCAGATTGATTGGCTCCTGCATATAGCCAGGCATTGGCCCAAGACGCAGGTCCAATCCTCTCGTAGAATGCGGCTATGAGTCCATTCACCGGCCGACAGTCACGATTGGATAGATTGTGACGGAACCTCGGACGTGCGGGCGTTCTGGGGCGGGGGCGCAAATCTTGAAGACGGCGGAATTCAGTGTCGGTCGCAGCGAATTCAAGACGTGTCGATGCGCCTGTACGACCCCGCAAAGCAAAAGTGGAATCTTTACCGGGGAACCGGGAAAGACGGCTTCGATCCGAATCCAGTCGTTGGCCGAGACGTGGGACCTCGTCTCGACTACCGACTACACCGTCAGGTTGAATCACGAGTTGTCACCGCTTTGAGTGGTGCCGCATAGATTGCCGGCGGCGTCGAAGCTGTGCACCGAGGTTTCTGCCCAGCGAATTCGAGCGGGAAAGATGAACGCGCGGGCGCGCCGGAAAATGACGGTGCATCATGCCGCGGGCGAATCCGTCTGAATCGATCGAGGTAGCTGCCCGGCACTTGTTTCGCCATCTCGACGAGCCGCCCGAGCTGCGGCGCAATCCGATCGTGTCCCACTATTTCGAGCAGGGTACAGACCTGGAGGCCGTGGTCGCCGTTCGCCGCGCCGTTCGACAAGCTGCCGAGCACTGTGAACGCGAGGACCGGAACGCCCGCCTGCATCGCCGGGTTGCGCGCAACGCTCGTCTCCTCGAACAGCTATGCACGCGCGGCGCGTCGTATCGCGCCGCGGCTAACGCGCTGGGCCTCTCGGTCCAACAGTATTACCGCGCGAAACAACAGTTGTGCCTTCGGATCGCTCGCGTCATGTCGCGCAGCTCGCCGCGTTCGCCGCGTCTGGCTCACGACTCCACGGACCTTGCCTCGGCGCGCCTCGAGGTCGCCGAGAAACGCGCCGGCGTGGGAGAGTTTTTCGGCGCGCAGCGGATCTGCGCGGACGTCGCGGCTCATGCGCCCTCGGCATTGGCGCGAATCCGCGCCCTGTGCCTCATGGCCTCCGTTGAGCGGGAGTGCGGCACCCTCATGCGATCGCGGTCGTGGCTCGCCCAAGCCAGCGTGGTGCTGAATTCGCGGCGCGAAGAAATGCCGGCCGGCGACGCGCTCGTCGCAGAGTGTCAAATCAAGCTTTGGACCGCACGGGTTGACTTCGACGAGCCCGAGTCCGGTAAAGGCTTACGGATCTTAGAAGACACGCTCCGGCGCGCGGTGATGGAAGAGTCGTGCGGCGACGCGGTGTCGCAGGCGGTCCTGGTCGAGGTTTTTACGGAAGGCGCCGTGCAGCACGAAGCGCTAGGAGACTTCGAGCGAGCCAAAACGCTTGCGGCGCTCGCCGCCGACCGAGCGGTCTTACTGCCGGACTCCTTTCCGCAGAAGAGTTACGTCGCGCGTACGATGTCGCGGCTGCAATGGGTAGCGCCCGGCGTGCGAGAGCGCCCGAAGGTGGCCGGCCGGCTCAACAACTTTAATACGGCCTTGGAGCTTGCGCGCTGCAGTGGCTCGGTCGAGAACATCGTCTGCTCGTTACTGAATCTCATGTCCGTCCACATCGTTTTGGGCGACGCCAACACGGCTATGCCGTATTTGCAGCGCGCACTGCGCTTGGCGGCGGATTTTGGCAGCCGGCGCCTGGATGCGATGGCGCGATTGGAAATCGTAGATGCGTTGCTCGGTAGTGCGCGTTGGCGCCTTGCCGGAGCAATGCTTGCGAACCTGGGCGACGCCTTCGCACGGGGCAGCTACTGTTGGCTCTACTGTAAAGTGTTCGAGGCGATCTATCTGACAAAAATCGGGCGCCCCGAGCGCAGCATCGTCGTTGCGACGGAAGCGGAGCGGATCGCACGCGCCGCCGGCTTCACGCGGCTCTGCGGCGGCCTCCAGCGCGTGATCGCCTCGAGCGCCAATGCCATCGGCCGGAAGTTGCTCGCGCACGAACAGATCCGAGCGTCGATCGACACCGTGTACCGAAACGGAAGCCTCTTGTCCCTCGGTAACACCTATCGCGTCGCCGCCGCCATCACCGGCGAACGGCACTACGCCGAGCGCGCCCGTGAGATCGGGATCGAGCTCGCGGTATAACCGTTCCGTTTTCTCACTCTGCGCGCCGTATTCTCACGCCCGCCTTGACACGCGCGGACCACGCGATTACGCTTTTCGCGCCTATGAAGCATTTAAACTCGATCGCTCGCAGCACCGGCGCGCTCGCGGCCGCCGCTCTGCTGACTGGCTGCGCCGGGAATTCGCTGCAGTCCCCGCCCGTCGCATCGCCCGCGGCGCGTTCGCTCGCCGCGGGCGCATCGTGGATGGATCCTGACGCGAAGAAAGGCGCACTGCTCTATGCCTCCGATTCGGCCGCGGACGTCGTTAAGGTGTTCTCCTATCCGCGGGGCAAGCTGGTCGGAACGCTGACGGGGTTTCAAACGCCGCAGGGCATGTGCGTCGATAAGGTTGGCCACGTCTTCATTACGAATTCGGGAGCAGCGCAAATTCTGAAATACGCGCACGGGGGAACTACTCCCGTGGCGACGATCGCCGACCCGAACGAACACCCAATTGGATGTGCGATCAGCCCGGTCAACGGCGATCTGGCGGCAACGAACATTTTTGACGACACCTACAGCAATGGCAGCCTTTCGGTCTACCGGCGTGCTCGCGGCACGCCGAAGAACTATACCGACCCGCAAATGATCGCCGACTATTTCTGCGGCTACGATGCCAAGGGCAACTTGTTCGTCGACGGCACGAAGCCGGCAAGCTTTGCGTTCGCATTTGCAGAGCTGCCCAGGGGTGGAAAGAGCCTGCAAAACGTCACCCTTAGCCAAACGATCGGGGGGCCGGGCGGCGTTCAATGGGACGGCGAGTACGTTGCGATTGCCGATCAAGAGGCCCCAGTGATTTACCAGTTTACCGTTTCGGGAAGCGTCGGGACGAAGGTCGGTGAAACGCAGACGCATGGTTCGAGCGACGTCGTCCAATTCTTCATCGAAGGCAACACCGTGGTGGGTCCCAACGCCACGAGCGGTCAGGTGATGTACTGGCCCTATCCCGCAGGGGGCGAGCAGACGAAGATTATCAGCGGGTTCGGGGTTCTGATCGGCACCGCGATCAGCGAACCAAATAAGTAGCAGCGTTACCGTATGAGCGAGCCCGAAATGAAGACGCCGCCCGTCGTGTCGGCCGCCCTCACCTCGTGACGCGGGCACGGGCCCTGCTGCCACTGGGTGTTGCGGCCGTGATGCTTGCTGGTTGCGACGTCGCAACAACGGGAGTTGCACCGTCGGTCCAGGCTCGCCGCGTCGCGCCGGCGCAGCCCTTCGAACGCGGCTTCCTCGCCGCCACCAAGGCCGGCCTCTACGTGGGCGAGTTCTACGGCAACACCGTCTACGGGTTTCGCCGCAGCGGCAAAGGAGCTGCCGTCTGCACCATCAGCGGCGTCTCGTCCGTCAACGATATCGCATCCGATGCTAAAGGCGACTTGATCGAACCCGACGGCGGAGGGCGT
>PMUK01000085.1 GCA_003166915.1 Candidatus Cybelea palsarum
GAGGCTGTTCAAGAAACTCGAGTAGCTCGGCGCCGGAAGGGACCTGGGCGCGAAGCTCCGTTCCGGTAGCGCCGCGGTTCGCGACTGATATCGTTCCGCAACCCGGTACAGGGAGACAGTGCGAGGACGGGTAGCGCTCTCGGCCCTAGCTGTCAAGGCATATCTTCAAGGAGCGCCGTGTACCTTGCGTTGTTCTGGATAATGCTTACGACGAGGTCCAGGACAAGTTTCAAGTCTTCGATATCCTTATCGTCCCACTTTTTTGTATAATGAACCTCGTCGTTTCCAAGCCAGACCGCTCGTTCAGCAACCTTTTGCAGCCTTTCGTCTTCGATTAGCGCGATAATACCATTCTTGCCGCCTAAAGGACGTTCTAAGAGCTTGTCGATCTCGGCCTGAATGNNCTCGGCCGCCGCAGCCTGGTCCAGTATCTCATAGAAGTCCGTGGAGATTGCGGCGACCGCGGCGTCTCGGCGGTGTCTAGCGGGCGTCCAAGGCGTTTGGCTCCTGAGTCTATATGTATCTCCCGACAAGTGACGCATGTGGTCGGCGGGCTCTTCATAAATCGCGAACGCGGGCTTCCCGCACTCCTCCCGAGGGCATCTCGTCGCCAGATACACGACCTTTAAGCGGGGATACCGCCGAGTTGTAACGACCCGCTCACTTTCCATAAAGATCTGCTTCCCGGCGTAGTGACAGTGGGGGCAGGAGTCAGGAAACTGATCTACCTCTATGGCTCGACCCATTCTTCCGATTCTATCCAGCTCTAAACGCTCCGGCATATAAATAGTATACCGGCCTGAGTGCTCCGGCGGCTAGTGCTGCCACCCGAAACCAATCTAACCCAGAAAAGGCTAGAAATCTTAATGGCTAATGTCGTTACGAGCGCTTTGCATTTTGCAGAGCTGCCGGACGTTCTCACCCCACAGGATCTAATAAAGTATCTCCCCATCGGGCGCGACTCCATCTATGCGGCGTTGAAGTCGCAGGCTATCCGTAACGTCCGACTCGGGCAGACGTTCATCGTGACCAAAGCCGCCTTGCGGGAGTTCCTCGGAGGCGCTGTAGAATGAGAGCCGTGCCAGGACCCCAGGAGGGTCCATTGGGTTACATACACGGTATAAAGCGTCTCGCAGACAAGAAGTATCGCATAGTGTACGACGTGCCGCCGAGCGGTGGCCGTCCGCGTCATCAAAAGCGCGAAACTCTTGTGGGCGTGACGAAGAAACAGGCCGCAGCGGCTCGGGCCAAGCGAATCGAAGAAGTCGCGACCGGCAAATACGTCAAGGATGACGACATGACTCTCTCGGCACTGTTCGAGAAGTTCATGGCTCAGAAGAAGTCCGCGGGACTTGAATCAACGACACTCGCGCGTTACCAGAACATATTCGACTGCCACCTGATCCCGGCGTTCGGCAATCTCAAAGTCAAGGAGCTAAAGCAGAGTCATCTTGTGAAGCAGTACCTTTCGTGGAAGGAAAAAGGAAGCCGCGAGCGGCCAATCTCCGCTCGGACGATACGGCACGCCCACGAGACCCTTCGAAACGCGCTCGGCTACGCTGTACGCATGGAGTACGTCTCGCGGAATGTTGCATCACTTGTCAGCGGAAACGACCTACCGAAGGCCGTCAAGCCAAAGCCGAAGGCGCTCAGCGAGACGGAACTATTGAAGTTGCTCGCGGAGGCCAAGAACCCATCGAGCCGCTCCAAGAAGCGGGGCTACCTGTCCTCGCAGCCTTGGTTCTACCCAGCGGTATTCTTCGCGTCATACACTGGCTGCCGGCGCGGGGAGATACTGGCGGTTCTTTGGTCGGACGTGGACCTCGAAGGCAAAACGGTCACGATCGCGCGATCGCTTACGGAACGCATGGCCTTCAAGGCGCCGAAGAACGATCGCGTTCGAACGCTCGCCATGAGTGAGGCACTGTGCGTGGTCTTACGATCACACAAGGCATCGCAGGCGAAGGAGAAGCTGTTCCTCGGGGGCGCGTATGAGGATACTGACCTTGTATTCGCCCATGCGGACGGCTCTCCGATAGATCCCTGGAACTTCGGCAGGGCGGTTCGCGACTGTATTGCTCGCAGCGGCGTGGCGTCCATCACTCTCCACGGGTTGCGGGATACTCATGCGAGTCTGCTGGCGAAGGCAGGCGTGCCACTGGAGGTCGTCAGCAAGCGACTCGGGCACTCGAACATCGCGATCACCGCCGAACGGTATCTCGACGTTTACAGCGACCGAGACGTAGCCGCGGCGACCGCCTTCGACCGACTGGTAAGTTAGGGGTCAATGTGACACAAATGTGACACGACGGCCCTAAACGGCTTAAACAACACGAAAAAACCTTACCCAGTAAGGAGTTTTTGGTAGCCCCAGCGGGATTCGAACCCGCGTTACCGCCGTGAAAGGGCGANNGACGGCGTTTGGCTGTGGCAGTTTGGGCAGAGCATCCGAAGGTTCTCGAGCCGGTTGTCGTTCGGTACACCATTTATGTGGTCCAGGTGCATACTGAGAGGCCGCCCCTGCCAATCCTTTAGGGGCAGTTGTTCTTTAGTAAGCCAGCTCTTACGAGCCTCGACTTAAGGTGCTTGCGGTTTCGCTTTGGGCTGGAGAGCAGCTCGGGGATCGGCATGCCAAACTGCCGCGGGCGGAGCTCGCCTCGGCGCACGGCGTTCGTCCAAGACGCAGCGCAAAAGTTAAACCGCTTCCTAAACTGTCGATAGGTGTGACCCTGATCGTAGTAATCTTGAATTTGGGCCCAATCAAACTTCCGTCGCCGATCTGGGAACAGCGACGGCGCCACCTGCAGCTTGCCGCGCTGTATTGCCTTTATCCAAGCCGTGTGACTAAATCCAAAGCGGCGCGTGCATTCGACAAAGGCGTGCCCTTGGTCGTGATACGCCTGCACGGCCTTCCAATCGTGTAGCTTTCTTCGCATACCACCATGCTAGAAACGCGGGGTGCCAACCGTATGGCATTAAAGAAGTGTTTCCGGCAAGTAGCCGCTCAAGGGAACGAGAATAGGCCTCGTGATGCAAGCAATCGTCCTGGTTGGTGGCGAGGGAACCCGGCTTCGGCCGCTGACGTATGGCACGCCGAAGCCGATGGTGCCGATCGTCAACGTGCCGTTCTTGGCTCGAACGATGGAGCGCTTGTACGCCGCCGACATTCGCGACGTGATTCTTGCGGCGGGCTACATGCCGCAAGCGATCGTGGACTACTTCGGCGACGGCTCGCGACTCGGGATGAAGGTGACCTATGCGATCGAGGAGACGCCGCTCGGAACGGCCGGCGCACTCAAGAACGTCGAGGAGCATATCACGGGCCCGTTTTTCGTGCTCAACGGCGACATCCTCACCAGCCTCGATCTGCCTGCGATGCGGGAGTATCATCAGCGCAAAGGCGGCATTGGAACGCTGCATTTGATCCACGTCGACGATCCGTCGCCGTTCGGCTGCGTCGTGCACGATGACACTGGGAAAGTCAGCGCCTTCATTGAGAAGCCGCCCAAAGGACAGGAGCCGACCAACGAGATCAACGCGGGAACCTATCTTCTGGAACCAGAGATCCTCAATTACATTCCCGCCGGTCGCAAGGTCTCGATCGAGCACGAGACGTTTCCGCAAGTGATCGCTGTCGGTAAGGCTCTCTACGCCTATACGACCGACGACTATTGGCTCGATCTCGGAAGGCCGGAGCAGTATCTGGCAGCCCATCGCGACGTCTTAAGCGGAGCGATGCCGCTGCTCGTCGAGCTGGGAATCAGCGGCGAAGGTAAGGATGTGCTGCAGGGGCATCCCGGTGTCGTCCCGCCGGTTCACGCCGCCGGCGACGTCGTCGTAGATGCAAGCGCTAGGGTTGGTCCTAACGTCGTGCTCGGCCAAAGCTGCAGCATCGGCGCCGACGCCGTGATTCGAGAATCCGTCTTGTGGGATCGCGTCAGCGTGGGCTCGGGCGCCGTCATCGAGCATGCCATACTCGCCAGCCGGGTAACCATCGGGGCGAAGGCCCGGGTCGGAGCTGGCAGCGTCATCGGGCACGACGTGAGCGTCGAACCGGGAGCGACGGTCGAGCCAGGGACTCGACTGGGCTCCCCCCCCTAATCCTGGCGACCGAGCGGCAGTTCGGTTTATGCTGCATCCGTCCGGGGGTAAACTAGGGTCCATCGATGGAGGAGACCGCACACATGCTTCCCCCTCAGGCCTTATTCTTGGGCTCGTATCCGCCCCGTGAATGCGGCATCGCGACCTTCACCAAAGACGTGGTCGACGCGTACGACCGGGCCTTTGGGTTCGCGAGCCCGATTATTGCCATTGACGAACCTGGCGCGGACATGCGGCGGTACGGCCCCGAGGTAGTCGCTCGGATTAGGGAGCAAAGCCGCGAGAGTTACGCATCGGCGGCCGAGTTGGTCAGCATCTATCCCGCGGACCTCATCAACATTCAGCACGAATACGGGCTCTTCGGCGGTGAACGCGGCGAGTGGCTCGCCGACTTCATGAGCGTGCTCGATAAGCCTGCCGTTTTGACGATGCACACCGTGCTGCCCGAGCCCGACGAAACGTACTTGCGCGTGACCAAAGCGCTCTGCGAAGAGGCTTCGAAAGTCGTCGCGCTCTCGGAGACCGGACGCGGGCTCCTCGAGGGCGTCTACGGCGTCGATCCCGACGTGCTTCAGGTGATTCATCACGGCGTGCCGGACGTGCCGTTTCAAGATACGGCCGCGGCCAAAGCCTCGTTCGGCATCGGGCAACGAACGGTGATCTCCACCTTTGGATTGATCAGCCGTGGTAAGGGCCTCGAGTACGCCATTGAAGCGATGCGCGACGTCGTCAAACGCCATCCCGAAACGCTCTATCTCATCCTCGGCGAAACGCATCCGGTCGTGCGCCGCCAGGAAGGCGAATCGTACCGCGAATCCTTAATTGCGATGGTACGTCAGTACGGCCTTCACTACAACGTGCAGCTCATCGACAAGTATCTCGACTTCGACGAAGTCGTGAGCTACCTCGCCGCCACGGATATCTATCTAACGCCCTACCTCAATCCCGCGCAGATTGTTAGCGGAACGCTCGCCTATGCCGTAGGATGCGGCAAGGCCATCGTCTCGACTCCCTACCTCTACGCGCAAGAGCTCTTGGCGCATAATCGCGGCTTTCTCTGCGATTTCCGCGACGCGTCCTCGATCGCAAGCCGGCTAAATATGCTGCTCGACGATCCGGCCCTACGCCGGGCGACGGAACGGCGCGCCTACCGCTTCGGCCGGCAGATGACCTGGCCGAATGTGGCGATGCAATACGGCCGTCTCTTCAGCGAACTCTGCCCGCGCGGACCGATGGAGCTTGTGAACTCTGCATAAGACGCGACCCGCGCGAGCGCTACCGCCGTTGGACCATCTCGCGATACTCACGGACGACGTCGGAATTATTCAGCATGCGCTCGAGACGGTACCCAATCGCAAGACCGGATACTGCACCGACGACGTATCACGGGCATTCATCGTCGCTCTTACCTATCTGCGTCTCAACCCGAGCGATCGGCTCAGTCAGAGACTGGCCTCGATCTACCTTTCCTTCCTCGCGCACGCGCAAATGGAGGACGGCCGGTTTCATAACTTCATGGATTACGATCGCCGCTGGAGCGACGAAGTGGGCACGCCCGATAGCTGCGGGCGCGCGATTTGGGCTCTCGGCTACGGCCTCGCAAACGCGCCGTCGCCGCCATGGCGCCGCGCTTGCACCGCGCGTCTCGATCGTGCGCTGTCCACGGTGGGGTCGCTGGGGCACATCCGGTCTCGAGCGTATGCGGCCATCGGTCTAGCACACGCTTATACGGCCGTGAAGGATTCGAAATACGCCGATGCGTTGCGATCGCTCGCCGATGAACTGCGCAAGGCCTACGAAGCGACGGCCTCCGACGACTGGCTTTGGTTCGAAAATGCGATGTTTTACGATAACGCCCGCCTTTGCGAAGCGATGATCCGCGCCGGCCGGGCGCTCTCGGAGCCGCGCTTTCACGAGATCGGCCTACGGACTCTGGCGTTCTACGAAAAAGTCACCACGGAAAACGGCGTCCACGTTCCAATCGGGAACCAAGGCTGGTATCACCATGGGGGACACCGTGCCCGGTACGCGCAGCAACCCCTGGAAGCTTGCGCGATGGTCAAAGCCGAGCTTGTGGCCTTCGATCTGACCGGCGATGTGGGCCACTTTGCCTCCGCCGAACTCGCGATGGAATGGTACTACGGGAAGAACTCGCGGGGCATCGTGATGGCGCAGGGCGGTGGATGCTGCGATGGTCTGGAAGAAGAAGCCGTCAATACCAACATGGGTGCCGAATCCACCCTGGCATTGCTTGCGGCGGCTTATGCGCTCGCCCTCCGACGGGAGCAAGTGCTTCGCGCGGTGCGTTGATCCTACTGCAAACGTAGCAGTTTCCACATAAACAAGGCGTTAACGACGCTAGCGGCGAACCGCGATAAATGCTCCTGGAAACGGAAATCCTCAACGACGTGCAGTCTGCCGCCGTCCGGCAGACCGATGGTCCCGTTTTGATATTCGCTGGGGCCGGCAGTGGAAAAACTCGCGTCCTGACGCACCGCATCGCCTACCTTCTTGGCGAGATGCGCATCGCTCCGGATCGCATTCTCGCCGTGACCTTTACGAACAAGGCGGCGGGCGAGATGAAGTCGCGCTTGCAAAACATGGTCGGCGCCGTGGCGCGCGACCTATGGGTTGGCACGTTTCACGCCATGTGCGTGCGTATCTTGCGTCGCGATGGATCTCGGATCGGCATCGCGCCGACGTTTGCGGTCATCGACGACGCCGATCAGCGTCAGCTCATTCGAGAGATTCTCGACGACCTCGACTACGACGAGCGTACGCTCACGCCGGGCGCCTGCCTTGCTGAAATCGACAAGGCGAAGAACGCGCTCGTCTGGCCGAGCGAGTATTCGCAGAAGCAAACTTCGTTTCTCGGCGAGCGTCTTGCCAACGTCTACACGGAGTACCAGCGCCGGCTCAACGAATCCAACTCGTTGGATTTCGACGATCTAATCGTACGGACGATCGACCTTCTCGAGCGCGACAAGACCGTGCGCGAGAAGTACCAGCGCAAGTTCGAATACGTCCTGGTGGACGAGTATCAGGACGTCAATGCCGCCCAATACCGTTTGGTCGCGCTCTTGGCCGCCCACTACGGCAACATCACGGTGGTGGGAGACGACGATCAGTCGATCTATTCGTGGCGCGGTAGCGACTACCGGATGATCTTGCGCTTTGAAGAGGATTTCCCGGGCGCGGCCGTCTTCAAGCTCGAGGAGAACTATCGGAGTTCCGGGCGCATTCTCGACGCTGCCAACACACTGGTCGCCAACAACCGCTCCCGAGCCGCGAAGAAGCTTTTTACCTCGCGCGGTGAGGGCGACCCGATTACGGTTTATCCGGCGGCTACCGAGCGCGACGAGGCTCGCTACGTCGTCGAAAAGGTCAAGAACCTCGTGCGCGAGGGCGCGGCCTACCGCGACTTTGTCGTTCTCTATCGCACCAACGCGCAGTCGCGCGTTTTCGAAGAGGCGCTGCTCGCCGAGGGGATTCCCTATCGCGTCATCGGCGGCGTCGGTTTCTACGCGCGCAGCGAGATCAAGGACGTCGTTGCGTACCTGCGTTATATCATGAACTCGTCGGACGCGTTGGCGTTCAAGCGAATCGTCAACGTACCGCGGCGCGGCATCGGGCAGCAGACGCTCGCGGCGCTCGTGCAAGCGGCGAATACGTCGCGCGTTTCCGTCGGCGCGGCGATCTTCAACGGCGAGTTGTTGCGCTCGGCCGTTCCCAAGAAGCTCAAGGAGCTCGAACGTTTCGCCGAGCTCATCGGCGACTTGCGCGCACGCGCAGAAAGCATGAGGATTGCCGACCTTCTGGTCGCGGTCATGGAAGATTCGGGGTACGTTCGCGAGCTTCAAAGCGAGGACACGCACGACGCCCGCGCGCGTTTGGAAAACCTTCAGGAGTTGGTTGGTGTAGCGCGCGACTACGAAGCCACCGACGAAGAGCCGTCATTGGCTGGTTTCCTCGCGAACATCGCGCTCGTGAGCGATCTGGACGCCCTCGAGGAAGATTCCTCCTACGTGACGCTGATGACGCTGCACAGCGCGAAGGGCCTAGAGTTTTCCAGCGTTTTCCTCACGGGTCTGGAGGAAGGCGTCTTCCCGCACAGCCGGGCGCTTACAGAAACGACGGAGCTCGAAGAAGAACGGCGTCTGGCCTATGTCGGCATCACGCGCGCCATCGATCGTCTGTTCCTCACCTATGCCGCTCGGCGCGCGCTCTTCGGCAACACGTACGCCTACCCGAAATCGCGCTTCATCGAGGAGCTGCCTTCACTCGAGATTTTGGAGAGCGACAGCGTTCCGCTCGCGCGTCCGGCCGGCGGACGATGGCGCGAAGTGGCCATTCACGAATCGGCCGGTGCGGGCGTGCATCTCGGCCTAGAAGCGGGCGATCGCGTGCGTCATCCAAAGTGGGGCGAGGGCTGCATCGACAACATCGTTGGAGCCGGCGGCGACGGCCTCGTAACGATTGACTTTCCCAACGTGGGTCAGAAGATGCTGATGCTTAAGTACGCGCCGCTCGAAAAACTATAGCCTCGTAGCCGTTGCCAACCTCAATCTCGTCATCCTGAGCGATGTCATCCTGACCCTTCGACTCGGCGCTCCGCGCCTCGCTCAGGACTGCGCTTCGCGCAGGCGCTAAGGTATGTCTGAGCTTGTCGAAGATGTCATCCTGAGCCTGTCGAAGGACGAAGACGCATGACGCAAACGGTTCGGGTTGCGGTGGCGGGCACCATGGGGCGTATGGGCACGATTGCGCGAGAAGCGCTCCAACAAAGCGGTGAGTATTGCTGCGGGCTTTCGCGCCGCGCGGATTCCCAGCATGCAATCTTCGATAGTTTTGACGGGGTTCTCGCGTGCAAACCCGACGTGCTGCTCGATCTGACGACGCAGCCGGGCAGCTACGAGATCGCGATTGAAGCCGTCGTCCACGGGCTGCACACGGTCGTGGGCGCAAGCGGGTGGAGCGACGATCAGCGCGTCGCCTTGGGAGCGGTTGCGGAGCAGCACGGGGTCGGTGCGCTCATCGTTCCGAACTTCTCGCTGGGTGCGATGTTGATGATGCGATTTGCGCAACAAGCAGCGCGCTACTTTCCCGACGCGGAGATCATCGAACTGCACCACGCCGGCAAGAAGGACAAGCCGTCCGGCACCGCGGCAGAGACGGCTGCTAGGATGGAGCTCGCCGGCGGGCGAGCACCCGTTATTCATAGCGTTCGATTGCCGGGGCTGCTCGCGCACCAAGAGGTGCTGCTGGGCGGAACCGGAGAGTTGCTGACGATTCGGCACGATGCGTTAACCCGTGAGTCGTTTGTGGCCGGAATGCTGGCCGCCGTTCGAGCCGTCGTGCATCGCCGCGGGCTTGCGATCGGCCTTGACTGCGTTTTCGACGAGACGGCATGAACGTCGCCGTCGTCGGTGCGACCGGTGCGGTTGGTGAAACGATCGTACAGGTGCTCGAAGAGCGCAACGTTCCCATCGCGCAGCTCGGTCCGTTTGCCTCTCGCGACCGCGCAGCGGCCGTGTGCTTTCGCGGCGGCCGGCTGGACGTGCACACGGCGTCGGACGAAGCGCTGCGCGGCTTTGACGTCGTTTTCTTCGCCGGTGGCGAAGATGCCAGCGAAAAATATGCGCCGGGACTGCTCGAGCGAGGCATCGTCGTCATCGACAACAGCGCCTCATTCCGCATGCAGCGCGGCGTGCCGCTGATCGTTCCGGAGGTCAACGGGGACGCGGTCCGGCCGGAGCATCGGCTCTTCCCGGTCGCGAACTGCACGGCGATCATTCTCTGCACGGCGTTGCGGCCGATTCGCGACGTCGCGGGCCTAAAGTGCGTCCGCGTCGCGACGTATCAAGCGGCCAGCGGTGCCGGTCGCGCGGGGCTCGACGAGCTGGCCGCGGACGAGCGCGCTCTCGTGGCCGGTGAGCCCGAGCCGGCGGCCTCGATTTTTCCGCGCCCGCTGGCGCGCAACGTCGTGCCGCAGGTCGGCTCGTTCGACGCCGATGGGTGGAGTGGCGAGGAATGTAAGGTGCGTGACGAGAGCAAGAAGATGCTCGGCCTGCCCGAACTCCAAGTCAGCGTCACGGCCGTACGCGTCCCAGTACGCACCGCGCACAGCGAGGCGGTTTTTGTCGAGACGCAGCGCGAGACCGGTTGCGCCGAGCTTGCGTCGGCGTTCGAAGCCTCGCCGGGCATCGTCTTTCATTGCAACGGCATCGTGACGCCGCGCGACGTTGAGGGAACCGATAACGTGCACGTGGCCCGGCTACGCATGGAGTCACCGAGAACGTTTGCGTTGTGGTGTGTGGGCGATCAGCTACGCAAAGGCGCCGCAACCAACGCCGTGCAGATTCTCGAGCTGCTGCTCGAGAAAGGTTACCTCGCGGCATGAATGTCACGTCCCAAAAAGTGGCGGTATTAAAGTTCGGCGGAACTTCGGTGGCCACGCGCGAACAGCGGCTGATCGCCTATCAACGCGTGCGCGACGCCCAAGAGGCCGGATTCGCGACCGTCGCGGTCGTCTCCGCGATGGGCCGTTTTCCCGAACCCTATGCTACCGACTCGCTGCTTTCGCTGGTCGACGGCCGCAGCGGAACTGCCAATACCGATCTGCTGCTCTCGGCCGGAGAGCTCGTTGCGGCGGCCGTCTTTGCAGACGAACTAAGCGCCGAAGGCGTGCATGCCGTGGCGCTTTCGGGCGGTCAGGCGGGTATCGTAACTAACGAGCGCTCCGGCGACGCAACGATTCTCCGCGTCGAGCCGCATGCGATCCGCGAGCTGTTGGAACGCGGAACGGTTCCCGTGATCGCCGGCTTTCAAGGGGTCGCGCAAGATGGCACGGTGACGACGCTGGGCCGCGGCGGCACGGATCTTTCGGCCATCGCGATCGGCCATGCCCTCGAAGCGCAGCGCGTCGATATCTACACCGACGTAAGCGGCGCGATGACCGCCGATCCGCGGCGCATTGCGGCGGCGCGAACGATCGAGCGCGCCTCGCTGGCGGAAATGACCGAGCTGGCCAACCACGGTGCGAAGGTCATGCATTCGAAGGCCGCGCAATACGCGAGCCGAACCGGGACCCGCTATGCCGTGAAGGGTCTGCACAGCGACCAAGGGACGCTGGTGGATGAAAATGTCGACCATCACCGGCCCGTAACCGGCGTAACGTCTTCGGGACGCGTGACGTGGGTTCGAATCATTCGGGGCGACATCGAATCGCCGAGCCACCGAATGGAGACCGAGCTGGAGATGTTTCGACGGGTCGCCGAAGCCGAAATTTCAATCGACCAAGTGACGATCAATCAGGCGGGCGTGGCGTTCGTCGTCGAAGGCGATCGAGGCGGCGAGATTCGGCGTCTCCTTAGCGACTTGAATCTCGCAGTGCGCGTGCGCGAAGGTTGTTCGAAACTTTCGGTCGTCGGTACCGGAATGCGCAACGCGCCCGGCGTCGTGCATCAAGTGGCCTTAGCGCTCTCGCAAGCCGACGTCGAGATCATCCATTGCACGGATAGCAACGTGACGATTTCCATTCTCGTTCCCGCCGCAGAGGCCGAGCGCGCCGAGACCGCCGTCCACGCGCAGTTTTGCCTCGACCGAGGAGACCCCGTCGTATGAACTCACAACTCGGAGTCATTCTCACCGCGATGGTGACGCCGTTCGACGTTCGAGGCGAGCTGGACCTAAAGGAAGCCGGCCGTTTAGCGCGCTGGCTGGTCGATCGCGGAAATGACGGTTTGATCGTTGCTGGCTCGACCGGCGAAGGGCAGACGCTCGAACCCGCCGAGCGCGTCGCGCTCTACAAGGCGGTAAAAACAGCCGTCGGCAGCGAGGCATTCGTCATCGCGAACTCCGGAACGAATGCGACCCGCGAGTCGGTCCGCGCGACGCAGGAGGCGACGGACGCCGGCGTCGACGCAATCCTCGCGGTCGTCCCCTATTACAACAAACCAACGCAGAGCGGAATGCTCGGCCATTTCGGCGCAATTGCACAGGCGACGCATCTTCCCGTAGTCATCTATAATATTCCGGGGCGCACGGCCGCCAACATGCTGCCCGAAACGCTGCTCGAGCTTGCACGCAGGCACGCGAATATCGTGGGCGTCAAAGAGTCGAGTGGCGATCTCAAACAGATTGGAATGATTCTGCGCGACCGGGCTGAGGGTTTCATCGTATGGTCGGGCGACGACCATCTCTTCCTTCCCTGCTTAGCGCTGGGTGCCGACGGCGTCGTTGGCGTTGCGTCGCACCTCTGCTCTCGCGAGTACCGTGCGATGCTGGACGCCTACAAGAACGGCCGCGTGGAAGAGGCGGCGCAAATTCACGCATCGCTTCTGCCGCTGATCGACGCGCTCTTCGCCACGACGAGCCCGATCCCGGTGAAATGGGCGATGCGGGAGCTGGGCTTCAACGTCGGATCGTGCCGCCTTCCGCTCGACGAGATACCGCAAAGCGTCGCGGATCGGTTGCGGCCGTTCCTGGCGGCGTATGCGTCGCACGCCGTCGAGTCCCGGTGACGTCGCTGCAAATTCTTGACTGCCGGCTCGATGTGGTCGATGCCGGCGAAGCAACACGTCGCATTCTTGACGAGGCGCGCGAGGGAAGCGGCGCGCAGATCGTCACGCTCGGTACCGAGATGGTCGTCTACGCTCAAGATGATGCGCGTTTTCGCGCAGTCGTCAACGCCTGCGCCCTTTCGCTCTGCGATACCGTTGGTTTGCTGACGGTGGCTCGCCGCCGAGGCGCACCGCTCCGCGAGCGCGTCACGGGCGTCGAACTCTTGGAACATCTCTGCGAAGGTGCGGCCGCGGCGGCCCTGCCCGTGTATTTTTTGGGCGGCTCGCCCGGCGTCGCAGCCGATGCGGCCGCGATCTTGGAAGTGCGTTATCCCGGATTGCAGGTCGCCGGTACGCACGACGGGTTTTTCACCGACGAGCAGACGCCCGCGATCGTGCAAAGCATCGCCGCCGCCGGGGCGCGCCTGCTCTTCGTCGGCATGGGATCTCCGCGCCAAGAGTTTTGGCTCGCCGAGCATCTCCGTGAAACCGGCTGCGGTGCGGGCGTTGGCGTCGGAGGTTCGTTCGACGTGATCTCGGGACGCGTCGCGCGGGCGCCGCGCATCGCACGCCGGCTCGGCCTCGAATGGCTTTACCGGCTTATCACGGAACCGCGGCGCTGGCGGAGACAGCTCGCGCTGCCGCGTTTCGCCTGGCTGATTCTGCTCGAGGAGCTGCGGTGAAAGCAATGATTCTCGCGGGCGGCCTGTCGACCAGGCTGTATCCGCTCACCAAATCGGTTCCCAAGCCGCTCGTGCCGGTTGCCGGCGTTCCGAATGCCGCGCATTTGATGCACTATCTCAAGGCCTACGGCTTTGACGAAATTGCGATCAACGTCCACTATCTCGCCGATGCAATCGTCGAGGCACTCGGCGACGGTTCGCGCTACGGCGTGAAGCTGCACTACTCGTACGAAAGCGAGCTGCTCGGAAGCGCCGGCGGCCTCAAGAAGGTTCAAGAGTTCTTCAACGACGAGCCGTTTGCCGTGATCGGCTGCGACGAAGTTACCGATATTCGGTTGGACAAGTTACTCGAGTTTCATCGCGATCGATCCGCGATTGCGACGATCGGTCTCGTCGAATGCGACGTCGTCGATCAGTACGGTGTTGTGGTCCTCGACGAGCGCGCGAAGATCGTCGGCTTTCAAGAGAAGCCCTCGCGGGGGACCGAACGGAGCAAGTTAGCCAACACCGGCGTCTACGTCTTTTCGCCCGAGATTTTCGACCATATCCCGCCTGTCGAGTTCTACGATTTCGGTAAACAGGTCTTCCCGGCGCTGCAGAGCGCGGGAGAGCCCTTCTACGGATTTCACGCGCGCGGCGCGTACTGGGCCGATATCGGAACGCCGGGCGAATACCGCCGCGCGAGTTACGACGTCCTCGAGGGGGTCGTGCAGATTCCCAAGACCACCTCGAATGGTATCGACTCGTCCGCGCGGCTCGGCAGCAACGTCCGCATCGAGGGTCCCGTGCGGATCGGCGCGTCGGTGACGATCGCCGACGGCGTCTCGATCGTGGGCCCGAGCATCATCGGCGATCGCGTACGCGTCGATGCCGCGGCGACGCTCGAGCGCAGCATCCTTTGGAACGGCGCGACGATCGGCGCGCGAGCGAATCTACGCGATACGATCGTCGGAACCGGCTACGCCGTGCAGCCCGAAAGCGTGCTCGACGATGCGCTCGTTGCAGTGGAGGCCTCCAGCTAGTCGTTTCATCGCCGCGGCGTGATCGAGCAGCATGGACTGGCGCCCGCTGCTCGACTTCGTCTTTCCGGCGCAGTGGGCGAGCTGCAACGCCATCGGTTCCGGCCTCTGCAACGCATGCCGCCCAAACGGGAAACCCGTAGCAGTTTATCTCCCCTCGTTGCGGGTTGCCGCCGTAGCCGCCTACGAAGGCGCCCTTCGCGCGGCGGTGCTCGCGCTCAAAGATGGGCGACGAGACGTCGCCGAGGCGTTAGGGCACATAACGGCGCCCTTGGTTCCGGCCGGTGCGACCCTCGTTCCGGTCCCGACAACCGTAAAACGCCGGCGCGTGCGCGGTCTCGACGGCGTCGCGCTCGTGGCTCGTTGCGCGGCTGCAATCGCCGGCGGCCGCGTGGTTCTGGCCTTAGATCAGCGATCGGGCGACGCACAGCGCGGACGGTCGCGAGCGCAACGCCTTGCCGCCCAGGGACGATTTGCGTGTAATGCGGCCGGCGTAGCGGGCCGGCGCGTGACGCTCTTCGACGACGTCTGCACGACCGGATCGACGCTTCGCGATTGTGCCGATGCGATTCGCGAAGCCGGCGGAGTCGTGGACGATGCGATAGTGGTCGCCGTGGCGAAGAGCCCCCACCCGTGGAGCAATTCCATCGCCCGCTGACGCCACTCGACGAGCTTTACTTGCAACGTACCTACGAGCTCGCGGCCCGCGGTATTGGCAGCACCTCTCCGAATCCGCCCGTCGGTGCGGTAGTCGTACGCGATAATCGAATCGTTGGCGAGGGTTACCATCATCGTGCGGGCGACGCGCATGCGGAAGCCGTCGCTTTGCGTCAAGCCGCGCGCGATGCCCGCGGCGCAACGCTCTATGTATCGCTCGAACCCTGCCGGCACGTCGGCCGCACGCCGCCCTGCGCGCTCGCAGTCATCGAAGCCGGGATCGTTCGAGTCGTCGCTGGCACCCTCGACCCGACGCTGCATGGCGGTGCCGCCGAGTTACGAGAACGCGGTGTGGACGTCGCGGTCGCGCAGGATACGATCGCTCGCGACTTGATCGAACCGTTCGCTCGCGCCGGCGCGCTGCAACGCCCGTACGTCGCACTGAAAATGGCAATGTCGCTCGACGGGGCAATCGCGAGCCGGCCCGGCGTCGAGCAGCAGCTGACCTCGCAAGAGGCGCGGCGCTACGTGCGCGATCTGCGTATCGCGCACGACGCGGTCATGGTCGGCGCGGGCACGGTGCGCGTCGACGATCCGCAGCTCACGGTCCGCCCCGCGCATCATCGCCTCCGTCCCTACGTGCGCGTCGTTCTCTGCCAAACCGAGGGCGTCAGCGCGCGCAGCCGAATCTTTGGTATCGAAGACGGCTACGCAAAGAGCGTCGTGCTCGCGCCCAGCGGCTTGGCAAATCGTTTGGAAGAACTCCGAGGCGTCGCCGACGTGATCGGAGTCGGGCCGCCGGAGAATCTCCGGCTCGACTTGCCGCAAGCCCTCGAAGCGTTACGCGAGCACGGCATTTACAGCGTCTTGTGTGAGGGCGGTCCCACCTTGGCAGCGCGATTGATCGCTGCCGCGCAAGTGGATCGTTTCTACTGGGCCGTCGCGCCGCTCTTTCTGCCAACTCAAGGCGCGGTGCCGGTGCTCGCGCGTGGGGATTTGCTTAGCGACAGCGTACGGCTGCAATTCGATCGCGTCGAGCGGACGGGCGAGGACATTATGATCAGCGGAACGTTTGCGAATGTTTAGCGGATTGATTCGCTATCGCGGCAATGTCATCCTGAGCCCTTCGACTGCGCTCAGGACAGGCTCCGTCGAAGGACGACAGGGTCAGGATGACAAAGGCGGTGCGACATTGGTCGTGCGGTGCGAGGGCGTGGAAGCGGAACGGCCATTGCCCGGCGACTCGATCGCTATCGGCGGCGTCTGCCTTACCGCAACCGCACTCGACGGAGATGCTGTTGCGTTCGACGTGGTTCCTGAAACGCTCGCGTGCAGCACCTTGGGAGAGCTCAAAGCGGGCGACGCCGTCAACGTGGAGTACGCGTTGCGTGTCGGCGACCGCCTCGGCGGCCATTTTGTCTATGGTCACGTCGATGCCGCCGCACTCGTACTCTCGCTCACTCCGGAGGGGCAGGGCGAACGCATGCGCGTCGAGTCGCCGCCGGCGATCGCGACCATGATTGCACCGAAGGCTTTCATCGCGGTGGATGGCGTCAGCCTGACCGTTGCCGAGACCGGCGACGGCTGGTTCGAGCTGGCGCTCATCCCTGAAACGATTGAACGGACGACGCTGCGCGCGCGCCCGCCCGGCAGTCGCGTGAACCTCGAAGTCGACCCGATCGCCCGCTACGTCGCCGCCACCCGTGTCACACAGTGACTCGCTTTAAAGACACCCTTCCCGCCGGAGCGCGCACGTTTGAAGCGCGCTTGCAGGTGCAGTGGGCCGACGTTGACATCGTAGGCATCATGTACTTCGCGGCCTATCCGCGCTTTGCCGAGTACGCGGAAATGCAGCTCTTCGCCGAGCTGGGCTTTCCGTACGAAACCGTGTTCACGCAGTACGGTTTTTGGCTTCCGCGCGTTCGAGTGGAGGCGGAGTATCATGCTCCAGCGATTATGAGCGACTGGTTGCGAATGCGCACGCATATCGAGCGGGTCGGGTCTTCGAGCGTGCGCTGGAAGACCGTCCTGTTCAACGAGCGGACCGGCGAGGCGGGAGCGGCGTTGACGTTCATTGTGGCCGCGATCGACGGCGAGACGAAGAAGAGCCGCCCGTTGCCCGAACCGATTCGCTCGGCGTTGCTGGCCTGCGTCGCAGCACCAACCGCGTGATCGCATCGGATCGTTCGCGCGTCGCGATGCTGGTTTCACCTAAGACGATCGAGCTGCGTGAAGAAGCGGTACCGGCGGCGCCGGCGGGCGGAATCGTCGTGCGCGTGCGCGCCGCTTTGACCGACGGAACGGATCTGAAGACATATCGTCGCGGCCATCCGAAAATGCCGATGCCGACGCGCTTCGGCCACGAGTTTTCCGGCGACGTCGCATCGATTGCGCCGGGCGTGACGGCCTTTGCCGTCGGCGATCCGGTGATGTGCGTCCACACCGCGCCGTGCGATCAGTGCTATTGGTGTCGGAACGGCCAGGAAGAGCTCTGCGAGTATCTGCTCTCGACGATGATTTTGGGCGCGTACTCGGATCTGATCGCGGTTCCGCAGCGCGTCGTCGAGCGCAACTGCTTTCACAAACCTCTCGACATTGGTTACGCACAGGCTGCATTTCTCGAGCCGCTCTCCTGCGTCGTTCACTCGATCGAACTCCTCGCGCCGGCCCCCGGGTCGACCGTTGCCGTCATCGGCAACGGCGGCTTTGGAATTCTCCATGCTCTGTTGCTGCAGCGGCGGGGTGTCGAGACGCTCCTCTTCGGCCGCCGGCCGCAGCGCGTGGCCCTGGCACGCGAACTTGGGCTGCAAAGCGTCGATGCAACCGCGTCGCCGATCGGCGATGTCATCGCCCAACGAACCGGCGACCGTGGCGTAGATGCCGCGATCGAGTGTACGGGAAGCATCGAGATGTGGGAGCGCGCGCCCGCGCTCGTGCGCCGCGGAGGGCGCGTTTCATTTTTTGCCGGGCTACCCGCAGAGGCCCGCGTTTCCTTCGATGCCGCGCGGCTGCACTACGATGAAGTCCAGCTTATCGCGCCGTTTCACTTCACGCCACGTGATGTGCGCAGCGCCTACGAGCTTATCGCGAGCCACGCGCTACCGCTGAGCGGTTTGATTTCGGATACCTATTCACTCGATCGAATCGGCGACGCTTTCCACAGGCTCGACACCGGCGACGCTTTGAAGTTATTGATCGAACCATGACGCCCAAAACGATGCGAGCCGCGGTACTCTACGACGTCAAC
>PMUK01000176.1 GCA_003166915.1 Candidatus Cybelea palsarum
CTCGTCGTCGTCGCCGCCGGCGCCGGAGTTGTCGCTGCTACGAGCGGCGGTGAGATAACGCAAAGCGCGAAGGTGGTCGCGCCGGGCTTGATGGTCATGGCCGTCATCTATTTCATGGGCGCGGTNNCGGCGCAACTTTCCATGGAACCGAGTTCCCAGATATATCGCGGCGCAGTTCGCGGGTGGCATCGCCGCGGCGTGTTTCCTTCGCGTAATGTTCGGCAACGTTGGGTTGCTCGGGGCTACGGTTCCCGGCCCCGGCATCAGCGATCTCAAGACGCTGATTTTGGAAGTGTTGTTAACTGCGGGTTTGGTCAACGTAATTCTCGGCACCGCGTCGGGCGCGCGAAACATCGGCAGCAACGGAGCGATCGCGGTCGGCGGGTATATTGCCCTCGCCGGTCTGTGGGCGGCGCCGATCAGCGGCGCCTCGATGAATCCCGTGCGATCGTTCGCGCCCGACTTGCTCCGCGGCAATCTTCGCACCGACTGGATTTATATCGTTGGCCCAATACTCGGCGCGATGGTCGCCGTCGGCTTTGAATGGATCCTCAAAGGCGCCCCGACCCAGGCCGGCAGCTTAGCGGCGCAGGGCGACGGAAAGCAACCGTAATCCACTCGCCGAGTCACGAAGTCGCGATCTCCGCACAAGCGACGTATTTTGTCATATCGGCGCTACTGAAATGGACGTCAATTACATAGTTGCCTTTGAGCAGATCGCCGAGGGTGATGCCCGGTATTGTCGCCGTGCTGATTCCACGGAGGAGGTCGGTGAGGTGATACTTGGGTACCAGGTTCAGTCTCTTGCAGGTTCCTTCATGGATGTGAATGGGCTCTCTGCCGTTACCCTGGCCGGCCATCCTGACGACGACGTTGACGCCATTTGGCACCTGCTCGAACGTCGCCGTGCCGGTTTCACCCGGCCGATTTTGGGCGTACAGTTTCAGCTGTAGGATGGATGGATTGGCGCCGGCCGCCGCGCAGCTGATTGCGGCGAGAGCGACTGCGGCCAATGCCGCGCGCAGTGCGTACATTATTAGGCTCCTTGACCGAAAAGAACGATGCTGTTTCCTCAAGGGTGTACCCGAAAACGGACCGGTTCTGTGAGAAGGGGCTACCTTGAATTTCACGATACCGGTGCAGAAAGTTAAGTGCTACGATGAAGGACAGCGCATTTCGCGCGAACGAGTGACCAACCAGACGCAGGCAATGATGGCGAGCTGGAGCGGAAGCCGAATATAAAACGCTATCGCGCTCCCGATATCGGCGTAGAGCTCGGGATGTTGCGCCATTTGAACGTTGGCCGGAAATACCGCGATCAAGAGTGCGATGAGGCCGATGCCGGCGAGTCGTCGAGTCCTTGGAATCAGCACGCCGATCCCGCCGAGGCACTCGCAGACGCCGCTGATCGCAACGAGCAGGGCGTGATCCGGCAAATAACGCGGCACGATCCGGAGATAAAAACCGGGGTGTATGAAGTGATTGGCGCCGGCTGCGATAAAGAATAGTCCGAGCAGAACCAGCGCGACGGACTTCGGCGTCATCGATCTAACGATCGTCGCATATCTTCGGCGCACTCGCGATCGAGAGCGTCCGCCGACTCCGAAAGCTGCTGGATCACCCGTATCCTGTCGGCATCGCTGCGGTTCTGACTGAGTTTTGCCTTGGCGTAAATCCGTTCGGCGCGCAACTCAAAAGCAACGATCCCGCGCAGCTGCTTTTCACGAAAGTCCGTTTCCAGGCGCCGCGGATCCCACGCGTCGGCTCGTTCCCGCTCGAACTTCGCGGTGAGGCGCATCAGTACGTCCCACGCGTCGCCCTCTTGCAGCGTCCCGCAGAGCTGTGCGGCGGTATAATTCCACGTCGGTACCGTAACGTAGGGTTCTTCGTACCAGCTTGCCGATACGTAGGCGTGCGCGCCTTGGAATGCGATCGTCGCGGGGCATTGGTTGCCAATGGATTGGGCGTGTCCGTTGGCGCGGGCAACGTGACCGAGCACCCAGAGCTTTCCATTGCGCAGCTCCGCGATCATCGGCAGATGCGTTAGGCGCGGATACGGCTCCTCGTTCGTGACCAGTAATCCAAACGGAAACCGATCGATGAGCGTGACGACCGCTGCGCTGTCAGCGACCTCGAAATCCGGCGGTATGTACATGCACCGCTAGGGGTTCGCGGCCCAAGCGCCGATCCACTATCGTCGAACCGGCGAGTTAATCGCTGCCGGCAAAAGCCCTGAGGCCCTACCCGTGCAGGAGGTTCGAAACGACGTTGACGACCAGCGCTAGAATCGCCGTGTTATAGCCGAATGAAATCAACCCGTGCCCGAGCACGAGGCGGCGGATGTGGCGGTCGGTGATCTGCACGTCGGAAACCTGGAACGTCATGCCGATGACGAACGAGAAGTACGCAAGATCGCAGTAGCTAGGGTCGGCCCGTCCTGGGAAGATGAGACCGCCATCGCCTTCGTTATTCCTATCGCGATCGCCATAGTACAGATGCGCGTAGCGGAACGAAAAAATCGTGTGGACCAGCAGCCATCCCAACACGACTGCGCAGAAGCCTGAAGCAAAAATAATCACCTCGTGCCTCGCGGTTCGGTCGTGCGGTCCAGGGCCGAGGATATCGAACGCGGCGACGAACCCAAAGGCGACCGCCAGAAGAATGACCGTGAAGATCGCATCTCGGCCCGGGTCTTGAGCGGCCGCGCGCACCTTCGTGTTCGAAGCACTCGTTCGCAGGACGACATTCCAATACCAGATCAATATCACGATCGCCGCAACGTCGTAGCAGGCAACGACGCGCACCATGGGTTTGAGCCAGTGCGGCGCAAACAACGTCATGGCCAGTGCAGCGAGCCCCGCAGCGAACAGCGAGAGGGCGATCGGTGCGATTGCGCGATTCTTCATGCGTTTAGCACTTCAGCTAACATTCGTTCGGGCAGAACCCGTTCCTAGCGATATCCGTTGCGCTCCGCTGCAGCATCCGCGACGACCTGCTCAAAAGAGGTTAGATTGTGCGTGTAACCTTGTTCGGTCTTTCTGGTTCGCAGCGTGCAGAACAAAAGAATCTCAAAATGAAAGTTGAGTATTTTATGATGGATTTAACGAAGACCGCTCCGCGCAGCGTCAAGGAAACGATGCTCGGCATCGTGCAGCTCGCTCGAACGACCGACAAGGCGAAGGCCGTAGTTGACGGCCAGGTTGGCGAGTATCACTACGATTGCCCGATGGATCGAGCTCTGTTTGACTTTCTTGCGATGGACCCGAAGGAGTTCCTCGACGCCGTAAAGACCGCGAAGAACGATTCGGAGATCGAAGCATATGCGAAGCCGTTTGTTGCCAAGAAGGATGGGCAGTCACTCGAGGCTTTCAACAAGAGCTGGCTTTCCACCGTTCCGACCGGAGAATCGCTGATGCACTTCAACGAACTGCGGGCGAAAATCGCGCCCAGCCGCACGGATGTGACTTCGTGGCCCGACCTGCTCGATCTAGATGAGGGCCGCACGGTTCCCCACCGTGAGACCGTTCACGCATAGCAACCACGCACCGGCCGTAGCCACTACGAAAAAGAGCGCGATGCACATCGCGCTCTTTCTTTTCCTAGCCCTAACTACTTTAGGTAACGTACGACTGCGAGCTGCGCGAGCCGCTCCGCGCGATGTCGCGCAGGCGTTGCTGCATCGCCTTGGTTGGCACTTTGACTCGGTCTGCGAGCCGGAGAAACGCGAGAACGCGAACGTGCCACCAGGTCAGATCGACTTCAAACCAACGTAACCCGTGCCGTGCCGAAAACGGAAAGGCGTGGTGATTGTTATGCCAGCCCTCACCCCAACTGATGAGCGCCACCCACCAGCAGTTCGTGGATTGGTCCGGGGTCGCAAAGGTGCGGTAACCGAGCATATGGGCTGCGCTGTTGACCAGCCAGGTCGTATGATAGCTAACCGCGAGCCGGACGAAAATGCCCCAAACCACCCACGACCATCCGCCAAAGGCGAAGAGCCCGAGCGCTAGCGCGACTTGAAGCGGGATGTTGAGGTACTGCAGCGCGCGATAGAACGGTTCGGCGTAGAGGTCCGGGGCGAAGTGGCGCATTTCCTCATCCGACGGCAGCGCGATGTTATGCCGGTAAATCCAGTCCATGTGCGCCCACTTAAAGCCATCCGCAATACTATGCGGGTCGCCCTCGTGATCGGCATGGGCGTGGTGTTTCCGGTGCACCGATACCCAGCGGATGGGATCGGCTTGCAGCGCGAGCGTCCCAAAGATCGCAAAGAGGTATTCGATTGGCTTGAGGAGTCGCAGGCTGCGATGCGTCAGGATGCGATGAAAGCAGAGCGAAATCCCCAGGGCCACGGTCGCATACGATACGACGCCTGCGGCCGCCAGCGCCGACCAACTGAAGAAACCGGGCCAGAAGGCCGCGAGCGCTCCAATGTGGATGCCAATGAGGCCAAAACCTTTGATTCGGCTATAAGTCTGATGCATATCTGTTTAGTTGAGCGCTCCTACTGCGGACACGAATTGAATACGCCGAAGGGCCGTTCGATGAGCGGGCCGGACTGCGTCGATGGCTCCCTCGAACGCATGACGCACGATGGGGGCCAACTCCTTCTTATCGACGGCCTCGTCGACGGTTTCGACGACTCGAAGGACGTCTTGCATCTGCAAGAGCTCGAAGACCCTGCGAACGAGCGGTCGATGCAGAACGACCGTCTCGCGGCCGAAGCCGTTTGCGTGGCGACGCTCGTGCAGACGGAGCAACTCCGTCATGCAGGTCGCATCCAAATAGGTCACGTTGCTAAAATCAATGATGACGTTAGGTTCGCAGGACAGGCGCTCGAGTTCCTCGCGCCATTGCTTTCTGCAACTTACGTCGTACTCACCCGAAAAAACGACTAGGGCCGTACGCAAGACTCAACCTTCCTTTGAAACACCCTCACTTTACCTGAAACACCCTCACTTTACCGCAACGCAAGGACGGGGGGCATAGTGAAAAGCCGGATTCTTCAGGTGGGAGGAGTCCTTTCCCAACCTAGGACGCGAGCGATCAGCTCGGTTCGGTTCCGGCTTTCCGTCTTGTCGACCATGCTCTTGATGTGATCCTGAATCGTTGAAGAGGTGATGTGCAGCTTTTGCCCGATCTCCTCGAGCTTTGCGCCATCGAGGAGCAGCGCGAGCACTTGCAGCTCCCGCGGCGTGATATGGAAGCGGGCCGCGGGGCCGGCCAGCGAGTTCGAGGGCGCAAACCGGTCGATCCGCACCCCGATAAAGAGTCCGGCGGGCCCGGACATCGGCTGCGTGCGCACGACCAAGAACGGCACCGGATGGGCAACGCCCACTTCCTGGGTGGCAGAGTCGCTCTTCCAGCCCGCGACCAGGCCCCGGACCGTCTCCTCGAGGACTGCCGGCAACCGGTCGGCCAGCCGGGTACGCAACCCGGTGAGCGCGATGCGCCGCTGGTCTTGCGAAGACCACGCCAGGACGATCTGCAAGTCGCTGTCGAGCACGTAGAACGATTCTCCCGAGCTCCCGGGGGCCTGCGCCCCATCGAGGCTGGCCTCGTGTGCGTTGAGGCGCAATGCCGAGAGACGCTCGGACGTCGCGTCGAGCGCCAAGGTTAGGACGCTGATTTCGCTCGACGTGAAGGGTCCGAGCTCGTTTGTGCGCAGGAGCGTGAGAATACCAAAGTTGGCATGGGCATCGGCAAATAAGAGTGTGATGCCGCTTGCGAAATCGCCGAGCGAGCCGAGCGTCGCCGCAATGCGCGCCCCGGTCTTGGCCTTCCCTCCCTGGCGCTCGAACTCGTTTTGGAGGCGCGCCAGCTCGCCGCCGTTGCCTTGCGAATCCAGGAGCATGCCCAGGTCGCCATCCGCCGTCACGCGTGCAAACGCCCAGCGCGAAGCCGGAACGACGCGAAGGATCGCCTCGATGACGGGATATGCCGGATCCGACTCCGGCACGAAGTTCGCTAGGAGCGGCTCGCCGGCAGTCACGCCAGCGCTATCGTTCTTTTTCACGATGGTAGTCTTTCGGTTCCAATGGTACGATGACAAAAAGCTTCTTCTCTGCTCGAAGCTCCTCTCCCTGAAAGCGTATCATCATGGCTCGCGTATGCTGTTTGGCGGCCGTCTCTGCCGAGGATGTTCAGGTGCTCGGTGCGGCTCTCGAAGGTGCCGGCGAGCCGGCTACCACGATCGTAACGCATCTCGAAGTGCCGGCACTCAAAAAGATCGCGCCCGACGTTCTCGTCGCCGATCTCGATCGGTGCCAAGGCGATCCGCTCGAGAAGTTGCGTCAGCTACGCTTCGTTTTACCGAACTGCGTCATCGTCGTCTATACGGCGAACATGCAGCCCTCTTTCGGGCGTGACTGCCACCTCGCGGGGGCGAGTTGCCTACTTTCAAAAGAATCGCACCAACTGCAACTCCAATCCGGCTTACGGCAAGCGATGAAGAGCGGCTGCTTTACCGACGTGCACTTTAGTGTACACAGTCTTAAGGGCGTGGTATAAAGCGTTGTTGGGCGTGACTTCTTCAACGAAGTACCACCAGAACGTTCCACCGCCGGAATAGGCGTATCCCATAATCGCCGATTGATACGCCGCGGCGACGGCGTCGCGCCCCTGCACGATCGAATCTTGGGAGCCCCACCACCATCCTCGTCCGCGGTCGTAGTCGAGCTCCGTTATCATGATTCGCTGTTGCGGGAAGGCTGCGTGTAACGCGGAGACGACGCGGTCGAAAGACTCGCCCATCGGGTTCTGCCGCGGATAGAGCGAGACGCCGATATCGTCGACGTACGGAGCAATTGAGGTCATGTTCGTTTGCGCCCAATTGAAGATCGCGTTGGCGGCCCGGCCCGTGCCCAGCTCCCAGTACAGCGTCACAAGCACGCGCGCGCGGGTGTGCTCCTTGACGTACTTCGAAGCAAAAAGCGTCTTTGCAACGACGCTCGACATCGACCCCAGCCAATTTCCGTTGACTTCGTTGCCGGTCTCCCACTCGTCCACATCGGGCAGTGCGCCGACGTACTCTCGCGTGCGCCGTTCGAACGCGCCGACGCTGATGCGGCGCATCTCGGAAGAGTCCGTGATCTGTCCGACGACGCGCAGCCCAAGCGCGTGAGCGTGCGAGATTTCCGCTGCATAGTATCCTGGCTTTACCCCGGGGTCGAAGCAAATGCGGAGCCAGCCGTCTTTGGGATAGAGGTTCGCCTCGACTTTGAGGCCGGCGACCCGGCCCCTGATCGTGTCAAACGTTGCACCCCAATCCTCAGTATTCGGATGCGCTCGCGCGTAAGCGACTCCGGCTTGCGCGAGCAGCTTCATCTCGGCGCGCACGCCGGCGTCGAGTGACTGCGCGTAACGCTGTCGAGCGAATTCGCTCTTCGCCATGCGGTGGAGCCCGACGAACTTCGTTCCGGGATGGTACCATGGTCGCTGGACGAGGCTAACGCGAATATCGCCGAGCACTTGCGCCGCGGCCAACTTGTTGAAGTCGTACGTCCCGCCATCTGCCGGCAAGGCAATGACGAGGTTCGAATAGCCGTCGCCTGCCGGCCACGCGAGAGAGAGGGAACTTGTACCGCGCGGAAGCGTCAGCGAAGGATCGCCATCGCCCATTCCATTGGAGGAGAAGAGGGGACCGGTGCGCGCCAGCACCAGCGTTGCCGGATCCAGCAACGCATCGTTGCGATAGCCTCCGGGGCCGTTCTCCTCGAGCCGACGAAACGCGTTCCAATCGATGCGCTTACCCTCGGCATCGACGACGTGAAAGACGATGCGTCGCGTGGCTTCTTGATCTGCGCCGACGGTCGCCGGAATGCTTCGCGAAAAATATGCCGAGCAGCCGGCGAGAACAATTAGCATGCAGGCGCTCGAAGCCTGCGCAACCCTTCCGATCATGGTAAGAATGATACTACTTAAACGCGCTACGGCAGAAAGCAAGATTCGGATGGACGCCGCCGGTCCCTCAGCGATAGCTTAGTGGCATGCACCACCTTCCGAACGACCTCGAACCGATCCGCATCGTCTGCCGCTACATCGAGCAGCACAGTGACGAAGCGCTCACGCTCGATGCGCTCGCCGCCATGGCGGGCCTGAGCAAGTATCACTTCGCCCGTCGCTTCAAAGCCGTCGTGGGCGTAACCCTGAAGGAATATGCGTCGGCCGCGCGGCTGCGCCGCCTCAAAGACGGGCTCAACGACGATCGCTCCATCGATGCAGCGGTGTATGAGGCTGGTTATGGCTCGCCCAGCCGCGTCTACGAGAACGCCGCGCGCAACCTGGGAATGACTCCCGCGCAATACCGAGCCGCGGGCAAGGGCGTTTCGATCTCGTATGCGGTACTCGAAACGCCATTAGGGCCGATGCTGATCGGCGCGACCGATTGCGGCATTTGTTTCGCGCAGTTCGGCGAGTCCGAAGAAGAGTTGCGCAAGAAGCTGCAAGCCGAGCACGTCAATGCCGAGATCGCGCCGATGCTGCAACCCTACCATCCCGATTTTGCGAGGTGGACGGATGCGATTGTCCGCTATCTGGCGGGCGAACGGCCGGATCTCAACCTTCCGCTCGACATCCGCGCGACGGCCTTTCAAATGCGCGTTTGGAAGTATCTGCAGTCGATCCCCAGCGGTGACGTTGCGTCGTACGGCGAGGTCGCTGCCGGCATCGGCCGGCCGAAGGCTGCCCGGGCCGTGGCGAGCGCCATCGCTCGCAACCCCGTCGCACTTATCATCCCGTGCCACCGCGTCATTCGCGACTCGGGCGCGCTGGGTGGCTACCGCTGGGGGCTCGAGCGCAAGAGAACGTTGTTGGATATCGAACGCGTAGCCCGATGAAACCGATCTTGATCGCCGTAGGCGCAGTGGCGCTCTCGTTGATATGCCTTCGGTCGGCAAATGCCGATGCGACGAAGTTCTGCGAGGGTTGCAACTACGCCGGAGCGGCCCTGGCGAACTCGGACTTTGCCAACGGCGTTCTGATCGGTACGAACTTCGAAGGCGCGGCGCTTAACGGCTCGTCGTTTCGCGGCGCACGGCTTATCGCGGTAAACTTTGAGAAAGCCGATCTTCGGGGCACGCACTTCGATGCTGCCAGTTGCGTGGCGTGCAACTTCGAGCAAGCGCGCTTTGACGGCGCGACGTTTTCCAACGTGCGCATGGTAGCCGCAAACTTTAAAGGCTTTAGTTCGTCCGTGGAGGACGCGCAGTTACGGCAGCTACTCGGCGGCTGCATCTCGTGCAACTTCAGCGGAGGCCATCTGAACGCGCGCGATCTGTCCGGAGTGACGCTGATCTCCGTCGACTTTTCGCAAGCCGATCTTCGGGGTACGAACTTCACCGGTGCAGTTCTTTGCTGGAATAAGGTGAACGGCGCGCAGCGGGTTGCGGCATGCGATCCCATGCACGACGCCCTCACTACCGGTGCAAACTTTAACAACGCGCAGCTCTGCGATAACCCTTTGGACCGGGCCGGCTGCGCGGCAGCGCCCGCCGACGTGCTGGAGCGCTCGTTTGGACCCAAGCCGAGTCCGTCGCCCGACCCTCCCTAGCGCTCCCATGCAGTTCGGCTAATCAATGGATGCAGATATCATCGTCATCGGTGCCGGGGCGGCGGGTTTGGTGGCCGCGCGACGCGTTGCGCGGCGAACGCGGCGAGTGCTCGTGCTCGAAGCGCGCGACCGGATCGGCGGCCGCGTGCTGCCGCATCCGTTAACGCGGATCGCAACGCCTGCGGAGCTCGGCGCGGAGTTCATTCACGGAGCGGCCGAACGCACGAAGGCATTGCTACGCGAGGCCGGCAGCGCCGCGATCGATATGGGCGGCGATTCGTGGGTTCGAAAAAGCGGCGAGCTCCAATGTAACGACGACAATTTCTCATCGTCCGCACGCATATTCGAAGGCTCGCGCTCCCTCCCGGACGACGAAAGCGTGGAGCAGTTTCTTAGACGCTTCGAAGGCGACGATGCGCTGCGTGAAACCGCACAGGCGGCGCGAGCGTTCGTCGAGGGATTCGAGGCCGCCGATCCGCAGCTTGCAAGCGCCAAAGCGATTGCCGACGAATGGGAATCGGGTACGGATTCCACAAGTGCGCGCCCGCTGGGCGGATACGGCCCGATGTTCGCGCACCTTCACAACGACTGCGAGCGCGCCGGGGTTCGCTTCGCGTTCTCGACGCGCGTGCGCCGGATTTCGTGGCGTCGCGACGGCGTCGCCGTCGACGTCAGAGGCCCGCTCGGCGAATCGCAAACGCTGCGCGCGCGCGCGGCGATCGTGACGCTTCCTGTCGGCGTCTTACGCCACCGCGGCGACGATGCTGAAATTACATTCGAGCCCGAGCTGCCGGCGCCAAAGCGCGAAGCGCTTGCGCACATCGAGATGGGGCACGTCGTGAAGGTCGCGCTCTGGTTTCGAACGTCGTTTTGGGAGCGTGTCGCGCGCGGACGTTACCATAACGCAGCGTTCTTCCACATCGATGGGCAGCCGATCCCGACATACTGGACGCAGTTGCCCGTACGCAGCGAGCTGATCGTCGCGTGGGTCGGCGGACCGGGCGCGGTTGCCTTGAGCGGCCGTTCACAGCCAGAGCTCGTCGAAATGGCGCTTGCGGGCTTGGGGGAGTTGCTCGGAGAGGTAGAGCTCGCGCGCGGGGAGTTCGAGGGCGGCCTCACTCACGATTGGAGCGGCGACCCCTTTGCGCGCGGAGCGTATAGCTACGTCGCCGTCGGCGGCGGCAACGCGCGCGCAGCACTTGCTGTACCCGTGGGCGAGTCGCTTTTCTTTGCGGGCGAAGCGACGTCGAGTGATGGTCAAGGCGGCACCGTCAACGGCGCCATTGAAACCGGCGAACGCGCAGCGGCGCAAGCGGTGGCCGCGCTGGGGGTGAAGGAAATTGCCTGAACCCGCAGCGCCTTTTCTACCCGCATGGTCGAACTTTTATGTTATTGCCGGCTCGTCGGCCGCGGCGTTGACCGGCCTGATGTTCGTGGTGATCACGTTGGTGCGTGGGGAGGAGCAATCGCAGGTGCGTCATGATGGCATCGCCACGTTCAGCACGCCGACGGTCATGCATTTCTGCGCCGCGTTGCTCGTATCGGCAATTCTTTGCGCGCCGTGGCGTTCGCTAGTCTCCGTCGCCGTCATCGTCGGGCTGGTCGGATGTTACGGGATCCTATACCTTGCCCGCGTGGCGCGGCGGGCGAAGCGTTTAACGAAATATACTGCGGACGTCGACGATTGGATGTGGTATACGATCCTTCCGTTGCTCGCGTACGGAGCGCTCCTCGCGGGCGCGGTCTTTCTGAACGCCGTCCCGCGAGACGCGCTCTTCGCGCTCGCGGGCGGCGTACTCTCGCTGATCTTCATCGGCATTCGCAACTCATGGGACGTCGTCACGTTTCTCGCCGTCGGCGGCGACAAGGAATCTTAGGCGAGAATTTCTTCAAGGCGATCGAAGCTTGCAGCCACACCCTTCTCCATTCCCGATTCGATTGCGGCATCGCGCCCTTCGCGCGAATCGAAAAGCTGCGCCATCGTAACGGTTGTAGAGCCGACGCGCTCGGCGAACGCCGTCGTAACGATGACGTCGCACGGATACCACGACTGATCGAAGTTTTCGGCGTGCACGACTCGCTCGTGCGGCGTAGCCTCGCGATAGACTCCGTGTAAGCCGAACTCCTTACCGTCCGAATCGTTGCGCCACACGTAGTGGAACGTTCCGCCCACCCGCAAATCGACGTCGCAGACGGGCATCGACCAGCCGTCCGGCCCCAGGAGCCAGCGTTTGATCAATTCGGGTTTCGTAAATGCGTCGAAGACCAACGTGCGGGGCGCACGCACGACGCGTGTCATCACGATCTCGCGATCGCTCGGGGTCGCGATCGCAAGCTCGGGTTTCGCTTGCGCAGACATCATGGTTTATCTCTTCTGCCTCGTGGCGCGTTTAGAGTGCTTTGCATCGTTTTGGAACTCGCCGAGCAGGGCATCGAGCCGCGCGAAGTTGCCTTCCCACCGCTCGCGATAACGCGCGAGCCAGCCGCTCGCCTCGGTGAGCGGTTTCGTCTCCAGGCGGCACGGCCGCCGCTGAGCGTCGCGGCTGCGCGAAATGAGCCCCGCGCGCTCGAGCACCTTGAGGTGCTTGGAGATCGCCGGTTGGCTCATCGCAAACGGCAATGCCAACTCGAGAACCGATGCCTCGCCGGACGCCAGGCGCGCGAGGATTGCCCGGCGCGTTGGGTCGGCCAGCGCGGTGAAGGTCGCGTCGAGACGCTCGGCCGAACGACGTCCATAACCTATTGGTTCCATAACGTAACGGTAATATACGCGCGCTGGGACCGCTTGTCAAGCCGGGCAGTTCAGACTTTTTTCATCCACCTGTGCGGTACTGTCGCAATAGGAGGGCCTGACGTGACCGCTCGAGCGCTGACCATTACCGTCGTTTCGCTCCTGTGCTTTTGGGGCTGCTCGCAGTCGAGCGTTCCGACCGGCGCGGCGCCGCTCGTGACGTCGCATTTTTCCGGGACTCAATCGGCTTTACCGCAGCTCGCGTACTATAACACGCCATCTCGTAATGCGTGGCCGTTATATATCACCGCCGGTCCGCAAAAAGCGCTGTGGTTTACGGAGGCATTCGTCGAGAAGATTGGGCGCATCACGACCGACGGGGCAATCACCGAATTTCCCATCTCAAATGGCCAGGAGCCCGAAGGCATCACTGAAGGTGCCGACCACGATTTGTGGTTTACCGAACCGGGCGCGAATGCGATCGGCCGCATGACTCCCAATGGCGTGGTGGAGATATTCTCAATCCCGGGTAGCGATCCGGATCCGCGCGGCATTACCCTCGGCCCGGACGGGAACGTTTGGTACACCGAGTTAAATGACGGTTACATCGGTCGCGTGACACCGCAAGGAAAGATCACACGGTTTCAAATCCCCGACGGATCTTCCGAGCCGTGGGCCATTACGGCCGGTCCCGACGGCGACGTATGGTTCACTGAATCGCTGGCAAGCGCGATCGGACGGTTCGATCCGCGAACGCTGCGTTTTAAGCCCTCGTTGAAGGTGACCTATGGAAGTACGCCCTGGGGCATCGTCCTTGCGCCCGACAAGCACATCTGGTTCACGGAGCGTAACGGGAATAAGATCGCACAAGTCGACGGGAAGAACATCCGCGAGTACGAGATCGCGCAGTCGGGGAGCTACCCGGAGGCGTTAACGCCGGGACCGGATGGGGATCTGTGGTTCACCGAAAGCCAAGCCCAAGACATCGGCCGCATCGATCCCGCCACCGGCAAGTTTGGTCCCGTCATAGCGCTCCCGAGCGGAGACATTCCGAACGGGATTGCGATCGGCGCCAACGGCAACGTCTTTTTCACGCTTGATGCCTATTACGACCCAAGTCAAATAGGCGAGTTGATGTTTCACGGGGTTCGCAAGAGTTCTTGCGAGATTGTTAGGAGTTCCATGAACAGAATCATGATCGGAACGGCAGCAATGTTTTTCGGCCTTGGCGCGGCCGGCTGCGCAGAGCGCGCCCCTCAAGGTGGCACGAGCGTCGTGTTGCCCTCGATCAGCCGGGACTTAGTAATCGTCGCGGTACTTCCGAGAGACACAATTGGCGAGAAGCTTTCCTCCGAGGGCTTATGGTCGATAGACTCGGTAAAGTGGAAAGCGGAGTTGGGCGGCTTTACGCAAGAAACGTATTCGCAGGCTCTCGGCTTTCCCACGAACACGAAGCTTACGATCCACAATCTTTCGACGAAATATACGCACACGCTCGACGTGGTGAAAGTAATCACGGCGCCGCCCGCCGTTTTTCCAAAGGGCATAAAGCTTCCCATAAAAGCAGAAGGCGACGGTAAACTCGAGGCAGGCTACGCGAGCGGACCGATCAAACCGGGCAAATCGGTCACGGTCACGCTGACGAAAGCCGGAACCTCTCTGATCGGTTGCGCGTACCACTACGACCTGGGAATGCACGACGTTTTGGTGGTCGGGCCTCACGCGGCGCCGGGACCGCAAGCAACCCCCACGCCGCACGGCGGCGGCAGCGGTAGCGGCTGGGGCGGCTAGCGAGCTCCCCCAAAGCACGCCAATCCCAATTCCGTATGCCAGCTAGCAAGCGGGGACCGAAATCACGGTAGAATAGCGCCATGGAACAACGCAAACTTGGCACGCAGGGCCTGACCGTTTCCGCAATCGGGCTGGGCTGCATGGGGATGACCTCGGCCTACGGCAGCGCCGATGAGGGTCAGGCAATCGCGACGATCCACCGCGCGTTCGAGCTTGGCATCAACTTCCTCGACACGGCGGAGGTCTACGGCCCATACACCAACGAGCAACTCGTGGGCCGGGCCTTGCGCGGTCACAGAGAAGGTGTCGTCGTAGCGACGAAGTTCGGCTTTAAGTTCCAAAATGGCGTCCGCGGCGTTGATGGATCGCCCGAGAACGCAAAGCGCGTGGCCAACGAATCGCTGATGCGCCTGGGAATCGACGTCATCGATCTCTATTACCAGCATCGCCGCGATCCGGACGTGCCGATCGAGGAGACGATCGGCGCGATGAAAGATCTCGTTGAAGCCGGTAAGGTCCGCTACATTGGTTTATCTGAAGTGGGGTCGGAGACGCTGCGGCGCGCGAACGCGGTGCATCCCATCAGTGCGCTGCAGAGCGAATACTCCCTCTGGGAGCGCGGCGTCGAAAACGACGTGCTCCCGGCGGTGCGCGAACTGGGCATCGGCTTCGTACCGTACAGTCCGCTCGGACGAGGCTTCCTCACCGGGTCGGTAGACGTAGCGACTCTCTCGCAGAACGACTTCCGCAAAACGAACCCGCGCTTTTCGGAAGAGAACGCGCGAGCGAACGAATCGCTCGTAGCCGTCGTGCGTGGCGTTGCGGAGCAGTGCGGCGCGACGCCTGCGCAGGTAGCGCTCGCGTGGGTTCTTTCGCGCGGTGACGACGTGGTTCCGATTCCGGGTACGAAACGCGTGCGCTACGTCGAGGAGAACGCCGGCGCGCTCGACCTCAAACTCACGCCGGAACAGGTCGCGCAGCTCGATGGGCTTGCGTCGAAGACCGCAGGTCAGCGCTATGCGCCCGAGATGATGAAGCTCGTCGAGCGGTGAGTACCCCGGCGGATCTCGACGATTACATCGGCGGCTTTCCCGAAGAAGTGCAGACGCTGCTTAGGAAGATGCGCCTAACGATCCGGAAAGCCGCTCCAAACGCGGAGGAGACGATCAGCTACAACGTGCCGGCTTTTACTTTGCGCGGGAAGAAGCTGGTCTGGTTTGCCGCCTTCAAGTCACACGTCGGCTTTTACCCGGGCGCTGCGGCCATCGCGGAATTTAAGAAAGAACTGTCACGGTACAAAACTGCAAAGGGATCCGTACAGTTCCCTTTCAACGATCCACTGCCGCTCGACTTGGTGAGCCGAATCGTGAAATTTCGGCTGAACGCTCAGCCGTTTAGCGAACGATCGGCCCGCGCGTGAGATCCGCTGCCCCGTGCTCCCCGATATGTTATCGGAGATGGAGGAGGGAAAGCGGGCACGAAGTACGTTTTCGAAAATGACGTTGAGAGTTTGCGGTATCGTGCTCACACGATGATCATAGATTACCGGATCGTCGACGTCTTCACGCAAACGCCGCTCGAGGGCAATGCGCTAGCCGTCTTCTATGACGCGACTGGCCTCGACGACGCTACGATGCAGAAGATTGCGCGGGAAACAAATCTCTCGGAGACGACGTTCGTCTTTCCGGCTCAGCGCTCGGCATCTGCCGCGCGAGTTCGCATCTTCACGCCCGTCAAAGAGATGATGTTCGCCGGCCACCCTACCGTCGGAACGGCTTGGGTGTTGCGGGACGTCGGGAAAGTTGCTAAAGACCAACGTCGGTTTGTGCTCGACGAGAACGTCGGGCCGGTCGACATTCGCATCGACGACGAAGGCTTGATTTGGCTGCGCACGCCGCCGATTCGCACGTCGCGCGACTACGATCCGGCGCTCTGTGCGGCAGCGATCGGCCTTGTGCCCGGCGACGTGCTCGACAACGTGCCGTGCCAGAACGTCTCCGCGGGAAATCCCGCGGTTTTCATTCCGCTGCGCGATGAGGCCGCCGTCGATCGCGCCGAGGTCGACACCGTCGCGCTGCGCGGGCTCGTGGCTAACGAGTCGGAGCCGACGTGCCTTTTCGTCTTTTCACCGACCGTCCGGGGCGCGTATTCGCGGATGTTCGCCAACGATTTCGGCATCGTCGAGGATCCAGCAACCGGTAGCGCGACCGGTCCCCTCGCCGCTTTCATGATGGCGCATGGCCTGGCGCCCAGCGCAGACGGAACCCGGTTCATCAGCGAGCAAGGCACGAAGATGGGGCGCCGCAGCATTCTCCACGTTCTCATCGACGGCCAACGCGGCGAACGCGGCATCGAAATCGGGGGCCACGTTACCCCGGTTGCAAGAGCGACGCTGGCGCTCTAATCAGGCAGCCCCGCGGCTCGAACAATTGCTCCGCCGGTCACGGTATACGTGACGGTTGCGTCGAGCACGGCGCCGTTGGCGAATCCCGTCACGTGCTCTTTGTCGACGACCGTTTCGCCGTTTGCGTTGCGGTCGACGATCTCCACGTGCAGCTGCGGGTTGCTCGCGAAGAGGCTCTCGTAGGCTGACGCAATCGCGGCGCGATTCTTCACGTGGGAACCGGGGCGTTGGACGACGGCATAGGTCGCGTACGTTTCCGCGAAGACCTGCGCGTCGTGATAGTTATAAGCGTTGACTTGGCGCTGCACGATCTGCTCGGGGGTCTCATTCAAGATCGCGGCGGCATCGAAGACCCGCCCGCCTTTGACGACGAACTTGACCGAGCCGAGCGCGGCGATATCGTCGAGCGGATTGCCTTTCACAATGGCCAGGTCGGCGAGCTTGCCGCGTTCGATCGTTCCGAGGTCGCTCGACCGCGCGATCATCGCAGCGCCGCCGCGGGTGGCCGTCAGCAACACCTGCTTCGGCGAAAGCCCCGAGGCGACCATCTCCAGCGCCTCGTCGTAGAGCGACGACGCATGCTGCGTGCCGATGTTTCCGGCATCGGTGCCGGCCGCGATGCGAATCCCCGCCTCGTGTACGCGCTTGAGGTTGCGCATCGCCGCGTACGGCGGCTCCGTCGGCCGCATGGCGCGGATTCGCTCCAGAACGTCGGGTGGCAACGAGCTCTCGACGTCCTGCATGTTGAAGAGCGTTCCGACGACGTCGGGATTGGCGACGCGGAGATCGTACGACGTAAGATTCGGCGCGCCGTGGAAGGTGTAGCCGTAGTTGCCCAGCACGATGAGCGTCGGACAGTAGATGACGTTGCGCGACCGCACGAGTTCGAGGAACGCGTCGTCCACGTCGACATCGAAGACGCTGTGCGCGAGGATATCCGTCCCCGACTCAACGGCGAGCCGCGCGGTTTCAAGCTGCGTCGCATGGATAACGACACGCGCCCCGCGCGAATGCGCGTACTCGATCGCCGCGCTCGCTATCGGCTGGAAGGCGGCTGCGGGATGCTCCGGCGTCACGATCCACCAGAACTTCACGAAATCGGTTTGCGCGTTGATTTCGCGGTCGATTAACTCGCGGGCCGCCGCGATCGTGTCGATCTTCACGATCGGAGGATCGTTGTACGGATCGAGAATGCTGCGATCGACGCTCGAGATGAGCGGTCCGGCGACCATCACACGCGGACTGAGGAGCGTTTGTTGCGCCTGCGTGCGGACGTTGTAGTTCCAAAATGGTCCGCCGACGTCGACAACCGAAGTGATGCCGGCGCGCAGATAGCGCGCGAACGTGTCCTGTAGATTGTTGCGGATCCACTGGATCTCGTCGGTATACGGACGCACGGAGCGCAGATCGATTGCGTCGGGACGCGTATAGAGGCCGCCCGATTGGAAGAAGTGGACGTGACTGTCGATTAGGCCGGGGATCGTAAAGAGACCGGTCGCGTCGATGCGGAAGGCCGACGCCGGAATGGCGACGTTGCGCGCGGGCCCGATCGCTTCGATTCGCTCTCCGCGCATCAGGATCGTGGCGTCGCTCAGCGGAGCTAGATCGTCGCCGATCAGCGCCGTCGAGCCGAAGACCGCCGTCAGGTCGCGGCCCGCGTTGAGATTTTGCGCGGACGGCACGCCGCTGATCGAGGGCATGACCGGCAGCGCACTCACGGCCGCGAGGCCTTTGAGTACTTGCGCGCGGGTCAACGAGTCGGTGAACGGCGAGTGGAAGAAACACATCGTTAATCGAGCCTCATGTACGTCACTTGCGCGACGGCGACCAATACGCCGTCGTCGCCCCAAAAATTGGAGGTTACCGGAATTAGCGTGCGTCCCTGTTTGATCGCTTGCGCGAAGAGCCTAACGTCGCTGCGGGCGGGCGCGAGAAAGCGGATGTTCATGTCGGTCGTAGTGATGCGGCTCTGTGCGCCCCAGACGGTTAGGCTGACGATCGCGGCGGCGGAGTCGGCAGCAGTCATCAGCAAGCCGCCGTGAAATGAGTCGAAGATACCGTCAAACTGCTTATTGCGAGCGACGGTGCAGTCGAACCAGCCGACGCCGAAGCGTGGCTGCGAAAAATCTAGGCTCTTGAAGATCGGAATCGACTGCATGCGGTCGCGAATCGCCTTTTCCATATCGGGTTCCAGCGGCGGCAGTTCGCCGGAATACGGCGCCATGAGCAAGCCGGGGGCGAGGGGATTCACGATTGCCGGCAACGCTTGGGCTTCCGTTCGAGGTCGCCCTGTTGACCAGGCGTCGAGATAACGTAAGGCGTGCGGGAGAACGTAACGGCTTGCGGAGCGCTGATCTCCGCGCAGGCGAGCAGCGTGCCCTTTTTCGACAACGGAATGGCGTTCCAGGTCATCCAGTCGATGTTCGGCGTCGCGCCGTTGAAATGCCTCATATCGTAGACGACACCGTCTACATCGGTGGCGGCCACTTGAGTCATCGGAACGACGCCGAAATCGTCCAACGTGTTCGGTAGCGATTTCCGGTAGGCGCTATAGAACGTGGCCTCGACGATCCACTCCGCCGTGTCGCCGGCGAGCCGGGCGGGGCGGCTGAACCGCGTGCCGCAATCGACGCAGCCGGAGTCGAACGTGCGCGACGGCAGGTAGAAGCCGGTCGTTTCGTTTACGAACCACAGCGTTGCCCGTTGCCAAGCGTGCGGGCCAGCTGTGTCCGCAGCGATACGGACGAAGATCGTGTCGCCGGCGTGCAGCGGAAGATTGCGCGAATGCCTCGTGACGGCGACGTTCCTCGTGCCGGACCATTCGATCCAGAAGTAGGCAGAAGTTGGATATTTCGCTGCTTTGCCATGGTAACAATGAACGTCCGACTCTGAGCCCGCCTGCAAAATGTCCGTCGAATCGTACGTATGCCACTTGCCGTCTCTTTTGGCGTGGGCCTTGAATGTCGCCATCCAGCCGTCGATTGCAATCCACAACGACGAGCCGTCGGTCTGTTCAAATCGGTTCGAGCAGTTGATCGTCGGGCGCGCCTTGGGGACCGTCCACTCGCCTTCGACCGCGCAAAAGCGATGTGCCGGAATCTGCAGCGGCTTCGCGCCGGGTGCAAAGAGCACTGGGCCCGCCCAATCCGGCTGATACACGCGCTGAATCGATCGCTGTGGCGACGCGATGAAGGTAACGTCGAGGGGCCGCTTGGCGTTGCGCATCGCGCGCAGCGACGCTTGATCGCGATTCGGAAACGACCCCGCGCTGCAGGGTGCGGGCGTTGGAACGGCGGCTAGCGGCGGCGCGACCGCGTTTGTGTTGCAGGCTGCGATTGCCACGAGCCCGGCGTACGCGGCGGCGCTGCGCAGTTTTGCCATGACGCCTATTTAAGAGAGCCTGCTTACCGAGCCTGCGGGAAGATCGCCGCCAGTGCTTTTCCGAGCAGAGCGATGTCCGCACGCTCGTTGCGCGAGAGCAAGCCGTCGATCAAGTCCAAACGGGCGGCGCGGGCTTTTTCCAGCGCCGCGGTACCCTTCGCCGTCGCTTCGACGATCGAGGAGCGCGCATCGTCGGGCGAAGGCGTGAGGCGGATGTAGCCGTCGCGCCGCAACGCCGCAACGATTCGAGTCATCGTCGGGGGAGCCACCTGCTCGGCATCGGCAAGTTGGCGGAGGTTGCGCGGGCCGCCGAAGACCAGCACCGAGAGCGCCGAGAGCTGCGCCGGGCCCATCGCGCTCCGGCGATCTGCCTGTCTCGCGTAACGGAGCACGTGGATCGCGGCGGAATGCAGTCGCTCCGCCACGCGCCGCCGCTCGCTACTGCGGGCCATAAAACGAGCAGTAGTGCCCGTCGGGATCTCTGAAGTTGACGGCCCAGTTCTCCGCATTGACCGGGCGCGGCTCGTTGATAAAGGCAATGCGATCCTTTAGGGCCGCGTGAGTGCGACTGACGCTCGCAACACCGAAAACGCATTCCTGCGTGGGGCCATCGGCGCCGGCAGAAGCAAGTTCGCCGCTCAGTGCGAGCGTCGTCTGCCCGGTCTCGAAAAACACGAAGTTATCGAAGCGGCCGCTCACGCGAAGTCCAAGGATCTCGCCGTAAAACGCAACCGCGCTGTCGAGGTCGCTCGTACCAAGCATCACAAAGGCCAGGGTTGGATCACGCATTGGGGAGCCTCCGAGGTGGGTTTAGTTAGCTAAGCTAACTATATGGCGTCGACCCGGCACCTGTCAAGCCGATCCGCACCGGGAGCTCGTCGTAGCGGCGAAGCTTGTAGATTGCGGTCGACACTCCCCAGCTCACCAGAAACACCCCAACGATGATGAAGCCGAGCGTTCCGAAGTTGCCACTTAAGGCGTCGACCGCGTCCCAGATTCCGCCGCTCAATTGGAGCTGCGAGGCGACGACGCTCGCGGCTTCGATTGCGCCGATGATGAGCGCGACGAGCACCGAAACGAGCGTGATGACCAAGTTGTAGTAGAGTTTTCGCATCGGTTTGATAAAGGCCCAGCCGTACGCACCGAGCATGAGGATGCCGTCGGTCGTATCGAGCAGCGACATTCCGGCCGTAAAGAGCAACGGGAAAATGAGAATGTCATAAACCGGAAGCCCCTTGCCGGCCTCGACGGCCGCGATGCCGAGGAGCCCGACTTCGGTCGCCGTATCGAATCCCAGGCCGAAGAGCAGGCCGATCGGATACATCTTCCAACTGCTGTCGACCAGCTTGAGAAGCGGCCGGAAAAAGCGTCCGATGAGGCCGCGCCCATCGAGCATTTCGTCGACGCCTCGATCGTCATAGGATTCGCCCCGGCGCGCACCGCGAAACGCGCGAAAGATATCGATCAGCACGATCAGGTTGATCGCTGCGACGAGCAGCAAGAAAGTGGCGGAGACGCTGGTGCCGACCAGCTCGCCGGTCCGTTGCAGTGCGGGCAGCCGGCCTTTGACGATCGAGGCGGCCACGGCGATCCCCACCGTGAGCGCGATCACGACGGTGGAATGCCCGAGTGAGAAAAAGAAGCCGACTCCTACCGGCCGCTTGCGATCCTGCATCAGCCGTCGCGTGACGTTGTCGATCGCGGAGATGTGATCGGCATCAACGGCATGGCGCAGCCCGAACGTATAGGCGAGCAACGCCGTTCCCAACAGCAGCGGATGCGATGCAAAGAGCCAGAACGCCAAGCCCCACGCGGCAAGGTTGAGACCGATTAAGAAAGCGTAGAGGAGGTAGACCTTATTACGCAGTTCGGTCATTTCGAAATCGCGACGAGAATCCGGCGTGCGTCGTCGGCGTAGACTGGGTGAAACTGCGCATCGACGGCAAGCGCTGCCGAAAGGCGGCGCCGCGCCTCGCCGGTGTGGCCCGTATGCAAGGCAATGACGCCGCAATGATACTGCAGCTCGGGATCCGCGGTATCGTAACGCGCCGCGCGCACTGCGTAGACGCGCGCTTCCTTCCAACGGCCCATCGCGGCCAAGACCCACGCCATCGTGTCGTCCGCATAGATTTCGTTTCCGCGTTTGCCGATGTCGGAGCGAGCCGCGGCTAAGGCGTCGTTCAAATGCTCGCGGTGTTCGGCGTAGTACATGGCCAAAAGCCGGTCGTTAATGCCCTGCACGTTGAAAAGCCGCTGCTCGGCCGCAATCAGCGCATCGGTCCTGCTCGCGCCTTCGTCGTCACCTAAAGCTCGCTGCGCGTCGGCCTCGTATCCTAACGCTTGCGGAAGCGGGTAGAGCTCGGCGCTGCGGGTGGCCGCTGTCAGCGCACGCTGCCAGTCGTGGTGCGCGCGGTAGAACTTCGCCGCAAAGAGCAGCGCCATCGCGTTGTCGGGATAGATTCGAAGCGCTTGGGTAAACTCCGAAGCGGCGGTCTCGCCGTCTCCGGCTTCAAATGCAAGCTGCGCGTCGCGAAGGTGGTACCAAGAGCGCGCGTAGGCAGATATGCTGATCATCCGATCGACTTGTTGGGTCGCCTCGGCCATGAAGACTCGTGCCCCGGTGAGATTGCCGGTCACTTCGTCGTAGCGAGCGCGGATCGACACCCACGTCGGATCGACGTCGGGATCCGCCGGATGCGTCAAAATGTCCCGGGCCTCTTCGTAACGCCCCAGCTCCATGAGAATCGAGGCGCTCTGCGCGCTCGCATCGTCGTTTTTCGGATCGCCTTCCAAGGAGGAGCGTTCGGCTGCGAGCGCCGCGGGAAAGTGGTGAAAGACGATGTCGCTAGATGCAATGACGCTCAACGCTTGGGCGTTACTTTGAGGTTGCAGCGCCAGGGACCGCTCGGCCATTGCATGCGCGCGCGTAACGTCGTTGAGATCGCCCGTTTCGCGGAACCGCTGTAGATATTCGCTCCCAAGCATTCGACGCGTGATCTGATCGCTGGGATCGCGTCGCGCCTGCTCCTCGTAAAAGGCGATGAGCCGGTCGCGCTGCCGGTAATCGGTGGATATCGGGGCCGGTGGCATTCCGGATGCCTGCGCTCGATGCGAGGCAAACCACGGCCATGCTGCCCCAAGGGCGATCGCCGCCAAAAAGGCGACGATCGCCGCCGGCGTCTTCACGTTAGAGAGGCGCCTGGATGTACGGGAACGTCTTCGTGTTGGATTTATCGTAAGACACGTTGTCGAGGGCGAGACAGGGCGCTTCCTTCTTATCGTCGGGAATCAGGCCGAGAGCCGAGAGGGTATTGCCGAAAATTGCGCCGAGCGAGATGTCTATGACGTCGTCGTCAAGCGCGCGGCCGCCCCACTTGCTGCCGGTCGCGCCACCCGTCTCGTAGCCGAGATAGGACGCCGTGGTAACATCTTGCGAAAGATCGGCCTTCATTACGTTGGGATAGAGGATGGCTTGCAGCGTTTCGGCGTTTTGCTTGCTGCGGAACATCAGCGTGAACGACTTGATCTGCGCTTGCAGAACGGGATCGGCGTACGGTTCAGCGTGGTTGGTCTTGTTATGATCTTCGAAGAGTTCGAAGGCTTCTTTGACGGCCGGCCGAGAGAGCAGTTCGATCTGCTTATACACGGTCGCTCCCGCGATCGGGGTTGTGCCGGCGCCTGCCTGCGGGTTGAAGACGCCCGCGCCCGAACTGCAGCCACCGATAATTGCTCCAGCGAGGATCGTAGCAAGAAGCGCGAGTTTATACCTTGATGTCATGTTGCTGTTCCCCTTACTCTGATTTGCCTGGTGAGGCAGTGGTGGCCCAAAGGCCGATGACGCCTGGCGATCCACTCGCCGGAGCGAGCAGCTTCTTGGGCATCTCGATGACGATCGAGAGCACGTCGTAGGGCGCTAAGAAATCCTTCGGCTTTGCAATCTTGCAGCCGTTGGAGCCGGCGGTTCCATAGCTAACGCCATTGAGGACGATCTCTTGCGACCGCGAAGCGAAGCGAAACGAGGTCGCGGTAGCCGGGGGAGTATGCGGGTGGTTCATGTAGTTGCGATCGGGTAGGATCTTAAAAAACTGCGCCAAGTCGAAGAAGAACGGATCGCGCCGGGGGCCCACGAAGACCTTAATATTGTCCTTAAGCGACGCGACTTTTCCGAACGTGAACGTCCCGGTCTTACCAATGAGCGTATTGGACGTTCCGACTTCGTTAGGTTTGCCAGGTCCGTAGAGCGTGATGTTTTGTCCTGTTCCGGCGGAATCGGCCGTGAACTGGATCACGGTATTCTCGGTAAATGAACCGGATGCCACGCCGGTGTTAGCGATCTTAAACTGATAAAGCAGGCTGGGATCGAGTGCGATCCCGCCGTACATGCCGCTCGGAATGAGCGGACGCACGTTCATAACTAACGCGACCTTCGAGGCGTCGTGCGGATCGGGGAACGCGAAGACATCGGTAATGTCCGCGAGTGGGTTGGCGACGACGGTCGGTGAGTCTTGGTGGTCGGATCCCCGGGCGGCTCTAACTGAGTAGAGCGAAACCGAGAAGGCGAGCAAAAAAACCACCGCCATCGTTACGATGGGTCGAAGCAGTTTCATACGGGCTCCTTTATGGCCAGTGGGTGGTGGTGTGTGGAACCTGTCGAGAGAAGCGACGGGATAATGGCGAATGCAGCGATGCTGCAGAGCGTGAGCGCAATCACGCCGAGGCTGGGCACGCCGGCGCCTTGATCGGCGAGGCCCTGGGCGAGCATGATCGCGCCGATGGTCGAGATGACGCCCGAACTAACGAACGGCGCGATGCGCGTAAGGCGCGCGAAGGACGACCTTCGTTGCAGCCATGCGGCACCGTGAACGACGGCGAGGCCCAGACCAGTCAGAATCGTCGCTAAGCCAAGGCTGAAAACGACGATGAGAAATAATCCGTAACCGACTCGGTGCAGGTGCAGGGCGGCGAGCAGCACGACGATTGCCGCCGGACACGGCGCAATGCCGCCGCTCATTGCTGCGATCACGGCGCTCGGGAAATGGAGTGGTGCGCCGCCCGGGATTGCGTGCGCGTGTTCGTGATCGTCGTGATCGTTGTGATCGTGGTCTTTGTGGTGATGGTGGTGATGCTCGTGCGCGTGTCTCGCGCGCCTGACGGCTGCCGACAGCGTACGCGCGCCGATGACGGCAACGGCCGCGCCGGAGAGCAGCGTGATCCACGTGAAGAGGCTCTCCGTGGCGAACCCGGCAGCAAAGAAGAGTAACGCTCCGAGCAAGAGCACGGCGATGGTATGCGCGAAGGTCAGTGCGGCCGCCAAAATCCCCGCTTGTTTGAACGTTGCTCGAGCCCCCACGAGCGTAAAGGCGAGCAACGCTTTGCCGTGGCCCGGTTCGAGGCCGTGGAGCGCTCCGAGGCCAAACGCGGCGAGGATCGTAAGAAAAATCAAGAGCGGCGTCTGCGTGCCGCGCGCGAAGAGATCGGACAGAGCGGACGACCGCACTATCGAACTCACTCCCCAGGAGGCCGCATCGTCACCAGTAACGCGCGCGTCCGCGACGCGTCCGTTGACGAGGTCGAACGTCGCGACGTCGTTGTGACGGGGTGAGCCGATCAAGGCGCTGGGATACGAGCGGAGTTCGTCCGTCGGCTCCGACAAGCCGGGCAACACGATGTCCTTCCAACCAATTCGTCGATCGGCGTAGACGAGGTCGCGGACGGTTATTGTTGACTTTAAAGGCGCCGAGACGATGAAGTCGCCGGTCCAATACAAGATGGGAAGGCCCCCGGCACCCGGACGCGTGCGGGACGCTACACGCTCGAGGTGCATCGGAAGCGCGGCGCCGCCAGCCTCGATGGAAAGGCCGTTGCCCACGCGCAGCGCCTCTTCACCGTCCCAGTCGCGCTGCTGCTGCGGCGTCCACGAGCCCGTCGCATGCATGATTTGAAACGTCGGAATCTCCGCAATATCTAAAACGTAGTGGATGCGCAGGTCTCCGCGCTGCGGACGAATCTCGGCGAGGTGATTGATCGTGAAGTTTCCGAGCGGATGCGCTGAGGCGCCGCCGGCGGCGGCAAGGAAAAAGAAAGCACTCCAAGCACCCAAAGCCGCTGACCGCGTCATGTTAAAGGCATCGCCCCCCTTTGATGGCTTAGGAAACGCAGGCGAGACGCTTTTGGATTGCGGTCCCGCGGCAGCCGGCTCGGGTACTCCATCGCAAGGGTTTCTTAAAGCTCCGTAATGGGACTTTAAGAATCGCTTGCTAGCATTGTCGCATGGATGTCGTCGGCGAAGAGCAAGCCGAGCAATTGATAGCGCGTTGCGGCCTTACTGAGGCGGCGGCGCGACTCGCCGCGGCTAGCTACGAAGGCGGCGATGCCCAGGGCTCGCGCAGGCGCCTCTGCGCTGGAGTCTATGCGCTGATGGGCGACGACCGAAATCTCGCGGCAGTGGTCGCGCCGCAGTTGCTCGCGTCTCGCACGGCCGTCGCCGTGGCCTCGCACTTCGAATCGCTCGGAGGCCAACCCGCTTCGCACGACTATCTAACCGGCGCGGTCACGCTCTCGTGGGTAACGGATGCAGCAGGAACCTACGAGCTCTTCCGGAGCGCGCACGATCGCGCGATTGCCGAGAAACGCTTTCATTTCGCCGTAGGCGCGCGCGAACGGTTGGCGCACCACGCCATCCTCTTCGGCGACGTCGAGATTGCGCGAAATGCGCTTGAAGACGCCGTGCGTCTCGCGTCGCTTCACCGTCTTTCGGAATGGTTTTTGCGCAGTGCGGCTGCGGCCGCGCGTTTGGCACTCGACGTCGGCGATTCCGACCGCGCCGCACAGTTAATTGAACGTGCGCAGATGCACGCGCGCACCCCCGAAGCGATTGCTTTATTGGCGCCCGTCGGCGCCGCGCTGGCGATCGCCGCCGGAGACGATGAGGCCGCGGCTGCATGGAGCTCCCCGGAGATCCTCGACACGGCGCTGGGCTCGCAGGACCTGGAAAGCGCGATCGCGGCGACCATTGCGCTGCTCTGCGCGCGCGCGTTGGTTCCCGGCTCCCCACTGGCGATTGCGCTGCGACGGGCCTTGCTGCGGGCGAGCGGGACAACGTACGCCGTCGAGCTTTTCTCGCTGGCGGCGCGATACGGTGATATCGAAGAGGCCCGGCTTGGCGCGGATACGCTAAATGCTCTGGTCGCTCCCAATCGCAAGTACTGCAAAGCGCATGCGCTCCTTGCCCGGGCGCACCTGCTCTTTCGAGGCGGCGAGCGCGCGGCATGGATCGACCATGCCGGCGACGCGGCACGAGCCTTTAATGCGATGGGGATGCGACGCTGGATGAATGAAGCGATGCTTCTGCTCGTCTGGCAAGAAAACGAAAGCTTTCCACGACGCCGTGGGCGTCCGATGGGTTCGGCCCTGACCGGACGCGAGCAGCAGGTCGCACATCTTATTCGGCGCGGGGCTCGTAATCGCGAGGTAGCCGCGGCGTTGCAAATCAGCGAGCATACCGTCGAACGGCACGTAAGTTCAATCCTGGGGCGCCTCGGCCTGCGTTCGCGGTGGCAAATTGCCGACCCGAAGAACGCTTCCGAACATTAAGCTTTGCTCAAGTTGCCTTAGCTATCCCGCGAGTTCCAGGATGCACGGCAGATGAGCATCCCTAGCATTCGAGTTGGAAGAGGCCGGCAAGTGACGCCGACTTCTCCGTTGCTGTTGGGAGTACAGTTTGTTCACCGGCTCCGCTGGGGCTTATTCCCAACGAGCACGTGAACACGGTGGTTGCCGCGCTGATCGCCGATCCGCCGCGCGAACTGATCTATACGCTCCAATCGACCGACGGAGAACTCGGCGTTTACGGCTTGCCCTTAGGCGGAGGCGCGAAACCGGTGCTTGCGCTCAAGTGTCTGGCCGGCGCGTCGAACTGCTCCGCGCACGAGCACCTCTTCCTCGCGCCGTAGTCTCACTCGCCTCGAACTCGGACACGTTGGCGGAGGAATCCATCCCAACGAACCCGCAGAAGCGGCCGTATGGTTCGAGTGATTGGCCTCGGCGCGCTGCTGGCGCTCTGCGCGTGCAGCGGGTCGTTCGGCGAGCGCGTTCACGAACAGTTCCATCGAGCCATCGACAGTGGTGCGACGCCGATCGTTCACGTCGACAATATCGCCGGAGCCGTTGCGATTGCGGCGTGGGGCAAACCGGTGGTGAATATCGTCGCAACCAAGTACGGCTACGACGCTTCCGAGTTACGCAGCGTCACGATCAACGTCAACCGCGAGGGTGACGGTATCTTCGTCGTTACGACGTACGCCGGCGGCAATCATAGCGGCGGCGTGCGTTACCGAATCTCGGTTCCGGCCGGCGCCTCCGTGCAGGTTGGCAACGTTGCCGGTTCGGTCTCCGTCGGCGGCGTTACCGGCGACGTCAGCGTCGAGACGCAGGCGGGAACCATTGACGCAACTCTCGGCCGGGTCGACGGAAATCGCTCGATCGACCTGCGCGCCACGACGGGGACGATCACGTTGCGAATTGCGCGCGAAAGCAGCGCGACCGTCAACGCGGAGAGTACGGTCGGCAGCTTTTCCAGCGACGCGCCCGAAATCGTGCAGAGCCGCGAGAACGTGGTCGGCGTGCGGGCAAGCGGCAACCTAGGATCGGGGACCGCGCGTATTCGATTGAACACAACGACCGGAGCCATCGCACTTCGAACGACGGAGTAGCGCGCCTCGGGGAGACCGCAAAGGCCTGCCGAAAGAGCCGCAGCTATGGATTTCCGCATCGTTAGTCACGCCTGTCTCGATGTGAAGGCTCGCGGCAAGCGACTGATCATCGATCCCTGGTTGAACGAACCGACCTACTGGTCGTCCTGGTGGCACGCGCCGCCTCCCGTCTTCGAGCCGGACCTCTTTGGCGCGGACTACGTCTATATAACGCACTGGCACTTCGACCATTTCGATCCGCGAACGCTCAAGAAGTTCGCGAAGACGACGACGGTCATCGTACCGCAATTCCCAATTTCGGGTTTACGCGAACAGCTTGCCGACATCGGATTCGAACGGATCGTCGAGCTTCCCCACGGCAAGACCGTCGAACTCGCCCCGGGCTTCTCGCTAACGAGTTATCAAATCAGCTTCCAGGACGACAGCGTAGCGGTCGTAGAGGCCGACGGTACGGTCTTGGTCGATCTCAACGATGCCAAGCCGCTGCCTTCGACCTGGCGAACGCTCCGCAGGAAGTATCCGAAGGTCGACTTCATTCTGCGCAGCCATTCCCCAGCATGGTCGTATCCCACGCGCTACACGTTCGAAGACTCCGCCGATCGTTTGCCCGTCGACGCCCGGACGTACATGGAAGCGTTCGTCGCAGCCGCACAACAGATGTGCCCGCGCTATGCAATCCCATTTGCGAGTGGAATTTGCCACTTGCACCGCGAGGTGCGCGACGAAAATCGGTTCTTGGTCTCGGGGCCGCAGATGAAGGAGTATTTCGAAGCCAATGCTTCGCGTGTTCCGTCGGCGTCGCTCGTGCTGATGCCGCCCGGCAGCCGCTGGTCGCCCGAATCGGGTTTCACCATCGCCGAAAATGGCATGGTCGCCGACATGGTTGGCTACGCCGAGCAGCGGGCCATCGAAGAGAACGAGCGTCTCGAAAAAGTCTACCGGTCGGAAGGCGAGAAGCAGATCGCCTTCGATGACTTTTCCAACTACTTTACAAAGTTCTTCAAGGCAACGCGGCTCCTACGGCCGCTCATGCGTAAGACGCGGTGGCTCTTCACGATCGAACAGCCGCAGCTCGAGTATTGGTGCGTCAACTTCGGCGACTCGACGATTACGCGCTCGACGCAGATGCCAGCCGTCTACGACAGCGCTATCACGGTTTCGCCGGCGGTTCTTTCGGCGTCATTGCGGAACACCGTCTTCACCAACGTCGACATCTCCAAGCGTTGGCGGGTGCATATCAAGCGCGGCAGCGCGATGCGGCATTTTATCGTTGCGAACCTCCTGCTACTCTTCGAGGCGGAGTATCTCTCTCCGAAAAAGTTGCTATCCCGGCGCTTCGTAACGGGGTACTTGCGGCGCTTCCCTGAGGTGCTGGATTACGTGCAGATGGCGTTTCGAACGGCCACTCAGGGCAAGGACTCACTGGTCAAGGCCGTAACCAGCATTGCCGAGGGCTAAACAGCTTACGCAGTCTTAAACATGCCCCGCTAGGGGGGCCCCGCTTGCTCGGCAGACGTAAGCAAGCAAAGCGAAAAAAAGTCTCTCAAAAAAATAACCGGTGAGACTTTCCGGCAGGGGAGAGCTTCAGCAAAAGCCAAGGTCGTCAATGGGAGCCTCATATCAATGTAGTCCGTTCTGGCTTGCGGGAGCCTGTGTTTATTGCTCGCTCTTCATGCCAAGCGGTCTGCCTACCACGGAGTCCCCAGTCACGCTTCCCGAGAGAGCTTGACGACCCCCCATTTACACTTTCATGAAAGAAACGGAGCAGATTTTTATAATGAGCATCTCGAGTCTGTCCAAGTACGCCTTGGGCGCGGTCGCGGCGGCCGGCATTCTTGCCGGATGCAGCAACGGCGGCCAAACCGGCGGCATGGGCGCGTCGGGCGTCACCCCGGCAGCAGGTCACGGCTTGTCGACGAGCGTCGCGCATAACGGTATCCTGCACGCCATCTCCGGACCGTCCAGAGTTTCGCCCGATAAGAAGGCCAAGGGCGAGTTTGCCTACATCTCCGATTCCGGCACCAACACGATCTACGTCTACGACTACAGTTCCAAGACAGGCTCGTTCGGCTCGGAAGTCGGCAGCACGACCACCAGTCTTTCTGAACCGCAGGGTGCTTGCTCGCACAAGAAAGACGCTTGGGTCACCAACACCTCAGATTCCAACGTCCTCGAATTTGTGAATGGTTCTACCACGTCTTCGGGTAGCCTGAGCATTTCGGGCGAATATCCGGTCGGATGCTCGGTTGACAAGAAGGGCGACATTGCGGTCTCCGACATCATCACCACCGCCGATGGCGCCGGCAACGTCGAGATCTTCAAGGGCGGAAAAGGCACGCCGACCTCGGTGACCTGCCCCAACCTGGAGAAATACTACTTCATCTCCTACGACACGAAGGGCAACATTTGGGTCGACGGCACTGCTACGCTTTCCTCAACCGGGATCGGATTGTGCGAAATTCCCAAGGGCGCCACCAGTGGCACGGCCATCTCGTTGAGCGCCGTTCCGGGGTTCCCAGGCGGCGTGACGGTCGCTGGTAAGGATATCGACATCCTGGACCAGGACGCGGCCACCATCGATCAGTACACCGTCAGCGGAACGACCGGCACCGAAGTCGGTACCGTCACGCTTAGCGGCGTCACGGATCCAGTCCAAGATTGGCAAGCCGGGAAGTTCGTTCTGACCGCGAACGCCGCTAGCGCAAGTGCTACCTCGTTCGCGTACCCTGCCGGCGGTTCTGCCGTTAGCACGGTCAGCGGTCTAACCGAGCCGATTGGCGTCTCAGTCTCTAAGTAAGCTCCTCTCCTTCAGTTCCTAACGAAGGAACAAATCCTAACGAAGGAACAAAACGAGCCCGCTGCGGCGGGCTCGTTTTCATTTTAGAAAGGGCGCCCAGGGGCAGCGCGGGCGGTGGCAAGAAGTGTAGGTAATGGAGCTTTCACTCGTTTACCGTTGCTGCGGAACGGCTCTCCTCGCTGCGACAGTAAGCGCCTGAAGCGGCGTAACACCGCAACCGACCGTGAGTAACTCCATCGCGCAAACAACGGCTTTTCGGGCTGCTGGCGGCTCGATGGGTCGCCTAATTTACGTCAGCGACAGCGGGACCAACACCGCATACTTTTACTCGTACCGGAGCGGCAAGCTCAAAGGCAGCTTCAGTGTCGGCCTCTCGGAACCGCAGGGTCTTTGCAGCGACCAGAAAGGTAACGTCTGGCTCGCGAATACGGCGGAATCAGACGTCGTCGAGTATGCCCACGGTGCGACCACACCGAAACAGACGCTCGCGACGACGGGTCAATACCCGGTCGGCTGCTCGGTCGACAAGAAGGGCGACGTTGCGGTTTCCGACATCATTTCCACTAGCGATACCGGAGGTAATGTCGAGATCTTCAAGGGCGGAAAAGGCTCGCCGACCTCGGTGACCTGTCCCAACCTGGATCGCTACTACTTCCTTGGCTTCGACTCGAAGGGCAACATCTTCGTGGACGGCGAGGACTCGAGCTATGCGTTCGCATTCTGCGAAATTCCCAGCGGCGGCAACAGCGGCGAGGCGATCATGCTCAACGCTCCTCCGGAGTTTCCCGGCGCGGTGCAGTGGGACGGCACGTACATAGTGATCGAGGATCAAGAAACGGGCGCCATCGATCGCTTTCGAATTCGCGGGACGACGGGCACCTTAAGGGGCACCGTTGTGCTCAATGGCGCCAGTTTTGGGTTCTTTCTACCGAGCCGAGATCGAGTGCTCTCATTCTTATCGGGGTCGCAGGGTATTGGGTTCTTCAAATATCCGGCGGGTGGCAACGCCATCAAGACGTTGCCGCTCGGCGGCCTCTCCGAGCCCGTCGGCTTTACGGTCAGCCCTACGTCGATACTTTAAATTCGTTACGAGGAGCGCGACATGCACCTTCGTCCAATTCTTGCTAGTGCGTTCATCGCTGCGGCATTCGCATTGACGGGATGCGGCGGTGCCACGACGCCGTCTGCGGCCGGCAACATCCCTGCGATTGCGGCCTTACGACCTCAGATCCGGCTTCCCGGCGCCGGCTCGATGGGTCGCCTGATCTATGTCAGCGACGCAGGGACCAACACCGTAAGCTTTTACACATACCGCGGCGGCAAGCTCGAAGGCAGCATCACCTCCGGCCTCTCGGAACCGCAGGGTCTTTGCAGCGACCCGAAAGGTAACGTCTGGGTCGCGAATACGGCGGAGTCCGACGTCGTCGAGTATGCCTACGGTGCGACCACACCGAAACAGACGCTCGCGACGACGGGTCAGTACCCGGCCGGTTGCTCGGTCGACAAGAACGGCGATGTTGCGGTTTCCGACATCCTGTCCACCAGCGGTGGCGAAGGTAACGTCGAGATCTTCAAGGGCGGAAAAGGCTCGGCGACCTCGGTGACCTGTCCCAACCTGTCTCACTATGGAGGCGTCGCTTATGACAATAAGGGAAACCTCTTTGTTACCGGCGAGAATGCGACCGACGCGTTTGGTTTGTGCGAAGTTCCCAATGGGAAAACCGGTGGCGAGGCAATCAGGCTGAATACGCCTCCGGAGTCCACCGGCAACGTGCAGTGGGACGGCACGTACGTCGCGATCGGCGATGCCACTATCGAACGCTTTTTAATTCGTGGGACGAAGGGCTCCTTAAAGCGAACCGTTACGCTCAACGGCACGAGCTCGGGCGGAATGTTCCTTTTACCGAGCCGAGGCCGAGTGCTCTCATTCGAATCCGGGGAGCAGGGTATTGGGTTCTTCAAGTATCCGGCCGGTGGCAATGCCCTCAAAACGATTTCGATCGTTGAGTCCGAGCCAATTGGATTCACCGTAAGCCCGATGCGTGTGCTCTAGCCTCGACGATGTGCCTGTACCTTATGGGCCGCTGGTGACGCGTGTGCAGGATGTTCTGGGCCAAATCGAGCAGCAGTCAAACCTGGCGGCGGCACCATCTGAACGCCCTCCGATGGTAGCGAATTCTACAGCAACGCTTCGGATGCGGAAGGTCTCATTAACGCGTATCCAAATCCGGACAGTAAAAACAGCGCGCCGACTTGTACGATCGATGGTTATGCAATAAATGGTTGGGCGTCGATCTCCAGCAGAAC
>PMUK01000114.1 GCA_003166915.1 Candidatus Cybelea palsarum
CTATCTCAGCGTCGGTCAAGTAACTCTCCGCCGGTCGTACCAAGGAGGGCAAGTCAGACCTCCGTAAATGCTGGAAGGCACAATGGGTCGTGGGCTTGCAAACGCTCGTGACCACCATGGCATGCCTCCGGGACGCACCGTCTGTAGGTCCGAGCTCCATTTGACGGAGTTCGTGGCTTCCCTAGACGAGGGCCGCGCGGTGTCGGTCCGAGTGACCGCTTTCCGGCCGTGACCAGGCCTGAATCGTTGCAGAACTCGCCAGCCGTTCGTCGTCGCCGCCGAATGGTCTAGACTCGCGCGGGCGTCGGCGTCACCCTCTCCGGGACTACTCCGACAAGCAGTTGTCACTGCACGATGCTGACGCCGCCATCTGTGGCGCTAAGGCACGCGGTGGAGGACGTTATGAGGTCGCGGCCTAACGCCAACCTTATCGGTCGCAAAGGAGCGAGTAATGACGATGCGTGTGCTAGCCGTAATTGGCGGGATCTGTTTGATGACGATGGTGACGGCCTATGCAGGAACAGTGCTCGATGGCACATTTGCGTTGCAGGGTGGCGTCGCAAGAACGGCCGGATATCTCGACAGCGCACCTGGGGTCCGCCCCAACGCTTGGAAGCTCGATTTCTGGATGACTCCGAAGAATGGCGGTGCTCCAATCCGGGCTTATGACCTCGACATGACGAAGCTGCTGCACGTTATCATCGTCAGCGACGATTTCAAGACGTTCACTCACGTACATCCAAGATTATCGTCGAACGGCCACTTCGTGCTCGACCAAACGTTGCCTCGCCCGGGAACATACCACATCTATTCGGACGGCCGGCCATCCGGCATCGGGCAGCAGGTGTTCCGTTTCGATTTCCAAGCAGGGAAGGCGGTCCCCATCTCGCCCAGAGATCTGAGCGAACGCAACGTCGTCGCGCAAGTCGACGGATATTCGGTTACCCTTTCGAGCTTGTCCCTGCGCTCCGGCTCCTTAGCCCACATCGCTGTGCGCATTGCGAAGGGTGGGAAGCCCGCGACGGACGTGCATCCGTACCTGGGAGCGCTCGCGCATGCCGTTTTTCTCGATGCCGACGATCTTACGTACGTTCACGTGCACCCGGTCGCTCTCGGATCGCCGATGGAACCCGCGAGCGCGACGGTGTACTCCAACGATGAAGCCGTTGTGTCACCGAACATGCTTCTCCACGTGACGGTAAGCGAGCCTGGAACCTACAAGCTGTGGTTCCAATTCCACGGCGGACCGTCGCTGCACGTTGCGTCGTTCGTCCTGACGGCTGCTAAACCTTAATGGGAATCGCCCCTAAAATGTCGTCTATCAGCCTGCCCCGGAGGTCGAGTAGCGACCGTGTTTCTCAGTAACTTGAATGCGATACGCGATGCCATCCCCGTCTGTGCGAGTGACGAATGTCCGCCAGGCCATCACGGGGGCAGCTGTGGCGGCTGCGACTGTCCTTAGGCGTTCGGAGATACGCTCTACGGCTTCGACCGCAGCTCTGCCGTGGAGTCGCTCGAACGTTCCACGAGCTATGACCGAGCACCAGTCCGCAGCGTTTTCCACGCGGTCGACCTCGACGCATACCCTCGGGTTTGCAGCCATGTGCTCGATCTTCGCTCCCAACAAGCTGTATCCGTAGAACGCTCGGCCGTCGTACGCGTACGTGATCGGGACGATACATGGCAAGCCACGACGATCGACGTAGCCAATGCGGGCTACGACCTCTTCGTGGAGCAGGGCCTCGATCGAGTTAGGTGTCAGTTCGCCAAACATACTGCAAAGAGCAATGCTATCCAGTGTCCACCGAATGGTCGACCTCTTAGCTCATGGCTTGCCGTGTTCCCCTCCTGAGCGACGGAACCGACGCTCCGGGTGAGCACGCTTGGGTGCTCGGGCTGGACTTTCGAGCCGCTCCGCCTGTAAAAAAGGGTCGCGTGAGACCCGGCTTCGCGCGAGGGGGAACGGGTTGGCGTGATTCACCTGGTTGCTGTAAGGATCGGCGGTCCCGGAATCTTGTCGCCTGGTGTGTCCGAGAAAACCAGTCGCGCGCAGTTGGGAAATCACGGCGCCCAAATGGCCGCGGAACTAGCAGTAAAGGTGTTCATCGCCTCACCCCGCTGCCCGCGCACGACTTCGCGATCGCAAGGCCGTTGCTGCACTGCAACTTTGGCCCTTTGCAGCCCCAAGGCACCTTGCATAGACAGCGCTGATCGTATCGCAGCATCCGGCGAGGATCTTCGGCTAGGCTCGCGACATTTTGTGAGTATCGAGAATGATGATTATCAAATGTTCGTACAAATCGTTAGGAGGGATCTCTCGTGGCTGAGCTGCGAAAAAAGCGAACGGCACCGCGGCGGCCCGCCTCGATCGCCGTGAACGCCGTCGAGGATCCGAGCAATCTCAGCGCAATGCAAAACGCGCGGGTGGCCGCCGCCAACCCCGCCCTCGGCCAATTCGATCGTTACCTTGCGATGCGGGACCGCTCGCCGCTGACGCGGCGGTTCTACGGAGGCGACCTGCTGGTCCTCGCCTGCTATCTGGACCGAGCCGGCAACCCCAGCCTGCTCGACGTTTCGCGCGCGCAGCTCGAGGGCTACCTCGAATTTCTGCGGATCGATCGCCAGCTCCACCCCGCCAGCGTGCTTCGCATCCTGGCCGTCATGAAATCGTTCTATCGTTTCGCTCGTAACCGCGGGCTGCGCGCCGATGACCCAGCCGAGAATCTCCTCGGCCCCAAGGCCCCGGGACGTCTGCCGGGCTGGATCAAGCGACGACAGGTTATCAGCCTGCTGAGCGCGCCGGCGACGGCGCAACGCTACGTCGATTTCCAGCAGCGCCGCAGACGCGCCATTCTCGAGACCCTCTACGCTAGTGGTATCCGCAACGCCGAGCTCATCGGCCTCGATCTACGCGACGTCGACTTCGACCGGCGCACTCTCCGGGTGATCGGAAAGGGCAACAAAGAACGCGTCGTCTTTATCACTCCAGCATCCGTCGACGCGATCCTGTCGTACCTTGAGCTGCGCCCCGCATGCGACAGTGAAGCCGTCTTCGTCTCCATCACGCGCAAGCACCGGCTAACCGGACAAACATTACTGACGATTGTTAAAGAGGCGGCGGCCGCTGCCGGTATAACCGGCGTTACGCTGCATACGCTGTGTCATTCTTTCGCCACGCATCTCGTCGAAAACGGCGCCGACCTCCGCACCATCCAGAAGCTGCTTGGGCACAAAAGCGTGACAACGACGGAGATCTACGCCGATTCTAGTCCAGAGAACATGCGACTCGTCTACGAAGAAACGCATCCTCGCGCGCGCCCAGAGACTAGCTGACCAAAGCAAACCGAGAGGGCATGGGTAGAAAACGACCCACGCCCCTCTCCCAAAGGAGTCCCATGCGCGCAGAACTTACACTTTCCATCTCCTACGACGATAGCACCGCCTCCCGCGAGGCTATCCAGGCGCAGCTCGAATACGCGGGCCGGCAACTTGCCGAATGTGGGATTCTCGTTGGCGATACCAATCTCACCGTTACCCAGTGGGATGCCGACGTCACGATCTTTCCGATCAAGATCAAACGCTTTCTGCGTGCCGGCGAACTCGACGAGAAAACAACGGATAGCGAAGCCCTGCTCCAACAAGCTGGACGCGCACTCGATGCAGCGTACAGTACGGAGATATTCGGCGAGGTTCTCTTCGAGAGCGAAGACGGAGTGTTCTACGCGATGACCGTTGAGGCGGATATCGGTAAAGCCAACCCTGATTACGCGGCCGCCGCATGCTGGTGAGCTCGAAGAAAATGGTTCGCGCGAGGCGGATTGGTTCGCAAGGGATCATCATTTCCCGCACCGCCTCTTGCAGCCGCTTGTCGACCTAGGACTCTTTCCTCCCTTACTGCCGAGGGCCGACGTTACGCCAGCAGAGGCGCGCGCGATAGCGATCGATCGACTGGAAGAGCTTGACGAGATGGAGCCCACGGAGGCGGAGCTACTGCACGCGTTGCGGACGGTTGCGAACTCATCGGAGTCACCATGATCGCGGCATCAGCAGCGACATTGCGCGTCGCCGGCATGGTGATTCTGGCGATTGGCTTCGGGCTCGTTGTGCCCGCCACTGCGCCGATGCCGGTGCCGGAGCAACGACTGCGACACGTGCTGACGATCGCCGTGGCCATGATGCTTATCGCGGGGCGCTTTGTGCACCGGTGAATCGCGCAGAAAAGAAAACGGAATGACCAACTTGACAATAATCTTTGAGGAAAACGAGAATATGATCGACCAGCAGCCATGAGCAATCTATTGCCTGCTGCCGAATCACTTCGGATTTCTGCTGATCTGGCCAAGCGCATCCGCGACTGCGCCGACCGTGCCGAACTGCGTAAATCTCACGAAACCGTTGCTGGCAGCTCGGGAATTGCTCGATGACTCCATTTCGCCTCCTAATGCACCTTTTTTCGGGCAACAGCTTTCTTGCGGTGAACGATCCGCTGCCGATAGTCGATGAGTTCGTGGAACTTTGGGTGCCCGCTGTACACGTGGAGCGCTTTCGCAGCGCGGAGAAGAACGCCGTCGACGCGGTAGGTCGCCGCGGTTCGATACACGACGACCGAATGACCCGGAACTCCGAAGACGGCTTTCACGATGCCGAGGTCGCGACGTGCTCCGACGGTCCAATTCGCCTTCTTCGTGCCAACGTGGCCAGACACGTCAAACAGCGCACCCGTACGGTAGTTCCTTACGCGTGGCTTTGAGCCCATCGCCGCTCGAAAATATCCGAACGCGTCGAAGTTTCCTTTGCTTCAACTCCGCAGCAATACGTTCACGGGCGAGCTTAGGAATCGAATCATCGCATTCACACGTCGGCCCCGCGACACCGTCGGGCGGTTGCGTTCGCGATCCGGCCGCCGCTTGGTCGGGATCACGCGCCATGGCTTCCCAAGGGTCGATCGTGGTGTGTTTGCCGGTTCCTTCGTTGCTGCCGCCGCGCTCGGCGAGGCTGATTTTTCGCTTCGGAAGGGCCTTCACCTGAGCCGCGCTGATCGTCCGCCCGCCCTTGTAGAGCGCTACAAAGGCGTTACGCGCGATGGCCATGTCGCTACCCGTTAAGACGACCCCGACTTCTCGGTTTCTCTCGAACGCGTTGCGCGACAAATTGGCGCTGGTGATGATCGCGCCCTTGTCGAAGACGTAAATCTTTGCGTGCAGGCGACGCAAGGTTCGGGTGCCGTCCGGCGCCCAGGTTCGAAATGCCGCTAGCTCAGCTTTGTCCACGTATCCGGATTTAATGTCGACGAGCAGTCGCTTGTCGGTAGCCGTCATAAAGGACGGCGCAAAGATATTGCGTGCACCGCGTCCGAGGTAAGGGCTCGCGACCCACACTCGTTTCGAGTCGCTGCTCAGCCTTCTCACGGCGGTATACAGCGCCGTATCGCGGACCATCTCAATCACGAGCGATTCCTCTCTCGCACTAGCGCCTGACCGGCACCCTTCGACGAGTTCTGTTTCCTGCCCCCGCGAAACCGACGGGGTATTCACTTTAGATTGCGCCTTTCGCCCTCTTCCAACCTCAGAAGCGCGACGCCGGTCAACTCTTTCTCCGGTCAAGCGGCATCGATGCCAAGTACGAGTGTCGTTGAATCCGCGGCTCTCCGGCGCTATAGCCGGTCGCGCGTCGAGTTGTTCACGTCCCGAGCACGACCGCCGCGAACTCGTCGAGCTGCTCGTCGGTGTTGAAGTATTTCGTCGCGAAGTGGTCGCTTAGGGTTAGGTGCTCGGCAATGGCACTGAAGGGGACGTCGGTTCGAGAGCATCGAGGAACAAAACGCCTATTGCCGCCGGCAAGCGCAGGTCTGCGGCGGTCTAGGCAGATGAAGCGGCGATTGTCGTTTGGTAGGGAGGGGATCAGTGATGAACCGTAAGAGCTGTGGCCGTTACAATTCTCCGGGCACAATGACGTGTCCGAATTGCGGAAATCAACGTAAGCGTTGGGTCGCTAAAAGCGCGCTCCAGACCCGAGTCTCAACGTAGCGGACCGTCGCGATGTTGACATGCCGCACCGAGAGGCAGTGCGCCGACGTCGGACCGATGATCGCACATTGCCCATACATGGCGTATCCGTTGCAATCGTTCAGCCAACGATCCATATAGCCAGCAATTTGCGCGTGCGAAGGTGCAGCGTGCCCGCACCCGCCAAATAGCAGCGCCAAAGTGACGAGAACGACGAAGCGTTTCATAGCGAGGAAATCCTTTCGATAGTGGGTTCGGCGAAGAGGGCGGCGAGGAAATACGGAAGCTGTCGCGGCCGCAGCATCGGCGTGCGGTGCGATAGGCGGCGAGGTGACCGGCGGCGCGTCGGCGTGGGGGAGGGCGTCGGAGCAACGACAACGAGCGCTAAGTGCTGGAAAAAATCGTACCGCTTGATGACGGTGGCAACATACAAACGCGTCTCGAGCGGCATGCGGCTGAGGCGCCCACCGACCCGTTCAACGTTCCCGCATCCGAAGTTATAGGCTTCGATCCCGCCGGCGAGGCCGTACCTTCGAATTAAGTAGTGCAGCGTCTTCGAACCGCATTGGACGTTTGCTAGCGGGTCGAAGCGATCCCGAATACCGCAATCGTGAGCCGTGGCTAGCTCCAGTTGAAGAATCCCGACCGCGCCCGCCTTAGATACCGCGAACGGATCGCCGCCGCTCTCGGAGCTAATGACGGCCCGTACAAGGGCAACGTCCAAACCACTCGCAGCGGCACCGGCGCGAGCGTACCAATTGATGATACCGGCCGGCAGGGGATGGATCGTCGGCGAGGGGGTCGGCGGCACGAAATGCGCTGCGAACGCGAGCACGATGACGGAGAGAACCAGCGCCACGATATCGGCTTCGCCAGCGGAACGCCGACGCGATCGTAGCCGCGAAATTTCGCGACCGCCGCACATCGTACAGTAGAATTTTCGGCCGATCTTCGCGGTCCCTGGCCGACTGCACGAGCTGCAACGCGTAACAGAACCGTTCGAACCGCCGCCGTTCTTCATTCTGTTTCCTCGGCTTCGGCGTCGTCCTCAGCAACGGCCGCGCCCTCCGGACGCTCAGCCTTCTACGTCCGCTCGGCGTCACGGTCGGCCTTCCATGCGTTAAGGTCTTCGGTGGCGTCGGCTTCGTGCGCTTGGCAGTACCCGAACGTCCCGATAACGACGGCCGCAATCTCGGGGCATTGCTCGCCCCGATTGGCGCAACGCGGTTGCTTTCCGCCGACCTTAAATTTATTGCGCACGGGGATACCGGCGATACGCTGCGCGTCTTTTTGCCATTCGGCACGTTCGCAGTCGCGAATGAAAAGCGAATGTTGTTTCGCCGTTAGCGCCCCAAAAAAAGCATAGCGCGCCCGAATCGACGACCAAAATTGCGACGTTTTCGCCAAATCATCTAGACGCGATTCTTCGCGTTTGTTGAGCTCGATTTTGAGTAGTGGAATTTTTCACGCCGGCACCATGATGACGTCATGCAGAACGCCGCCGCCTTGCGCGAGAATCGCTATCGCGGTCGCGTAGCCGGCCTCGGAGCGGACTCCGAGTGCGTTCCAGCATTGATCCTCGATTATAGGCGCAACGACGTAGTGCTCCGAGGTCGAGTAACTCTGCGACTGGACGAACGGGGCTTGCGAGTGGTGACTCGATGACGAGGATTCGGAGAGTTCGAGCGATTTAACGCTGCCAATTCTTTCGGAGACGTACTTCCGCGTATGCTGGTCACCGGTGCTGAAGCAAACGAAACTCCCCAACGCCGAGGGCATGGCGAATGCGGCTGCGCTGCCCAATCGGGCTTCCAGATTGGAAAGGCCGATGATGCTTACGACGCAGCAAAGGCGCGATTGGCGAGCCACCTCGAACAATCCAAGGTGCTCGGTGCTGGCATAGCTCCCAAATTCGTCCGCCAAAATTACGACCGGATTATTTCGCGACGGATCTCTCGAACATCTCGCCAGCGATCGATGACGGCTTGACGCTTTCGCATCTGAAGTTCTGGCTCGAGATTGTGCGCGATCCAAGCCTCGGTTACACCGAACTCGCCCAACGCCTTGGCCGGGCGAAGAAGACCGTTCGGCGATTGGAAGACGATCTGGTCGTCGGCGGCTACATCAGAGTTGTTTACCGGCGCGAACACCGCTCACGGCGACAGCTTTCCGTTCTGCGCGTCTTTCTCACTAGGGAGACTAGCCTAAACGGAGGGATCCCCTAGCGCGCGCGCTGCTTTGACGCGCAGCTTCGCTGCTTCGTTGCATGGGGCGCAAACGGTTTTCCCTCTCGATCGCTTGCGGTGGCAGCAGACCTGGCAGAGCCCGGCTTTTATGGCGCGAGCTCGCTGCGCGGCCTTGCATTCGGCGTTCGTCATTGCGTGCCCAATGCGGCCTCCTGGCGCTATCTTAGGCATTAGCGCGGCGCCTTGCTACCGGTGTGCTCCGCCTGCGCGGCCTGTGCCGCCTTCGATGGTTTGGCGATACCCGCAGCTACAGGAGAGATTGACCGGGCCGCCGGAAAAATCGGCCTTCTGCCATGTGAGGGTCGGTTCGTGGAATCCGCGCGCGGTCATGCGGCTTGCTCTGTCCGTGCTGGTACTCCTGACATTAGCGCTAAACAGCGCTGGCAATTATTTGCACGTCTGCCGAAGGCACGTTCGACCGGATCGCAGGTGTGTTTGATCGACTTGGTCACGTTGGCGACGTTGGTGTCGTAGCTGGTCATGATGCCTCCACCGTGGCGATTAGGCTATCAGGGCGAGGGAGAATCTTTGAGACGTAAAGTATTGTGTCGTAGCGCATTCCGACGTACTGCGTGAGGCCGGTCTTCTCTGCGCGTATCTTGGCGATACGCTTGGCATCGGCCACTTGTTCGTCGTAGGTTTTCAGCCATTCAGAGCTCTTTGTCATTTAAGTCTCCATCTATCACTTGTTACTAACACTATCTTACCTATGATACTGTCATGAATTCAAGTGGATTTAGTGAAAATTTTTGAAGAAGAGTACGAGCAAAAGCACGCGCAGACCGGTAAAATCGAACAGGTTCACGACGCCGAATCGGGACGCATCAGCGCGAGCTTGGTGCCAACCTTTACGGCCTTCGGCTTCGGCAGATCGCCGACGTCCTCGGACAAAGCTATGAAACGCTACGCAAGAACCCCACGAGAGAAGAAGCGCAGCGCGGGCTCGCCGATCTTGTTCACGCATGGAATCAGATGTGCGAAATGTTGGGCAACAGCAAATACGGCGTACGCTGGTTGAACCATCCCATGCCTGAAGACGGGGTGCAGCCGATCGACATTCTCTTAGGTCCCGATGGTTTGCGCGAATTTAGCTCGCTTGTTGGGCGTATGGCAACCGGCGCGTATCGTTGATCGAAGACCTCAAAGCGCGCGATTTTGCAGCGGCACTCTCACGGGTGCCCCGCTGCGTCCCTAGAAATGCGAACGGGGCCGCAGCGCTGCGAACCCCGTCCACCCCAGCCTTTTTTCATAGCCGTCGGCCCTTGCTGGAAGACTTTCTTCCCGACAGCCCCGGGCCTGGGGAGTCATGTCTCGCGCCTCGCGGCCGGCGGCATGGTCCTGTACCTTGATTGGCATTATAGCAGCCTCCCCAAGCGGTAATCTATGCACCCTTGCTCGCGTAGTAGAAGCCGTAGTAGAATGGCAGTACAAATCGTCGCGAAAAGCCTTATGCCATAAGGACAAAATAAATAGCCCCAGCGGGATTCGAAGTCTAACACAGCGGTCCTGCCCACTCCCGCCCGCTACTGAAAAGTCCGATACTATAAGGGTTTTGGCGCATCGCGCTCCTGACTAATCCTGGCCGATTCGCCCCTTTTCTGACCCGTCTGTTACACGGGCGTTACACGAGGGTACCCAAGACGGTGCCACCTCTCCACGCTAGATTTCATGCGGGCTTCCGCCGCACTGACCCTTTGAGGGTTCCCGCCGCTCGAGCGTGGTTGAATGCGGCGGTCTTGAAATGCCACAAATGGCGTATCAGCGTCGATCAGGCGCACTCTGCGCTACGGCAAAATAAGGAGTTCTCGCTCAGCGACGATCACGCGCAATCACGCTAAATCTGGCTCGGTGCAACCAAACTGCAACCAAGATCGGCGACGGCGGCGGTACCCGGATCCTCGCCCAAACGAATATCCGCGTCTTGAAATGCCCGATCGATCTGTCGAAGAACAATCGACGCTGACGCGTCCTCGAACTTCTCAAGCGTCCGTCGGCTGAAGACTTTCGGCACGCCACCCATGTTCGATGCCAAGCGCCCAGCCTACCCGCTGGAGGGTATCGCTACCATTAATCTGGGCATGTTAAACTCGAGAATGTCGCGCGAGCGCGCCATATCAGTTTAGCGGCGATTATTCAAAACATACCTGCTTTGTGTTGCGGCGGAGGCAGCCTTAGGGTACAGTTAGTCGGTCGAGGGCGGGCCGAGGCGGGTCGACCCTTCGAGAGGAGCATGTCTTGAACGGTCTGGAACTGCGGCGCCGCCATGTATTGGCCGGCGTTGCCTTCACGTTAATCAGCGCGTCGCTGTGGTCAGGTTGCGCTTCGAGGGGTCCGTTGAATGCGATTCCCCCCAACGCCGTCGGAAACTCGGCTTTTGAAGCGGTCGCTTCGGAGGATGGGGCGCTCCCCGCCATCGCCGTGGCGGTGACGAACGTGAACGATTCCGGAGCCGGCTCGCTGCGGGCGGCGATCCAGGCCGTCAACACACGGCACGCAGCGCATGCCGTCATCACGTTTGCTGTAAGCGGCACCATACGGCTTGCGAGCGATCTTCCCAAAATTCGTACGAATGTTACGATCGATGGATCGTCTGCGCCGCAGTACGCGGGGCAACCGGTCGTGGAGGTCAACGCAAACGGTCATGGCGGCCTCGTCTTCCAATCCGGCTCGGCGGGTTCGAAGCTGCTCGCACTCGCGATCGCCAATGCCATGGGCAATGGCGTGAAGCTGAACGCGGGCTCGATTACTCTCAACCTCAATTATATTGGTTTAAACTTGAGGGGCGTCGCATTCGGAAATAGCGGCGACGGCGTCTACGTGTCCGCTCGGTCGTCGAACAATCGAATCGGCCTGAATCGATCGGGAGCGTCGGGTGCCGTCGCAAACGTCATCTCCGGTAACGCCGGCAATGGCCTGAGCCTTCATGGATCGTCCGGTAATGTCATCGCCGCCAATCGCGTCGGTACGAACGTCAAAGGCAAATTCGCGATTGCCAACGGCCAGAATGGAATCTGGCTAACCGCATCGTCGAGCGGCAACGAGATCGGTGGCACGAGGTTCGTGGACAGCGTTACCGGCCAAGCAAACAATCCGACCGGAAGCAAAGGGACGACCACCCCGGTGTTCGTGGTTCCACCCGATGGAAATCTCGTCTCGGGTAATGCCAAGAACGGCATCCTGATCGACAAAGGTTCGCAACAGAATACGCTTAACGGCAACTTCATCGGTACGACGGCCGATGGAGACGCAGCGATTGCGAACTCGGGCGACGGCGTGCGCATTGTCGGCGCGCCCAATAACTCGCTGATCGGCTGCAAGTTCCGCAACAATCCGTTCGTGTATTACAACGTCATGAGCGGAAGCCTCGGGAACGGCCTCCATATCACGAACTCGGACGACGTCCTCGTCCAAGGCAACTTTTTCGGCACCGGCGCCAACAACTCGACCGTCGTCGCGAATAACGGCGATGGCATTCTGATCGATGGCTCGTCGCAGAATACCCAGGTCGGCGGCGTGATTCCGCTCGGAAACGTTTCGGCAGGCAACGTGCGCAACGGCATCGAGGTAGCCGGCACTGCCGCCGGCTTCATAACGTTCAACACGTTCGGCGGCCTTCTGGCCTTCAAGGGTGCCGCCCCGAACGGCAACGATGGACTGCTCATCACCGCCACCGGAGGCAACCAACTCGCACGCACCAACGTATTCTCTGGAAATATGAACAACGGTGTTGAAATTGGTGGCGATGCATCCGGCGTTACGGTCGGTCCTGACATCATCGGTCTCAGTACGAAGGGCGATAGTCTGCTACCGAACGGGAACAATGGCGTTCTCATCGATGGCACCGCGCATGGCAACTTCATCGGTGATTACGATCGGTCGGTCATTCCCCAAAATACGTTCTCGGGGAATCTCGCATACGGCGTTGCCATCGTCCACGGCGCGCACGACAATCAGGTCCTCAACAACTTTGTCGGTGTCGACGTGATTGGGCTAGTTGCCCTTTCGAACCAGCGGGGCGGCATCTACGTTGGGGCTTACGCCGCGCACAATGTCATCGGCGGTTCGAGCTCGGATCCAAAGAAACCGAAGAAGAATCTTATTAGCGGTAACGTCGGCGACGGCGTGACGTTGGGGAAGGGGAGCGCCTACACCGCAGTCATCGACAACTGGGTCGGTTTGGACCGGCGCGGCAAAAAGGTGTTGCCGAACTCCGGGCGCCCGATTGTCGTAAAACCCGGCAGCGTCCACAATAAGATCTCCGGCAACATCACGTGCTGTAATTAGCTTATACACACCTTTGACGAATGGCGGCGACCAAGCTCGATGCTGCCTTTCAGTCGGCCCCGGCAGGGGCTTCTGGGGCGGTCGCGTAGGCGGAAGTGACCTAAAGGTGACCAGCAAAGCCTTAGCGACTTCGCCTGCTCGTTTAGAGCGCATTGAAAACCTAGCAAAATAAGGCGTTTCGCCATCGTGGGAGCGTACGGGTCTGGTGGCTCGCACGGTCTTCAAATGCGTGAACCTGAAGTTGCCCGGCTTTCGTG
>PMUK01000009.1 GCA_003166915.1 Candidatus Cybelea palsarum
CTTCTCATCTCATCTGCAATGCAAGCAATGCGCCCAAGCTAAGGTATTTGAATTCTGCCCAACGAAAGCTGGCATAGTCGTTTGGGGGAACGGCTTTCGCGCGAGCGCACGCATGAGGGCAGAACGGCATCGCGCGCGCGCCCGCTCCCGTGGCGAGGGGAGGGGTCGCCGATTTTGAGAGTCGCCGCCGACCGAGCACCGCAAAAAGGAGAACGGGTTTTGCGCCTCGCTAGCTAGCGCGATCGCGAGGCCGCTAATGCGCGCCACGCCTTCCTCGCGCGTGCGCGCGCACCCGCACGCCCGTACCCGGGGTGGGGCACCACTCAAATGAGTGGGGTAAGCTCGGGCCGTGGTTGCCGGTCAACAACGGCGGTCGCGAAGGACCGTATTTCCTTCACGACCGCCGTTGCATTTCGCGGATGCGGAGCTAGAAAGCTCCTAGACCTTTTGGTGTTCCCAAGCCGGTCGGTCCGTTATAGCCCACTTCTCCGGTGCACAGGTAGTCATACGGCGAACACGATCCGTTAGAGCCGCTCGTTATGTTGTAAAGATCCTTCGGATGCGCGTAGGCGATCGAGGCGGGAGTGCCGGTCGTATTTCCCGACAGCGCGTAAATCGCGGCGATCGCCGGCGATCCGACACTCGTGCCGCCCCAGACTTGCCACCCTGTGGCGCGCGACCGTGCCGTTGGGGCCGGACGGGTGACCGACGCTTTGCGCGGGCGTTGCGTGGCCGAGGAGGCGCGCGATCGGTGACGGATGCAGGCATCGTGGCGCGGTCGCGAAGCGCTCTACACGGCAACCGAATCGACGCGCGTTCTCGCGGTTGCCAAACGGTTGCCGTCGATGGCAACCGTTCTTGCCCATCGACGACCGGACGCCAGGGCGAAAACCCATATTTTACGAGGCCTTTTGTCCGTCCGCGACCGCGCTTGGCCACGCACGGGCGGATTCGAATCCCGCCGCCCGCTCCAAAAATCCCAGGCGGCTCCCTACCGGCCCGAAAGTTCGCGGTAGGAGACGCAGTTCGGACGGGAAACCTCCTGGTTCTCACTACTACTTCACCAACGGAGGCGCTCCTTATGTATGTCCACACGCGCCGCGCACTCGTAGTGGCGGCGCTTTTTGCCATTGCCGGGTGTAGCGGCGCTTCGGTGCCGGGCGGTTCGTCCGCCGGACAATCCGGTTCATCGACCCAATCGAGTGTGGTCCACCGCGGAATGCCGTTCGTTCCGTTCATGCGTCAGAACGTCATGCGCCATTCGGCTCAGCCGGCATTTCCGACGCGCAAGTCGCTAGTCTTCGAAGCCGATCAAGCTGAGGCAGCGGTCAACATCTATAAGACGAAGGCGCTGCCGAGCAATCCGGCACCTATCGCGATGATTCACGTTGCGGCGGGATGCCCGTACGGCATGGCCGTCGATAAAACGGGAAAGATCTACGTGGCCGATAATTGCGGCGGCAACGACGTCGAAGAGTATGCGAAGGGTTCGACGACGCTGTCGAGCACGATCACCAGCGGAATCAGCAATCCGCTCGGCCTCGCCATCGACAAGAACGGGACGCTCTATGTTAGCAACTATCCGGCGTCGATTACCGAATACGCCTATGGCACGAACACGCCGTCGAAAACGGTCACCGGAGGCGGGATGACCGATCCGTTCGGACTGGCACTCGACAGCAGCGGAAACCTCTACATCGCCGACTTCGGTGCGAGTGCGGTCTTCGAACTTCCGGCCGGCGGATCGAGCGTGACGAACCTGGGCTTGAGTGGCCTTGGCGAACCGCTCGGCCTCGCGATCGATCAAACGAACGGCTACCTGTGGGAAACCGGCGGCTCGGGCGACGTCATCAACATCTACAAGCTCGGTGGCTCGACGAGCCCGATTCAGACGATCCCGGGAAATGGTAATCCTTACGCAATCAGCCTAGAGCTCATCGGCAAACCGAAGGGCGAAGTCGTCGAGTCGGATCTCGGCACGCACGACGTATACGCTTACAAACCAGGGCAATACACGTCGTACGCCACGCTCAGCAATGGAATATCACTACCAACGGGCCTGTTGATAACGAAGCCTTAAAAGACTACGATTCTCGAGGCAACGAACGAGCTCGCTCCGGCGGGCTCGTTCTATAAATGCCGGCTCGTTGTGCACCCGGCCTATTATCCCGAACGAGTAACCGAGTGCCCTGGTTACGGCGGCGAGTATGACTTCTGCCATCTTAACCGGAGACTCCCTGACGACTAATGAGTCGCGTGAGGTTGGCTACACAAATGCCCTTGCGTGGCGTTTCCGTGCCTTCTACGCGTCCGTTGCGCAGTCGCACGACGTGTGAGCTATTCGCGCGCGCCAAAAGTGTTGTGCGCCTCGCATTGGCTTCGTGCGCAGTTGCCAAACAGCTACTGGTCACGGATTGGTCACACACGAAGTAAAACGAACCCTGGCGAACCGCAACGAACCGTAGCTAGGCAAACGCACTCACGCACGAAATGCGGCTTCTTTACACGAACCGCAATGAGCGAAAACGAGCGCTAAGAGATTCGACTCCCACCTTCCCCACCAGATTTAAGCGTGAAGTGGCCTCGAAAGCAGCGCGACTGCTAATAGACTGCTAACGCGGC
>PMUK01000027.1 GCA_003166915.1 Candidatus Cybelea palsarum
GCGGGCCGAACTGCCCGGTGCACTTTTTAGCAAACAAAATGTATTTGTTGCGCGACTCTCGACTCCAAGTTGTACGCGCCGCGGGACGCCGATAGTTATCGCGAAAGGTTTCACATGCACTTGAAATATACCCTTATCATGCTATGCACGACCATACTTCTCGGAACTACTTACGTCAATAATCCAACGTCGATAGCACAGACTTGCGCTGCTACTCATTTTACCGGAAGTTCGACGCTATTTAGCATGACCGGGCCACATCGGCGCCGGATCCATGTTGGCGGTAATGGTTGCGTCCATATTATGCGCCACAGCGGACACTACATGTTCGTGTCNNTCTTATGTTGACCTTGATAAACGCGGGAGCAATATCCAAGCGTACACGTTTTCGCACGATGGCTACTACGCCGTTGCCCCTGGGGACTACGATCATGTGATGTTCGAGTCTGGCACTGCTCCACCGGGGTCGAGTAAGGCTGAGAACGTCTCAAGTACCGTGCAGTACGTCCGGCCGATTTGACGCAAAACCCGGTGACTGCCGGCACTCGTCTTGCGGGAACTCTCCGATGGCCAACCCGCGTCGCCACGCGAGAGGCGAGCCTTCCTCCCATCAAAGCACCGCTCAAGCTGCTGGCATGAGACGTGCGCTGCAAGGCGCAGGCCTGGTCAAGCATTCGATACCTTGGAAAGATTGCAGTAACGTTGAAGAGTGGTTGGGCATGCCCAATGGAATCGGAGGCTCTTAAGATGCAGATGCGTGCAACACTCTTTGGGGTGATCGCGATTGCAAGCTGCGTGGGCGCCGCGCCTCGCGACATCGCCGTTATACTGAACTCGGGTTCGACAAACTTGTACGGATACACGATTCAAGTCTGGTCAGATGGAAAGGGCTCGGTCACACTCCAAGAGCCCGGGGGTCGTGTAGTGACTACCCCCAAGCCATTTGGCTTGCCTCCAACGATCGCGGTGCTTTTCTTCTCGGACTTGGCAGCTGCGCGCAAAGGCAATGTTACCACCGTTCCCTGCATGAAGACCGTGTCGTTTGGAACGTCGACGCATATTACGTGGCAGGGCTGGGAGTCCCCCGATCTGACTTGTCCGGCGAAAGACTCGTTGGGCCATGCGCTCGTTCGAGATGTTGACGCAATTCGCCAGGCGGCGGGCATTCCCAACCTGCCGGTGCGTAGTGCGCCCCCTACGACCGAGCCAGCTCCGTCCATACCGCCGCCGTAAGACCGATGCTCACTTCCCGTAGCGGGCTCGTCGCCGCGGCGGGGTGATAAGGTGCATCGAGTTCCCGCAACGCTCGAGCAGGGAGCGGGTTGCCGTGGATGCGCTGCTCACCGATGCACACGTATGGGTATGGCTCGCCGCCGAGTATCGGATAGAACTTCGGCATAAGCTTCTTAATAGACTTAGACTTCCACTCGAAAGTCTCGGGAGCAATCCGCGCACCAATAACGGTACAACGAACACCCTGGCTCTTGCACGACTCTATCCCCGCCTCCGTCGCGAACGACGAAATAATCCGCGGTTTTGCACCGTGCGCTTTCGCCATCTTGATGCACTCGCCAATCCATTTCGCGCGCGCTTCAAGAGACTGTCGCTCGTTTTTGACAGACACCGCATACCGTTGACCATTGACGGTGTCCGTCACCATAACGTCAACTTGGTTTTCACGCGGCCCAGTGGTGACGTAGCCAAGTTCGTGAGGTCGGGGAATATCCTCTTAACCCGCATTCACCAGATGAAATCGGGAAACCAATACGGACGCGCAGCGTTTTTGCTATACTAATCAAGTGATTCGCGATGATGTTGTGACGCCAAAGTGACGAACCCGACGGGTGAAGCTAACATCGGCGTTCTTCGACTCGATTTCGCCGACCGCGTCATGGTGCAGTTTCGCGGATCCGTCGTGACCGCCGATGTCGGTTTGCTCGCGCATCGTGAACTCGATGATGCACTCGGATTGACTCCAGCGGTCGGTGACCTTCTTGCCGATGCGACGCACGGGAAAGAATGGTCGGCACGCCCTCGTCGGTATGTTCCGTCAATCCGTCTTCGGCAGACTTGCGGGATACGAAGACGTGAACGACGCGTTGCGCTTACGACACGATCCCGCCATGCGCTGGATCATCGGTGGCAAAGCATCGAAAGGTTTGGCGTCACCAAGCCAGATGGGCCGATTCGAAACGAACTGGCTGGCAAGGCTTGAGAACCTCGCAACGTCGTTATTGCTTCACAAGATCTTCCTCCGTGGTGCTGCGCGATCCAATATGCGGGTTCGCCAGCTTGCTGCGAAGGTGACGGGTCCGCTTGCTTTTAGTGAGGGCGCCGGACGCAACGCGTCACATAAGCTTGAAATGTGATCCCGGTCCGGAGGATATGACCACCTTGACCTTAGGCTGGGCCACCACACCGCCAGACTGCCAGGGAGGGGAAAACCCGGCAAGCAATGTACTAAAAAGGTTTGACCATCCGGTGAACACCGGATAGCAGCGCTCTTTGCAGTATGTTTGGCAAACTGACACCCAACGCGATCGAGGCCCTGCTCCACGAAGAGGTCGTAGCCCGCATTGGCTACGTCGATCGTCGTCGCTTGCCGTGTATCGTCCCGATCACGTACGCGTACGACGGCCGAGCGTTCTACGGATACAGTTTGTTGGGAGCGAAGATCGAGAACATGGCTGCAAACCCGAGGGTATGCGTCGAGGTCGACCGTGTTGAAAACGCTGCGGACTGGTGCTCGGTCATCGTTCGTGGAACGTTCGAGCAACTCTACGGCAGAGTTGCTGTCGAAGCCATGGAGCGAATCTCTGAGCGCCTAAGGACAGTCGCAGCCGCCACAGCCGCCCCGCTGATGGCCTGGCGGACGTTCGTCACTCGCACAGGCGAAGATGGCATCGTGTACTGCATTCACATTACTGAGAAACACGGCCGCTACTCGACTTCCGGGACAGGCTGACAATTACGGGCGGTTCCCATTAAGGTTTGGCAGCCGTCAGGACGAACGATGCAACGTGCAGCGATGGTCCGGCATGGAATTGGAACCACAGCTTGTACGTTCCAGGCTTGCTTACCGTCACGCTGAGAAGCAGGTTCGGCGACACGACAGCCTCATCGTTGGAGTACACCATCGCGTTAGCGGGTTCCATCGACGATCTGAAGGCAACCGGGTGCACATGAACGTACGTAAGATCATCGGCATCGAGAAAAACGGCATGGGCTAGCGCCCTTAGGTACGGGTGTACATCGGTGGCGGGCTTCCCGCCTTTCGCAATGCGCACAGCGATGTGAGCTAGGGAGCCGGAACGCAGGGACAAGCTCGAAAGCGTCACCAAATATCCGTCGACTTGCGCGATGGCGTTACGTTCGCTCAGATCTCTCGGCGCAATCGGGACCGCTTTCCCAGCTGGGAAATCGAAACGGAACACCTGCTGCCCGATACCGGATGGACGGCCGTCCGAATAGACGTGGTATAGTCCCGGGCGAGGCAGCGTTTGGTCGAGCATGAAGTGGCCGGGCTTGGATCATGGCGCTTGGCCAGCCGTTTTCCGAGCCCTACCGCGCGCGCGTAGGGGCCTCGGGAAAGTCTCATCGCTCTGCCTTCGAGGTCCCGAAATAGGTTCGGTTCGATGCAATGCGAGCGCGCGTTGCTGCCGAAGAGGCCGCAGAGAATCCTGACGACATTGGCGAGAAGCTTGTATTTCAGGAGAAGCTCGCAGCGTGCGGCAATAATGTCGGACAGCGCAATGCATTGATTATGCAGAGAGAAGAGGCGCTGATGGCAGCCGGCAAGAATCGAGTGCCGTTATGAAACCGATTCGCAAGAAGCAGCAATCTAGCGATGACAACGACGACATATCATTTCGGCGCGCGCAGTTTGAGGCGCAAGTGAGACGGCTGACCGAACTCTATGAGGAGCCAAAGCGCGCAGAGGAACAGCGGCAAGGGGCGTTGCCATGAAGCAACCGCAGAAGGAACCGATTCGCAAGAAGCAGCGCAAGGGCACGAAGAAGCAATGTCCGCCGGTGGGGCTGTTCTAGGTAACGGGAGATAGAGAGAATGTCATGATGCGTGTGGTGCTACGATATTCCGACGCCTTGATTCGCTTTCAGCCGCCCCACGGCGACAGCTTTTGCTCGAACCGCTCAACCGGCTCGCTGAGGGACTGCGCCGCTCTTATCATACGTTTTGAAAACTTGATTGTACTCAGAACGGCGACATTAAGCTCGTCATATAACGCCTCTTTTTGTTGATTATTCATGTGCGCCTTGGAAAGTCGCCGGGCATCTGAACGAAACCGCGCCACTGCGGGGTCACGCTGGGCCTCCAAGAACTGCTCTATCGCATCCTGAAACTCGGGGTGTTTGGCCCAGTCGGTGACCCGCGAAAGCGCCTTCTCGCAAAGGTCATCCATATTCATTATTCTCCCCTCTATATGGAGCGCGGCTGCGCTCCGTTTGAAAGCGTTTGCGTAAATGCCCCCGCGAACGCCTTGTGGGTCGCGTGTGTATAAGGAAAACGTTACGTGAGTTGCGTGCCATACGCTATGGCACACAGAAGCGAGGGTGAGATTCGCGTGGTATAATCTCGGCATGAATAGCTCGAAAAAGCATTGCGGCTGCGGGCGGCCAGTCGCGCCAAGGAATACCTCAGGAAGATGCCGTCGATCGGACGACGCTCAGCGCTAAGGAGGTCCGTTCGATCTACGATTTGCGAAAAGAAAGGCAAGCCGGCCCGATGTGGAAGGACGCAGATATGAAAGTCGAACCATTTCACTCAAAGCACCATAGAGCCATTCGCTATCACACCAGTAACAAATGCGGACCTGCGAGCGAAATACCAAAGAAAAATAAGGTGCCCGGGAGAGGCGGGTTAACGCACTGCCACGACTGCGTTAGCCTAAACAAACAGGGGCGCTAGGGCCCGCTCCATCAAAGAAGGCGCTCCGCCTAAGCGTCTGCCCATAAAGCCCGCCATCTGCCCAAAAAGTCGGGGCGTATAATCGCCGTATGAGCGAGCCTTTTTGGGGCTGCGGGTGCAGCGGAGACAAGCAAGGGGATTACATTTGCGGCCGTTGCGAAGATCATTGCGAATGCCTTATTGCTCCCGGCCATGAAGGCGCTATCAGTCGCCAGGCGGGGTCCCCCGGGAATACCGTCACCCTTACGCCCGCAACTTAACCAACGGAGGGATGCTCCATTCCGCGTACGTCGGATTTCTACGACGTTAATGAGATCGACAAGCCGGTGGACAAGCGCGTCTATCACAACAACAGCTCGTGCCCGTCGGGCTGCGGTATAGCGGTGGCCGGTGAGGACAGGCCGGGCACTAGCGGCTACCAACTCTGCCGGGA
>PMUK01000087.1 GCA_003166915.1 Candidatus Cybelea palsarum
TCGATCTATTTGATGGGCGAAGGTGCACGCGGCGAGATTCTCTCGATGGCCTTTGCCGGCGAAGGCCAGCATCAGGATGCCGGGGCGAAGGTCATCCACGCCGCGCCGCGCACGACGTCGATGGTGACGAACAAGAGCGTCAGCGCGCATGGCGGCAAGACGACATACCGCGGTTTGGTGGAAATACACGCTGGCGCCGTTGGCGCGAAGACCCGCGTGCGCTGCGATGCGCTCATCATGGACGACGAATCGTCGAGCGATACGAAACCGACGATGAAGATCCACGAACAACGCTCGACCGTCGAACACGAGGCGAGCGTCAGCAAGATCGGCGAAGAGCAGCTCTTCTACGCGATGTCGCGCGGGCTTGCCGAAGCGGACGCCGTCGCGATGATCGTCAACGGCTTCTTCGACTTCTTCGTCAAGGAACTCCCGATGGAATACGCGGTCGAGTTGAATCGCTTAGTCAAAATGGAGATGGAAGGCGCTGTGGGGTAGCTAGTTCCGGCGCGCGGAGGTAAAAAACCAAGCTTTTGGTGGAGGGTTAGCCGCCGGGCGCCAAGACGGCAGCTGCTCCCCGGTTTCTCAGCCTTTGCACGGGAACGTATGCCATGCTGGTTGCTTACCTGGATTGCGAAAGGAACGGGAGTCAGTGCGCTTCACGACCGTTACCGCGGTAGCCGCGGTCGCCGCGTTATCGGCTTGCACCAAGGCGAACCTGCTGCCGGGAACCGCGAGCGCGGCATGTCGGCCGCACCCTCAGCAAAGCTTTTCGAGCGTACTCCAAAGCGCGACGTCCGTACCACGGATTGCAACGGCCGCGCAGTTAGGACGCTGGCCACGCCAAGGACCGTCAGTCCGCGTCTGCGGCGATGTGGGAGCGGGTTTTGCGCGCTGCCAAGCCTGGCTGCGTACCGACATTCAAGGACCCATTGCGCCGAACACGCCGGGCGGCTACGCTCCCAGCGACCTACAGACGGCGTACGGGCTAACGACCGAGAGCCAGAGCACCGGCGCTGGTCAAACCGTCGCGATCGTCGACGCCTATGACGATCCGAACGTGGAATCGGATCTCAACGTTTACCGCTCGCAGTACGGACTGCCGGCGTGTACCGTCTCCAATGGCTGCTTTACCAAACAGAAGTATACGTCGCAAACCAACGCGGGGTGGGCCGCGGAAGAATCGGTCGATGTCGAGATGGTTTCTGCCATCTGCCCAAACTGTAAGATTCTCTTGGTAGAAGCGGCGTCGACGAGCATTGCCGATCTCAGCAGCGCTGAAGAATACGCGACCACCCAGGCCGACTACGTCAGCGACAGTTGGAGCAGCAACGAGGGAACGCAAACGTACGACGGCGACTATAAGGAGGGTTGCGGAGCGATCGTGGCTTCGACCGGCGACCACGGCTACAACGCCACCGCGCAGTGGCCTGCGATACTTCCGAGCGTCGTCGGCGTCGGCGGAACGAGCTTGACGGCGGTCGCCCCGCGCGCGGAAACCGCATGGCTGCACGCAGGGAGCGGCTGCACCAAGATTTACGGCAAGCCCAGCTTCCAAAACGGTTTGAACACGGGATGCTCGATGCGTGCGCAATCCGATGTCTCGGCCGATGCAGATCCCCACACGGGTGTGGCGGTTTACGACACCTTCCAGCAACGTGGATGGCTCGTCTTTGGCGGAACGTCCGTCGCCACACCGATCGTCGCTTCAGTCTTCGCGCTCGCAGGGTACGCAAGCGCCAATCCTGCGGGAAACCTGTACTCGCACACCTCGAACTTGAACGACATCGCTTCCGGGAGCAACGGGACGTGCGGCGCGCCACTCTGCGTCGCCGGTCAGGGGTGGAACGGTCCGACCGGACTCGGCACCCCTAATGGCGTCGGGGCGTTCTAAGGAGGAGCGTCTAGCGGCCTTACGAAAGGCCGCTTGCCTCGGGGCAACTTCGTTCGAGAGCTCATAATCCGACGAGGGTTATGCCCTGCGAGACGAGGAGTCGCGATGCGGAGCTTACAGGTTTTTGTGTCGGCCTTATCGGCTGCAATCCTATTGAACGCTTGCGGCGCCGGTAACGGCGCCACACCAATCTCAAACACTCTCAACGTACAAACGCGCCTGGCGCACGGCGCGGTCATCTCCAACGTGGGCTAGGTCCTGAAATCGGAGCCAGGGATAACTGTGGATTTCCGCCCAAACGGGCAGCTAAGGAGATCCACCCATGCGCAAGAGCCGCTTTACCGAGGCGCAGATCGTCGACATCGTCCGCGAGTACGACGCTGGCGTCCCGCCCAAAGAGCTCGCTCGCAAACACGGGATTCACGTCAACACGATTCGGCTTTGGAAGTCGAAATACGCCGGGATGGACGTGAGCGACGTCGTTCGGCTCAAGCAGCTCGAGACAGAGAATGCCCAGATGCATCGCATCATCGCCAAGCTCACGCTTAAGGTCGACGCGATGGACGAGTTAATCCGAAAAAACGGATGGGGCCTTCGCAGCGACAAGAAGCGGTGAAGGCCTTGCAACGAAGTGGGCTCAGTCAGCGCGAAGCCTGCGCGATCGTGCGTACGCGCCGTCGATCGTCGAAAGAGCAGCACGGCTTCAGAGCGAGCCAAGATGCGCCGCTACTCGTGAGGCTGACGGAACTCGCGCAAGAACATCCGCGATATGGCTCTAAGCGCCTTTACGTTGTCTACGAGCGGGCAGCGCGTGACGGCGATCCGTATATGAACTGGAAGCGATTTCGCAGGCTTTATCGCCTCGCAAACCTCCAAATCGCGCGCCGCCGCCGGCGTAGCCGCGCGAAGTACGTGCGGGGCCTGCCCTTGCGCCGGGCGACGCATCCGAACGAGATCTGGACGTTGGACTTTCTCTCCGATCGCCTACTCCATGGCCGCGTGTTCCGTGCTCTCACCCTGCTCGACGAATACAGCAGATTCGGCTTGGCTGTCGATCCAGCGTTTTCATATCCGAGCGTCTCGGTAGTCCGAACTCTTGATGATACGGCGCGTGAACACGGCTACCCGAGCTGCCTCAGAGTGGACAACGGCCCCGAATTCATCGCAACTGCGCTGGAAACTTGGGCTCACGAGCATAATGTCGAGCTGCTCTTCATTCAGCCGGGAAAGCCGACGCAGAATGCATTTATTGAATCGTTTAACTCTCGCGTCCGCGACGAACTTCTCAACGCGAACCGCTACCGCACAATCTTCGAGGCCCGCGATGGAGCGGAGGCTTGGCGACAGGCGTACAACAGCGTTCATCCTCACAGCTCGCTCGACGGCATGACGCCCGAGGAGTTTCTCGCACTCTACGAAATTACCCAACTGCCACAGAAATCACTGGCCGCATGACGGGACCTAGCCCA
>PMUK01000017.1 GCA_003166915.1 Candidatus Cybelea palsarum
TCGGCATCACGGTCGCGGTAGACCGTGATGTAGCGATCGTACGTGATGCTGATGTCACTGTGGCCCAGCCGCTTCGAGATAACCTCGATCGGCACGCCGGCTTTGGCAAGCAACGAGGCGTGTGTGTCGCGGAGATCGTGGAAGCGGATGCGCCGCACCGGGCAGCGTTTCATGAAGTTCCGGAACGCGGAGCTGAACAGCCAAGACGAGATCGGTGTGCCGTCTGCCTTGGCGAAGATGAGATCCTCGTCGTGATAGGCCGGACGTACGGCAATCCTCTCAGCAGCCTGCACCGCGCGATGGGATTCGAGAATCACGAGCAGATGCGACGAAACACAGACCGTGCGCACCCTGTCGTTCTTTGGCCGTTTGTAGATAAGCCCGTCCCGCTTCGTCGAGCTCAGCGATCGGCTGATTGTGACGATCCGCTGACGAAAATCGACGTCTTGCCAACGCATCGCCATGATTTCGCCGAGACGGGCTCCTGTGTAGAGTGCAAATGCCACGGCAGGATAAAAGGCGCTCTGCGCCGTCAAGTAGTGCCGCGCCGTGCACCGATGGGTTGGGTATTTCGCCTCCTGTAGCAACTGCTGCGCCTCGGTTTCGGTGAGTACCGCCGATTCGGGTTTTATCGCCCTCGGCAGATCGTCCGCATCGAGCGATGCGGCCGGACTGCGAAGGATCACTTCCCATTTGACGGCGCGCCGTAGCACGTTGCGCAGCAGTTCCGCAGCATGATGGACCGTACGTCCGCTGACTGGCCGCTTCGACCATCGAGCATAGGTTGCAAGTAGATCGACAGCCTTCACGCTGCCAACCTTCCTGGTGCCGACCGCCGGCCGCAAGTAAAGCCGCAGCAAACTCTCGTAACGCTGCAGCGTCGTCGCGGCAAGGCGACCTTCTTTGGCTTGCATGAACCGATCGAACAGCTCATTCATCGTCATGTCGGCGCACGGCAAGTACTCGCCGGCGACGACCGCAGCCTTGCGTTTCGCGAGGATCGCTTCAGCCTGCTTCTTCGTCACTCCGACGAGCGTTTCGGTCTTCTGCCGGCGCTTGCCGTTGACGAACACGACGTCATACATAATGCGGAACTTTTTGTCTCCAACTTTCCTGAGATACCCCAAGGATGTGCCTCCTACGGGGTCCCGGCGGACGGTATATTCGCCGCCAGGCCCAGGAATGCTTCGAGAGCCTTTTTCGTGACGACAAGGCGGCGCGGCGTGATGCGGATCGATTGCAGTTTCCCGGAGGCGAGTAGTTCGTACGTCGCGTTGCGCCCGATGCCTAAGAGTCGCTGCACGTCACTAGGCGTAAGAATGTCGCCGAGATCGGCAAGCGTTATCGGTGCCCTAGTCATACGTCCTCGACTCCAAGAAAGATAAAAACCCCGAGCGAGCTCGCTCGAGGTTTTGCACGCATTACCATGCGGGCGTAAATCACGTATTGTCGTGTACGAATATTATCCTACCTGCGTTATCAGTGTGTCAATTGCAAGTTGTTGTCCTCAAGCGACCCTTCAACGATCGGTAATGTCACGGTGAGAGAGGCCCTCCATCCCGCCTGTCGCCCGTTAAAGGCTACCGCGCTGGCGCTTCCCGCGCGCAAGGCGACCGCTCGGGCGGCTCCGCTTCGCTTCGGCCTTGCGCGCGGGTCCCGGCGCGCGCGGTTCCGCCGGCCGGGCGGCAGGCCATCTGTCGGGCCGCGGGAGGACCAGATGATTTCGGTTTATGGCACAACGTTCGCGCAAGTGAGTGAGATCGCGCGCGGCATGCTCGTCCGCCGGCTTGCCGGTTTTCACGTAGTCGTCGACATCAAAGCCGTCGAAGACATCGGCACTCGGCTCTGGCTGAGCGACGGAAGCACTATCACGCTCGGACCCGAAGGGCTGGTCGAGGTAGGGCGCTGAGAAAAGCGGTCATCCGCGATCGGGGAGGCTGTCGCGCGCGCGACCTACGCACAAACGTCGTACGGTTGTCGTAAGTGTTGCCAGTCGCTTCGCATTTCCACGCAAAATCGCCAAAGAAGTTCCTTGGCTAGTTGCGGCTTTCCATCTTGCGGCATCGGGCGACTCGGCCCCGACCCTTACATGCGAAGCAAGAAAGGGAAGAAATCGGCTCGCGGTACGAAGCAGAAGAAATAGGGAAGCCCGGTAGAATCAGGTGAGGTCGCGCGGTCGGGCCGTCCGCTGGCGTCCGCGTTTTCTTCAGCCCCAACTGTCGTACAAGTGTCGTAAGGTGCCCGCATGTTTTTCGAATCAGTCCATTGGGGGCGCAAACTCGCCCCTCGGCCATAAGAGACCTGAGCTGAACCAGACCAACTTCCGCTGTAGCTGCTGGGCGCCGTCTCGAGTCAGTTGTATAATTCTGTTTCCCACAATCATGTCGTGATGCAATGTGACAGACATGTATAGGAGCGCGACGCTTTCTGGAAGATCTTCTACTGGCGGTAGATACATGTAGTTTATGAGAGCGTCATATTTGCGTAGCAAACCGAGGCGATCGCTTGTAAAGATGCCCTGCTCTATGAGTTCCGAAAGCGGGCGCACAACGGCGAGTATCCGGACAGGGTGAGCGTATCCCCCTGTCTTTTGTGCGCGCATGGAACATGTGGGCGACAAAAGTATTGCATGGCCCAGTTCAAAGGGCCCGCTGAGAAACTGCCGTGCCCCAAGGTCGGCCTCGGGATCGAGAACGATTTCTACGGCTGGAAGCGGATAAGCCAGAGGAACGTCCCTAAAGACGTCCCCTTGGCTCAGTTCTTGTATGCGCTGTTCGTAGTATGCGCCGTCGGATGGCCGCTCTTCCCTAGCCAATGGCTATTCGGAATCGCCATGAATGATCAATGGCTTTGTTCTTGGAATCGCGGTCGCGCCCTCATCGGTCGGGGCAAACTGAGTCCGCATTTCTCGCTGCATCCGCGATATCTCAGCCTCGTCAAACCGCCGGTAGTTCGAATATGGCAGATGGATCGCTTTTAGAAGTCCGCGGCTCTCCCAATTGCGTAGTGTGTTCTCATGAACATTTAGTCGCGCCGCGGCCTCGCGAACGGACAGAAGCGTCTTAGCCATCTCAAGTTCTCCTTGATGGATAGTAGCACGTATTGTAGACTTTGTCGAGATTGTCTGCTTTGTGAGCTATTGGAATTGGTAACGCCCCTGCGACCAAAGGTCGCTTCGCTGCCCAGGCCGCGCGCCGGGCCGCATGCCGCAGCCATTAGGCGGAAACGCTGGCTTGACTTTGCTTCTTCATGTATGAGAACATAATGTGCGTATGACACCGGAAGAATTGCGGACTTGGCTGCTAGGCGCTGGGCTCTCTCAGGCGGAGCTCGCCCGGCTGGTTGGGGCGTCCGCCCGGTCCGTTTCGTCGTGGACGGCAGACGCGGGCAGCGTCCCTGGACCCGTCGAGGCGTACACGAGACTCTTTTCCCTCGTGCCCGGCAACATACGTCAACTGGAACTTCAACGCCTCAAGGGTGAGAAATTCATTATGCGCGATGGCATTTATTTCGTGAAATACGGAGCTTCGGGAAGTCAAGGTTGGGTAATGCTGACGTTCGACCGCGGCGCTGCATACGGTGTCGACCTTGCGGGCGGTAGCTACGACGGCGTTTACTTGTTCGACGCTGAACACGGCTTGGCCGAAGTCAAAATGCAGGTGACGATCCCCGCGAATGTACCGGTGGTCTGGGGCCCCGCGAAGCCTTACGAGTGGGCGTTCCCGCTCACCGCGATCATCGACCCACACGTCGATCACGGCCAGTTACGTTTCGCGAGTCCGGTTGCGCCAGATCTCGAAGTTTCATATCACTTCTTGCGTCCGCTTCCGCCTCGATCACCCTCGGGCGTCCCATTTCTTCCGGTGCCACGCGGCGCAAGTTCTTGATATCTTGAATGAAAGTTGGTCGAAATTGACGTGAGGTGGGTTTTGGCACAGCTTATAACTGTGAGGGTTGGATGATTGAAAAAACTCGGGCGAACTCTTCGGGAGT
>PMUK01000090.1 GCA_003166915.1 Candidatus Cybelea palsarum
ATCGTGACGCCGACCGCATCGTCCGGTGACGCGAAGAGCGGTGAAACGACGTAGCCGGGAAGGCAAGTGACGACGTCGCCGTGCGTGCCCGGCGAAACCAGCACGGCGTGTGGCAACATCGCTTGAGCTTCGTCGAAGGATGCGCCGTGATACTCGCGCAGACGTGCGCGCGAGTCCCACATCAGCACTGAGGGGTCGTCTCCCGTGCTGTAGAGCACGACGTGATCGCCGCGATGGACGCGGCAATCGGCCAACGCCTTGGCGGAAACCAAGGTCAAGCAGACGATGAGGAACGCACACGCCTTACGCACGAGGCGCCGCCCCGTCGAGCACGCGAATCGCAAGAATCGCTAAGTCGTCTCTTACGCGACTCCCGCCGCGCGCTCGAACGGCGGCGGCAAGCTCTTCTGCGAGTTGCTGCGCGCCTGGGCTTGCGCGTTTGATCAGCTCCATCGCACCCTGTCCGGAGAGTTGCTCTCCGGCCCTGTTGCGAACTTCCGTTAAACCGTCGGTCGCCAACACGAGCGTATCGCCGGGCTGCAAGTAGATCGTTTCAACTCCGAACGGCTCTTCCATGACGCCCAGGACCGGTCCGGTTATCGCAAGCTGGGCGACGTCGTTGCGACGGCGCACGAAAGCCGTGTCGTGTCCTCCGCTCGCGTACCTTAAACCGAACGTGTCGGTATCGAGCAGACCTACGAACATCGAGACGAAAATGTAGGGATCTCCGACCGCCTTGGAGAGAACGACGTTAAACTCCGTAAGTATTGCCATGGGATCGCTGTTGCGCAACGCAATCGCGCGCACCATAAACTTGATGAACGCCGTCAGCACCGCTGCATCGACGCCCTTTCCGCTGATGTCGGCAATCAAGATCAGCGCCTGGTTTTCGCAAAGGCGATAGACGTCGAACACATCCCCGCCGACCGCGCGGTCACTGCTCGCCGATAGGTACGCGCTACCGACGTCGCAATGCGGAAGCGGAGTCGCCTCGCTTCGAAAGGCTCGCTGAAGAATCCGCGTCACGGCGCGTTCTTCTTCGAGCTCGCGGTTCAACCGCGTGCGGTAGGCGTTCAAGACGAGCGCAAGGAGACCGAACGCCAGCACCCACGCGGCGCGCAGATAAGACGCGCGATCGAGCTGCATCTGCGTGCTGCGCTCGAGCTCGTCGCCCTTGCCGGCGAGCTCGCGGCGGATCGCCGCGGCAGTCAACGTCTCGTAGTCGGAGAAGAGTTTGTTTCTCTTGTCCAGCTCTTGCAGACGGAGCCGCGGATGCGCGAGCAGCGGCGCCGCAACCGTATTCCTCCACTCGAGCTGAAGGCGCGCGTAGTCGGCGAGCAGCTTATCGGCGCCGAGTAGCTGTCCACCCAGCGTCTTACGAATCGCATTCTCTTTTTCGTCGTATCCGGCAGAAGCCGAGCGGTACTCGGCATCATAAAACGGGTCGCGCGTCAGGAGGTAGCCGCGAAGCAAATTCTCTTCATCGATTTGTAAGCGCAACAGCTCCTCGAGATCGATCTGCGCTTGCTGGATCTGCGCCTGTCGCGCGAAGGTATTCGCGATCTCCGTGCGCGTTTCGAATGAACCCTCGACGGCAAAACCGAGCGACAACAGCAAGAAGGCCGTCAATAACATCGTTCCCGTGACACTCGCGAACGAGACGCTCCTCACAAAGGCCTCACGCAGAAAGTCGAAGAACAGCGGGCTGGTACAGCCGGGTGGGAACCACGGTTTTTAAGTCCTACGACGTTCGTGGAATTTATCCGTCTGAGCTCGATGAGGACGAGGCGCTGGCGCTAATCCGCCGAACCTGAGGTCAATGTCCAAACGCCTGCTCGGGCCCGCCTTCATTGCGGTCGGCGATGGAACGTCGACGTTCGGACGCTTGGCAATCGAAGATGGCCGCATTGTCGGCGTTCTTGCCGCCGACGGCCCCACCGATTATCCGCTGCCCGGCGGAAGCACGATGGCTCCAGGCCTCATCGACGTCCACACAAACGGCGCCGGCGCATATCTCTTCAATCGAGATCAAGGTAACGCCGTCGCAGTCGCTGGCACCGCATACGCGCAGACCGGCACGACGGGCTTCGTGGCGAGCGTCATGACCGCTCCGTGGGAGTCCATGCTCCATGCCGCATCGGAGATCGTCGAAGCGGCCAACCAGTTGGAGGAGGATTTGCCCAACGGCGCTCGCTGTCTCGGCGTGCATTTTGAAGGCCCATTCCTCAATCCGAAATTTCGGCGCATTCATCGCAATGAGTGGCTGCTTACTGCCGGCGCCGCTCGCGCGCAAGAAATGGTCGATTCGTGCAAAGGTGCCTGCCTGTTGGTAACGATGGCCCCGGAGATCGACGGCGCGAGCGAAGCGCTGCGCGTTTTTTTGGAGAACGGGGTCGTTTGTTCGGCCGGTCACACTGGCGCGCGCTATCGCGAAGGAATGCTGGCGATCGGACTGGGCTTCCGGTCCTTGACGCACGCGTTCAACGGAATGCCACCGCTCGACCACCGCGATCCTTCAATTCTAGCGGCGTTCATCCAAGACCGTCGCACGCTCGTGCAAGTAATCTGCGATGGATTTCACGTCTCACCGGTCATGATCGACATCTTGCACCGAACGCTGGGCGATCGGCTCGTGCTGGTAACCGATGTGATGCCAGCGGCCGATCCGGGTTATCACATCGAAGGCGGCGTCGTGCGTTCGGCCGACGGCACGATTGCCGGAAGCGCGTTGCGCATGGACGAAGCGCTGCGAAACTATATGTCGTACGCGCAGATTCCGTTCGCTGCGGCGATCGTTGCGGCAACCCACGCCCCGGCACGATTGATTCGGCACGACGCCGAGCTAGGCCGCATCGCGCGCGGCGCGCGCGCCGACCTCTCCTTCTGGGACAAGGAGTATCACGTCATNNGGGGTTCCCCGTCAAGCCTCGTAGGCATACTCGGTGGTGTCCGGACGCGGCGCGAACGCCGAACGCAGCATCACGTAACTCGCGTAGAGCACGACGACGACCACGAGCCAGCGTACCGCGCCTAGCGGCAGCGACTTCACAATATAGGCGGCGATCAGCACGCCGGGAATTCCTCCGAGCGTCAGGCCCAAGACGGCACGCATCGAAATCGCATCGAAGCGGATAAAGCGCAAGCTCGCAATCGGCATCAGAAACGCGCACGACCCCATCATGATCGGAAAGGCCGCGACCGGACTCATCCCGAGCAGGCTAACCATGATCATGCACGGTGCGTAGAGTCCGATTCCGACCGTCATCAACGCGCCGAGGCAGAAGTTGATCGCGACGGCGATCCAGAGGCGCGGGCCGTCGAGGCCGAGCGCCGAACCGCTCAATCCGAAGTGGCTGCCAAAAATGCCGGTGAGAATGAAGAGCACGGCCGCAGCCAGCAACGCCGTCCCCATGCCGATCTGCACGTAGCGGCGCGGCCAGCGCGCGACGAATCCCGCCCCGAGCCAGGCGCCGGCGATCGAGGCGACGATCAGCAGCAGCAACGTTTTGGGTTCGACCGCGACGATGACGATGTAGATGAGCGCCTCGACCACCGTCGGAAGCGCGTGCCCCACGTTGAGCGTTCCGGGAATGCGCTCGTCGGGCACCACCCGGAAGAACTTGAAGAGCGAGGTCGTCACCGCGAACGACCCGATACCGAGCGTGTCCAAAAAATCGGTAACGAAACCGATCGCGCCCAGCAACGGCGTCGGTGCCGGGTTCTTATGCCGCGGCAGCGCCCGGAAGAGGGCCACGATTAGCACGAGCGCGACGAGGACGAGCGCGACGACGAGCAGCGTGTGCGTCATGATTGCAGACCGTACGCCCACAAAGCGCCGCGGCCTGCTACCGGGAGCACCTCGCCACTAGGCGACGTGCTCTTTGGTCGCCGCCGCGTTGAAGTACGAAGCCTTCGGGTGATGTATCACGATCGCGGCGGTCGATTGCTCGGGAACGATTTGAAAGGCCGACGTTAGCGTTACTCCGATCTTCGAGGTCGCATCGAGCAGCCGGAACACCACGTCGTGCGCTCCGAGATCGGGGCAAGCTCCGTAGCCCCAAGAATACCGTTTCCCACGCCCGTTCTCTAAAGCGAGCTCGTTGCGAATGTGACGGTGGGCGTACTCGGCGAGCGCCTCGGCGGCCTGTACCGAAAAGCCATGCACGAAGTACGATTCGCTGTAGTCGCCGGCCGCCTGTAACGCTTCGGTGCGTTGCGTCGCGTTGCGTCCGACCGTTACGATCTGCAACGCCACCACGTCGCTGGGGCCACCGTCGCTGGGCTCGAGCAAATAATCCGCGAGGCTCAAATGCTCTCCGCCGGTTTGGCGCGGAAAGCGCAGGCGCGCGATTTCGTTGGTTGGCTGCGCCGGATCGTAAAGAATGATGTCGTTACCTAAACCTGCGGCGGGGAAATACCCGTACACGACCTTTGGCTCGAGCAGAGCGTCCTGCGTCGCTTGCGCCTGATAGCGGCGCAGACGAGGCTCGAACTCCTCGCCGACGAGCCGCGCGAACGCGTCGCCTTTCGTGTTCGCGGCGCCCCACGAAAGCCGGTAGAGGCTGCGCAAATCGAAGCATGGCCAGAGCTCGCGAAGATCAATTCGATCGAGCGCGCGAACGCCCCAGAACGGCGGTTGCGGAACGGGAGCGCGGTCGGCCTTGACCGCGGAGATCGACGGTGCCCGCGACGGTGCGGCCGCGGGGCGACGCTCACGTTGCGCGAGAGCTTCGCCCTTCGCCCGCTCGACGAGATCTCGCCGCCGTTGCGGATCGCTCGTGAGCGCATCGACGAGATCGAGCCCTTCGAACGCATCGCGAGCATAAAAGACGCCCGGCTCGAAGAAGCGGGTACCGCCCTCCAAGAGCGCGATACGCCGGCCAAAATCCCGGTTGATCGCGGCTCCGCCGATGATCACGGGGAATCGTAAACCGCGAGCGTCCTGCTCCTCCAGGCACACCGGCATCTGTTTGCTGGTCGAAACCAAAAGCGCGGAGAGCCCGATTGCATCGGCCTTTACTTCAACGGCTTTCTCGAGAATCGTATTCATCGGAACCTGCTTGCCGAGATCGTGCACCGTGTAACCGTTATTGGCGAGGATAGTGTGCACCAGGTTCTTCCCGATGTCGTGCACGTCGCCGAAGACCGTTGCGATGACGACGGTCCCTTTCGTCGCGCCTTCGGAGCGCTCGAGGAACTGTTCGAGATGTGCGACCGCCTTCTTCATCACCTCGGCCGATTGTAGGACGAACGGCAGAATCAGCTCGCCGCTACCGAATCGATCCCCGACATCTTTCATGGCGGGCAGGAGGATTTCGTTGAGTACCGCTACCGGCGCTCTTTCCAGCAAAGCTTCATCGATCTTCGTCTCGATGCCGTCTTTACGGCGCCGCAGAATCGCTTGATGAATCCGTTCTGCGACCGTCGTCTCTTCCGACTGTTCTTCTGCAGCGGCGCGATCGGTCTCCGATCGGCCGTCAGACGCCTCGCGCTCGAAATGATCGATGAGCCGCGGCAGCGCATCCGGCCGCCGATTAAAAACGAGATCGTCGCACAGCTCGCGTACCGCCGAGTCGACTTCGAAATACGGAACGATTTCCTTGGGATGGACGAGCGCGCAATCCAAGCCCGCTTCGACGCAATGATACAGGAAGACCGAGTTCAGCGCGGCGCGCGCGTTGGGCCGCAGGCCAAACGAAACGTTGGAGACGCCCAGCGAGGTGAGCGGGCCCTGCAACTCGCGCTTGATGAGGCGAATGCCCTCGATTGTTTCGACGGCGGAGTTTAAGAACTCGGGCTCGCCGGTTGCCAGCGTGAAGGTGAGATCGTCGAAGATCAATGCGCCCGGCGGAAGACCGTACTCGCCTACTGCAATCTCATAGATGCGGCGAGCGACTTCGAGTTTGCGTTCCGCGGTTTTCGCCATCCCGTTTTCGTCGATCGTCAAGGCGACGACCGCCGCGCCATGCTCGCGTGCAAGCGGTAAAACGGCGTCGAGTTTGGCTCGGCCCGACTCGAGATGCACCGAGTTGAGAATCGCTCGGCCCGGGTAGTTTTGCAGGGCGGTTTCGAGCACTTTCGGCTCGGTCGAATCGATCGACAGGGGTGCCTCGATGGATTGCGCGAGCCGTCGTACGAGGTCGCGCATCTGTTCGTCTTCGTCGGGCCGTTCGGTCAGCGCGCAGCATACGTCGAGCACGTGCGCGCCGCCTTCGACTTGCTCCCGCGCGATGAGCACGACGTCGTCGTACCGGTCGTCGAGGAGCAGACGCTTGACCTTCCGGGAACCTTGGGCGTTGATGCGCTCCCCGACGATCAGTGGTCGCGGCTGCTGTTCCAGCGAGATTGCCGTCATCGCCGACGCGATCTCTTGCGGGCGCTCGGCGCGCGGTCGCGTCCGCCGCTCGACCGACGCGACGGCTTCGCGAAGCGCGCTGATGTGCGCCGGCGTCGTACCGCAGCACCCGCCGATCGCGTTGACGCCGAAATCGCGAACGAATGCGGCGAGCTCCGCGGCCAGCTCCTGTGGACCTTCCGGATAGATCGTCTCGCCATGCGGACCCATGAGGGGAAGTCCCGCGTTCGGTATGACGCTGACGAAACAGCGTGATGTCTCGCAGAGATAGCGAATCGAGTCGCGCATCTGCGACGGGCCGGTCGAACAGTTGAGCCCGATCACGTCGATTGGCAGCGCGTCGAGCGTCGCGCGAACCGCACTGATGTCCGTGCCCAGCAGCATCCGGCCGTCGGTAATGAGCGTCGGTTGCGCCTGAATCGGCACGCGGCGCAATCCGCGCTCGAACTCACGGGTTATTCCTGCGATTGCCGCCTTTAACTCAAGCAGATCTTGCATCGTCTCGAGCAAGAGCAGATCGGCGCCGCCTTCGACGAGCGCTCGCGCCTGCTCGCCATAGACATCGCGCAACTGCTGGTACGTGATATTCGAGAGCGCCGGATCGGAAGAGGAGATCAGCATCCCGGTGGGGCCCATGGAGCCCGCGACGAAGCGAGGATGCTGCGGCGTCGAGATGGCGTCGCAGGCTTTTCGCGCGATCGCAGCGGCTTGGAAGTTGACTTCTTGCGTTCGCTCGCCGAGACCATACTCGTCGAGTTTTAATCTCGACGCGGTGAAGGAGTCGGTCTCGACGACATCTGCGCCAGCTACGAGATACGCCTCGTGGATCGAGCGAACGATGTCGGGCCGCGCGAGAACGATCGCTTCATTGCAGCCGTGAAGAGCGGCGCCGCCAAAGTCCTCCGGGGAAAGTTCGAGCGCCATGAGCTGCGTGCCCATGGCGCCGTCGAAGATCGCAACCCGCTCTTCGAGCAGGCGCAAGTACTCAGACACGATCCCGACTCGCTATCTCTCCCACCTTGTTTCCGGCCCGATTATACACCGGCGGACGCGCGAATCGGGCAAGTGCGCCGGCTTGGCGCTCGTCGATCACCCCCAACCGCCGCAACGCAGAAATCGAAGAGGGACCACGCGCTCGGGAACTGCCGTCAATCACTTTGGATGCGTACCCGTATCCTTGCGAAACGGCCCCCGCTGCATGCATTCCTTCGGCGCCGGCCTTCGACACGATATTCCCAGCGCCGGCGATCATCAACTCGGTGTCGAACTGGCCGGTTCCGGCCACGTACTCCGGATGAGCGAGCATCGCATCGCGCACGATTCGGAGCGCTTGTGCGTCCGCGGAATCGATGCCGGAAAGCGTCGCGAGCCGAACAAAGGAGATCGCAGCCTTCCGCAGCCCCGTCGCATAAACCGGAATTCCGCACCCGTCGATGGCGACGGGCCATGTCGAAGCGTCGTCGTCGGAGAGGCGCGCGCACAATGCGAGAATCCGCCGCTGGGCGGGATTCTCGGCACTCAAGTAGGTCGTTGGGTCGGCGCCGATTGCCAAGCAAAGCGCCAAAATGCCGGCGTGCTTTCCGGAGCAGTTATTATAGAGCGCGGTCGGTTCCAATCCCGCTTCGGCGAGTCCCTGCGCCGCGGTCTCGTCGTACGGGACTTGGATTCCGCACTGCAACGCCGATTCGTCCATGCCGATCTTATCCAAGATCGAAGCGACGGCTGCGACGTGAAACGGCTGTCCGGAATGCGAGGCAGTCATCACCGCGATTTCGCGCGGCTCGAGATGGAATCGTTCGCGCACGCCGGCGGCAATCGCCGCCGCCGCAATGAACGGTTTTGCCGCCGAACGGAGAAAGATCGGCGATTCGATATCGCCGGACTGCTCGAGCACCGTTCCGTCGGCATCGACCGCGCAAGCGGCGACGCGGTGAACCGACTCGACGTATCCGCCGCGGGTTACATCGACATAGACTTCATCGGTCGCGATCAAACGAGCGCAGGTTCGACGATCGTTGCTTCCTGCTCGGCAAAGACGGGATTGCTCAAGTATCGCTCGCCGGTATCGCATCCGAACGTTACGATCGTCTTGCCCCGCAACTCCGGACGCGCCGCGACGCTCAGGGCCGCCCAAACGTTCGCGCCGGCCGAAATGCCGACGAGCATGCCCTCTTCGCGCGCAAGCCGGCGTGTCATTGCGATGGCGTCGGCATCGGTAACGCGCACGACCTCTTGATAAACTTCGGTGTTGAGCACCTTGGGTACGAAGCCGGCGCCGGTACCTTGAATCTTATGTGGCCCCGGTTTTCCGCCCGAAAGCACCGGCGACGCATCGGGTTCGACGGCGATGATCCGTACGCTCGGTTTGCGCGCTCTCAGCACCTCACCGACACCGGTAATCGTGCCGCCGGTGCCGATCGCCGACACGACGACGTCCACGGCGCCGTCCGTATCACGCCAGATCTCTTCGGCGGTTGTGCGGCGATGGATCTCCGGGTTTGCCGGATTCTCGAACTGCTGCGGCATGAAGTACTTGCCGGGGGCGGTTGCGACAATTTCCGTCGCGCGTCGAACAGCGCCTGGCATGCCTTCCGATCCCGGCGTCAGCACGACCTGCGCACCGTACGCCTTGAGCAGGTTCCGACGCTCGACGGTCATCGTATCGGGCATCACCAAGATGATCGGATAGCCCTTCGCCGCCGCGACAAATGCCAGCGCAATGCCGGTGTTTCCGCTGGTCGGTTCCAGGATCGTCATTCCGGGCAACAGGCGACCGTCGCGTTCTCCGGCCTCGATCATCGACAGCCCGATCCGATCCTTCACCGAGCCGGCGGGGTTAAACGATTCCATCTTCACGAGAACCGTTGCCGGGATCCCCGCGTTGAGCCGCGGAATCCTGACCAACGGCGTGTTGCCGAACGTGTCGGCTAAGTTGTCGTAGATGCGTGCCATAGTACCGTGCTTAACCTCCGCTTCTCGTTCGAGCGTTGCACGCCCGAGGCACGGGCTCCTCGATCAGTGTCATCCTGAGCACTTCGACTACGCTCAGCACAGGCTCCGTCGAAGAGCGCGGTCTCGCGCAGAAGGAAGCGGGCGCTCCGGGCGCCCACTTCGCGAACGATGCCCCGGTGCTCAATCGCTTTTCGAAGATTCTGCACGCTGATCGCCGTCGCGCTTTTCGCCGTGCCGAGCGCACGGGTACTATAGTCCGCGCTGGTTATGAAAACACGTACTTGGGGCAGCCCGCCGTCACGCGAGTGGTAATCGTCAAGAATCGATTGACGTTGGACGGCACCGATTCGCAGACGCCGCTTCCAGACGGGACCTTCGCGCTGGGAGATTCGGTCGTTCGATTCGACGCGTATGCCGGAAATCAACCGCAGCGTTTGAGCATCGACGCCACGCACTTCTATAGGGTCGAACTACCCTAGCGCCGCTACTCGCCGATGTCCCAGAGAAGGCCCAAGTCCTTTTTCGAGAACGATCGGAAGGCGATGAGCGTCTCGGTGCTGAGGATACCATCGAGCGCGGCGACCTGTTCGGTAACGAGATCGTTGAGCTCTTCATGCTGCTTCACGCGCACGATCGCGATCATGTCGTACGGGCCTGCGACGGAATAGACTTCGGCGATACCATCGATCGCCAACAGATCGTCGGCGATGGAGCGCAACCTCGGCCGTTCGACCTTCATCAGAATAAACGCGGCCACCACGTCAGGCGGCCTCGTTTACGATCTCGAGCGCGCCACCGCAGTTCGGACAGCGATCGTTCATTGTGGCCGCGCCTCGGCGCCGGTTTGAAAGTTCCGGCCACACCTCTGACACGAGCTTTTCATTTTTTTATTTGTTCTTGAAGCGGGCGACGCGCTTTTCGTTGTAGGCTGCGAGGCCTTCTTTGGCGTCTTCGCTCTTGAAGAGCAGCGACTGCAACTCGCGTTCGAGCGCGAGCGCATCTTGGAGCGGAAGCTCCGCTCCCGTCTGGACGCTGCGCTTGATGTGGCCGACCGCCATCGGCGCCTTGTTCGGGGAGCAAAACTGTTTGGCGTACCCAGTGATCTGCTCGCGGAACTCGCTCGCATTCCCTTCGAAGAGATCGGTGAGCATGCCCCATTCCATCGCTTGCTCGAAACTGACCGTCTTGCCCGTCACCATCATCTCGATCGAGCGCGATTTGCCGACCAGGCGCGCTAAGCGCTGCGTTCCGCCGGTTCCCGGCAGAACTCCGAGCGCAACTTCGGGAAGGCCAATCTTTCCGGCGTCTTTCCTTGCGATGCGCAGGTCCGCTGCCATTGCGATCTCCAGGCCGCCGCCCACGCAATGCCCGTTGAGAGCGGCGATCACAAGCTTCGACGTTTGCTCGAGCCGCGCCAGCGTCTCGTTTGCGTGCAGGCAGAACATGTACTTGAACTCAGGGGTCACCTGGTTGAGCATACCAATATTGGCCCCGGCCGAAAAGAACTTTTCGCCCTTCCCGGTAAGTACGATGACCTCGACGTCGGAGTCGAACCGCGCGTCGAGAATCGCTTCGTCGAGCTGCCGCATCATCTCGTGCGTGTAGGTGTTGGCCGGCGGATCGTCCATCTCGACGAATCCGACGTGACCATCTTTCCAGTAGTTAATGACGCGCTTGCCGTCGAGCGCGCGCTGCTCGCGACCAAACGGGGTCTGTTTCGCGGCGCCGTCAAGTGTGGTGCTCATGAAAGTTTTCCTTTAGGGGCGGGGCCCCGCGCGCTATGCGCGCGGGGGGCGCGCAGTCCGCAGGACGTAGCGCCGTTTAGAATTACGGGGACCCAATTGGATTGCGCGATAAGAGGTATCAAGCGAGCTTTCCTTTCGGGGCGATCCAGTTGGGTTCTTTGAAATACTCGTTAAGTCTAGCTTCGTCGGCAGCGTTCGGCAGCACCGTGGGAGCATAGGCTGCCCACTCTTCCTCGGTAAGTTTGCGGCCGTCGACGCTGTAGCGTTCTCCGCCGTAATCGCCGATCTTGCGGTTGAAACGCATGTCGGGAACGTAGAACTTCGTCTCGCTCGAGTTGACCTCGTTTACGCGCACGACCGTGGCCGAGATTTCCTCGTGGAACTGCCCGCGCGCGCGCTCGTTGAGATGCTCCTTGTCGGCGCCGTCACCGGCTTTATCCTCGTCGACGCGCCCTTTGATCCCCCAGGTGTAGGCCCATTGCGCCGAGCCCGAGTGATCGGTGCCGAAGAGATCGAGCGAGCCTGAGATCCACTTGTTGTAGTATTTTTGCTGAATCTCGACGGGAATGACGCCCGCCTTCGCGATGCGGCGCAGCCCCGTGATGCCGGTTCCCATGTGAAAGGCCTCTTCGCGAAGCATCGGCCCCATGGAAGCCGCGAGCGGAGCGAAGCTTGAGTGAGAGAGCATGCTCAACTGAAACTTGCCGTCGCGATCCATAAAGTTCGTGTACGCAAAGAAGTCGAGCCAATGCGTCACGTCTTCATTGAACGCGTTGAGCAAACGGTTCTTCTTGCCGAAAGCGCGGCGCTCGAGCATCTTCTGCGCTTCGATCTTCCCTTCGCTGCCGAAGTGCTCGACCATTAGATGACACATCTGATAGCCGTGACGCGTCTCTTCGACCATGATCCGAACCAACGATGCCAGATCGTACTCACTCGGAGCGTTATTGACCAAGAATCGCTGCTGTTCGTTGGAGGCAAACTCCGTGTCGCCTTGATAGACGACCATGTTGAGGACGGCGTCCTTCATGCGCTGATCGGGGATCTCACGAACGCGCTCCCAACGGCGGTCGCCCTTGAAGTCCCCAAAGTAGATTTCCGGGGTCGGCAGCTCGCCGTACTTTGCCTCGAAGATATAGCCTGGCATGAAGCGGTCGACCAGCTCGCGATCGAGCCCGACATCGCGCCTCCATTCGTCGAGCATGGCGATCCAGTCGTCAAACGTCGCGATTCGGTTCATTGGCAGCCCCTCAAACTAATATAACGGAATTTTCTCGAACGACGAGAATACCGTTATACTAGGTCCTTTCGCCAGGAGGTGTCAAGTTGGACCACCGCCCGATTACTCGGCCCAACTCGTTTATATTTACGCTCTACGGCGATATGGTGCATCGCCTCGCGGGCGACGGCGCGCTTTGGATCGGCGGCCTAATCCGCCTGATGGCCGCGTTCGGGGTGTCGTCGCAAGCCGTCCGCCAAGCCGTCTCGCGGATGACCCGTCAAGGATGGCTAATCGCTCGCCGCGAGGGTAATCGCGCCTTCTATATGGTAACCGCCCGTGGGCGCCGCCGGATCGAGGAACTTAGTCCCCGCATCTACGGACCCGTCATCGAGTGGGACGGTCGCTGGCGGTTGCTCACCTATGCCATCGGGGAGGCGCAACGCCAAGGACGCGAGCGTCTCCGGAAGGAGCTCGCCGCACTCGGCTGGGCGCAACTCTCGTCCTCTACCTGGATCTCGCCCTCCAATGCGCTCGAAGCCGCTCGCGAAGCGGCCGAAGCAACCGTGGCCCTAGGTGCGACCGACCTCTTCGAGGCCGAGTACCGCGGGCCGCGCAGCGATCGCGCGCTGCTCGAGCGTTGCTGGAACGTCGACTCAATCGCGGCGGCGTATCGGGAGTTCATCTCCCGGTACCGGCCACGTTTCGACCTTGAAATCGCCCGCGGCGAGCTCAGTGACGAGGGCGCGTTCGTCGAGCGCCTCTGGCTCGTCCACGATTACCGGAAGTTTGCCTATCTCGACCCGGGCCTGCCCAGCGAACTGCTGCCGGCTCATTGGCCGGGCACCGCGGCGGCCGCGCTCTTTCGCGAATACTACGCCGCGCTCGAAAAAAAATCACAACGTTACTTTCATCTTTGCTCGCGCCTACGAACGGGGGCGAGCATAAAAGCGTCGAAGCGAGCCGCCCATGCCCAAACGCCTGATGATCGTTCTCTGCGTCGCCGCGCTGGCCGTCGCCGCCTGTCACAGCAGTAGTTCCACGACTCCGACCCCCTCATTTACGCCCGCCTCGCCCTCGCCCAATCCGTCGGCCACGGCTGCGCACGTCTTAGTCACGATCAATGGCTCGCCCAGGCCGAAAATTCCGGTCCAGGAATCGACGCCAAAGTCGACGTCGAGCCCGCGTCCCGGGACGCCCTTTGAAACGCTCTTAACTAACAAAAATGGCAAGGTGAAGTTCACCGGCCTCAAACCCAGCAAGACCTACTGCTGGGTAGCCCTCCTCGGTGGGGGGAAAAGGTCGTCTGAATGTGCCGACTGGGAAATATGGCAAACCACCCTCATAACTTTAGGAAATTAAGGCTCTCTTAGGCCTCGTCCTCATCTAAATGAAGATGACATCCATCTTCCGCTTCTGAGAGCACGTCGCGCGCTTCGGCAAGCACCGCTCGTGAAAGCGGCCGGGGCGGAGGCTCGACCGAGCCCGGCTCGGCCAGGAAATCCACTTCGCTCCAGTCTTCCCACGTTTCGAGCGGTTCGCCGTCCTCCGTCGTAGGAAAGCGTACGCAGAATCCTTGGTCGAGATGTACGCCGACGACCGTCACCTCGGTGCCGCGCGGAAAATAGGTTCCGTTCTTCCAGAGCGTGCCGTAGCTCGTGCTGTAGCGCCGGCCGATCTTGAGCGTCTCCACCATACGCTCGGCTATACCCGAAACGGGTCCATCGGTTTCTCCCCAATATAGGTGAGGACGCTCTTGGTTTCGCTGTACAGCCGCATCGTTTCCATCCCCAGCTCGCGCCCGTACCCGGATGCCTTATATCCGCCAAACGGAACGCCCGGAAAGACCGAGTACGGCGTGTTGATCGCAACCGAGCCGCTGCGGATTGCGCGGGCGACGCGGTTCGCGCGCCCAATGTTCGAGCTCCAGACGCTGGCGGCAAGGCCATACTCGCTGTCGTTTGCCAGCGCGATCGCCTCAGCTTCGTCGTCGAACCGTACCAACACAGCGACCGGGCCGAAGATCTCCTCGCGAACGATCCGGTGACCGCTTTTGGCTTCGTAGGCGGTCGGATTCCAGAACATTCCCGATGCGAAACTCTGGCCGAGCTCGGGTGGGCCGCCGCCGAAGAGCGTCTGGGCGCCTTCGGCCGCGCCGATCGCGCAATACGAGCGAATCTTCTCGAACTGTTCGGACGTCGTGATCGCTCCGATCTGCGTCTGCGGATCTTCCGGGTCGCCGACGCGCAGTCGCTGCGCTTTTTGCGCGAATTGTTCGACGAAACGGTCGTACACTCCGGATTGCAGCAGAATGCGCGAGCGCGCCTCGCAGCATTGGCCGGCGTTGTAGTAGACGCCGTACAGCGCACCGGCTACGGCCGCGTCGACATCGGCGTCGTCAAAAACGACGGACGGCGATTTCCCGCCGAGTTCCAAAGTTACGCGCTTGAGCGTGCGCGCTGCGGCTGCAGCCACGATGCGTCCCGTGTCCGTCGAACCGGTAAACGCGATCTTATCGACGGCCGGATGATCGACCAGCCAGCCTCCGAGGCCGCCCTTCGAACCGGTGACGACGTTGAGAACGCCTTCGGGTACGCCCGCTTCGAGTGCGATCTTGCCCAACTCGATCGCCGTCAGGGGCGTCGCGTGCGCCGGCTTGAGCACGATCGTGCAGCCTGCGGCGAGCGCCGGTGCAACCTTCCACGAAGCTAGCAATAGTGGAAAGTTCCACGGAACGATCGCACCGACAACGCCGACCGGCTCGCGAACGGTATTGGCGAGATAGGCCGGCAGCGGCGGCGGCAACGTTTCGCCGTAGTTCTTTGTTGCCGCGCCGGCATAAAACTCAAAGCAATCCACGATCGCGCCGAGCTCGCCTTTAGCGGTCCCGATGGTCTTGCCGTTGTTGCGAACCTCGCATAACGACAAGTCGGCCGCGCGCTCGCCGATGAGCTGTGCGATCTTATAAACGATCTTTGCGCGTCGCGAGGCCGCCATCGACGCCCACTTGCCGGCATCGAACGTGCGGCGCGCCGCGTTCACCGCATCGTTGAGATCCTCGCGCGTCGCTTCCGCGACGTCGGCGATCTTCGCCCCCGTGGCGGGATTGCGAACTTCATACGTGCCGCCATCGGAAGCGTCTCGCCATGCTCCACCGATTAGCAGTTGCGTCTTGGTCATGGCTGGCGCAGTCGTCATGGCAAACGCCTTCTACTCCACACGCTCGAATACCGTTGCGATACCCTGACCGGCGCCGATACACATCGTCGCCACGCCGAGACGCGCCTTTCGCCGAGCCATTTCGTGCAGCAGCGTCGTCGCGATCCGCGCGCCGCTTGCTCCGAGCGGGTGTCCCAGCGCGATCGCGCCGCCGTTGACGTTCGTCTTTGCGGGGTCGAGGCCCAGCTCACGCATGCATGCGACGGCTTGCGACGCGAAGGCTTCATTAATTTCGATCAAGTCGAGTTGCTCCACGGCCAACCCCGCACGCGCGAGCGCCTTGCGCGTCGCGGGTATCGGTCCGAGACCCATCACGTCGGGAGCAACGCCAACGCAGGCGCATGCGACGATCCGCGCCATCGGCCGCAGACCCAAGCGGCGCGCCGTCTGCGCCTCGCAAAGCAGCAGCGCCGCCGCGCCGTCGTTGATGCCCGACGAGTTGCCGGCCGTCACCGTGCCGTCGCTCTTGAAAGCCGGCTTCAGTTTCGCTAAGCGCTCCATCGTCGTCTCCGGCCGGGGGTGTTCGTCACTCGTGACGGAGGTTGCGGGTGACGAGCCCTCAATCGACANNCCGAGCGAAACGGTGTGCTGGGGCGGCATCTTCGGATTGACCATGCGCCAGCCGAGAACCGTATCGAAGAGCCGCTGGCCTCGGCCGAACGGCACATCGCTCTTCGGCAAAATGTAGGGTGCGCGCGTCATGGACTCGACGCCCCCGGCGATCATCACGTCGCCTTCTCCAAAGGAAATCGCTTGCGCGGCCGAGTTAATCGCCTGAAGGCTCGAACCACACAGGCGGTTGACGGTAACGCCAGGTACGCAAAGCGGCAGATTCGCCAAGAGCACGGCCATGCGCGCGACGTTTCGGTTATCTTCGCCGCTCTGATTGGCGGCGCCGAAGTAAACGTCCTCAACGATCGAGGGGGTGATGCCGGTACGCTCGACCACGGCGCGCAGCGCGATCGCGGCAAGGTCGTCGGGACGAACGGTTGCCAGGGCGCCGCCGTGGCGGCCGATCGGCGTGCGCGCGGCATCGACTACCCAAACGTCGCGGCTCATCGCTGCAGACTCTCCTCGGGCGCGGGCGACTCTTCCATGTCGAGGAGCCAGATTGAACGATGCGCCGCGAACTCATCGCCCTCGGCATCGGCCAGCCGTTTCAAGATGCGGCGCAGGCGCGTACCGCCGATTTCGCGCCCCCACGCAACCGGACCGACGGGATAGGCGGCTCCCAGGTGCATTGCTTCATCGATGTCTTCGGGCGTGGCGACCTCCTGGGCAACTGCAATCATCGCCTCGTTGACGATCGAGCCCACGGTCCGTCCAAGAAAGAGTCCGGGGACGTCTTCAACGAGCACGGAAGCCCTGCCGATCGTTGCGAAGAGCTCCTGCGCTAGCTCGAGCGTGTCGTCCGACGAATTTTGCGAGTTGACGATTTCTACGGCATCCACATCCGACAAAGGACCAAGCACGCCGAAGCCGGCCAACCGCTCCGGATGACGCAATCGAGCCGCACACGCCGCAACGTTTGTCGCGTACGCATCGGTAAGAATAACGCATTCCGGTTCGAGCGACGCTTCGAGCCGGGCAATGGCGTCCCCGCGATCGGAACTTCCGTCGCCGGCGTCGATCAGGATCGTCGCCTCGGCCAAAAGCTCGTCGAGCAACTCATCGTTGTCGATGCGTCGCACGTTCCGGTAACCTTGCGCGACCATCTCCCCGAGCTCGTCCGCGCGATTGCCGAAGCCGACGATGACGACGATCTCTTCGTTGTTTGGCTCCGACGCCGGTGCGGGCACGTCAAGTTCGAACCTCTCGGCCTTGCCGTCGCGATACGAGTAGAATCCGGCGCCGCTCTTTCGGCCTAGCAAACCTTCGGCGACCATGCCCCGTTGAAGCTCCACCGGTTCGAAACGTGCGGCCTGCGTGCGTTCGTAGATCGATTCGCTCGTTGCGAGATTCACGTCGAGTCCGATGAGATCCATCAACTCGAACGGCCCCATGCGAAAACCGACTGCGCGTGCGAGTGCATCGAGCTCTTCCACGGAAGCCACGCCGCGCTCGAGCGCACGCAACGCCTGCAAATAGTACGGTCGAGCCACCCGATTAACGATGAATCCGGGCGTGTCGGCCGCGAGCACAGGGGTCTTTCCCAGTCGTTCGACGATCTCGAACGCGCGCTCCAGCGCATCGTCGCCGGTCTGCGGCGCGCGTACGATTTCGACGAGCTGCATTCGGACCGGAGGATTGAAGAAGTGCAGCCCCAGGAACCGTTCCGGATGGGTGACCGCATCCGCGAGCTCGCCGACGGAGAGCGACGAAGTGTTGGTCGCGAGCAGCGCTTCCGGCGGGAGCGCCTCCGCCAGAGCCGCCAAGACGTCGCGCTTGATTTCGAAACGTTCGGAGACGGCTTCGATGGCAAGCATCGCGTCACTGCGGAGAGGGATGGCGTTCGCGCAAGCGACGCGTCGTCCAATTGAAGGATCGCCCGACCGCTCCGCCTGGCGCACAATTTCGAGCAACGCTCGCTCGCGCGCCGCCTCCTGCGGCTCGACGATCTCGACGTCGTAGCCCGCCTTGGCGGCGACGAACGCGATGCCGGCACCCATGGTTCCGCCGCCCGCAATCAATATTCGATCCGTCATAAAACCGACTTCGCGAAAGGATGCGCAAACGCTTCGTCGATAGTGGTGCGGTATGGAGAAGCCGCTGTGGCGCGTGCGGAGGTCGAGTTACGTCGTAGATTCGCCGTACATGCGCTTGCGCGCGGACGAGTTGGAGCTTCCCGACGGGACCATCGTCCCGAACTACTACGTGCGCGAGTCGTTCGGCTTCGTCACGATTCTCGCCCTGACTGCGGACCGGCAGGTCATACTCGTTCGGCAGTATCGCTACGGAGCCGACTCAATTCATCTCGAGCTCCCCGCGGGCATGCTAATCGATGGGGAGGCGCCGCAAGAGTGCGCGCTGCGCGAGCTGGCCGAGGAGACCGGCTACGAGGTCGCCCGTTGCGAGCCTGCTGCAGTCTACCTGCCCGAACCGGTACGCTCGACGGCGCGCGCTTACGTTTACGTCGGCTTCGACGCACGCAAGACCCGCGAGCCGCAGCTCGACGCCACCGAGCACCTTCAAGTCGAGCTTGCCTCGTTGCCGCGCCTTCGAGAGATGCTCGCCGACGGAACGATCGACGCAGGCGCCTCGATCGCCGCGGGCTACCGGGCACTCGACTATCTCAAGCTGCTATGAAGGGTGAAACCTGTGCCTCGGACGGGCAGTAGGTAAGGGCGTGAATCCCACTCTCCTACTGTTTCTGCGACTCACCGCGGTCATTGCCGTCGGAATCGTCGTGCTGGTGATTGTCGCCCACCTTCTGGTGATCGCGCTCAAGGCGCTCGTCGTGGCAGCGATTATCGCAGCCCTCGTCCTCGGCGGTCTTTTCGTCTACAATCTGTTCCGCCGCTCGAAGTACCCGGTTATTCGCTAAGCCATTCGTGTAGAGCTTGCGTGACAAGCTCGGGCTCTTCCATCATTGGCAGGTGTCCGCTCTGCTCGCATACGATGAGGCGACCGCGTGGAAAGCGCCCTACGATCTCCCGCGCTTCTTCTTGCGCCAGAGCAGCATCTCGCGCGCCCGCAATCATTACCATCGGCACGTCGAGATCTTCGGCAATGTCTTCCGCGGACGATCGCAGCGCCATGCCGCGCAGCGCAGCGGCTGCCCCTGCCGGAGCGTTGCGCCGGACGATCTCGTAAGCGCGCTCGATAACAATCGGGCGTTCCGCCGGCGTGCTCGGCGCAAAGAGGCGCGGCAGCATCGACTCCACTACCGGCTCGATACTCTCCTCTCGCTCGATGCGATCGGCCAGCTCCCGCCGCGCCTCCGCCTCTTTTGGCGTGTCGGCCCGCAAGCGGCTGGGGACGAGTGCAAGACGGGCAACTCGCTCTGTAAACATGCGCGCAAAGGCTAACGCAACGTAGCCGCCCATCGAATGGCCGGCGATGGACGCACGCTCGATGCCGAGTGCATCGAGCAGCAGCGCAACGTCGGCGGCGAGCGTTTCCATCAGATACGGACCTTCCGACTCGCTCGACTTTCCCGCGCCGCGAAGGTCGGGACAAACGACGCACGCGTCGCGCGCAAGCGCATCCGCTTGCGCTTCCCAGATGCTCTCGGAGAACGGAAAACCATGGATCAAAACGACGGCATTGACGTGTTGTCGTTCGTTTACGCGCGCGTGGATGCGCGTGCCGTCCTCGGCGAAAACTTGCATTGAAACCCGTAATACTGTATAAGGAAGGCAATACCCCTGGTCGCTTGGTGACCAGAGAAAGGATGACTCCACAATCAATGGCAGTCAAACGTAAAAGAAAGAAGGCTGCGTCCGCAGCTTCTGCAGCGCCGAAGCGCAAGGCTCGCAAAGTCACGCGCAAGGCAGCACCGCGCAAGAAGGCAACGCGTAAAAAGGCCACTCGCAAGAAAGCTACTCGCAAGAAAGCTACCCGCAAGAAAGCTACCCGCAAGAAAGCTACTCGCAAGAAAGCTACTCGCAAGAAAGCTACTCGCAAGAAAGCCGCTCGCAAGACCACTCGGAAAGCCGCCACCCGTCGCCGCAAGGGCGCGCGTAAAGCCACTCGCAGGAAGAAGGCCGCAGCCTAGGCTCGGCCTTCTTGATTCCGCAAGAGCGGGATCGACGAGCGAGTCGCAAAGCATTGCGGCTCGCTTTTTTTTGCTGGTTTCCGCCCGGGCTTCGTTGCCGAGAAGCTTAGGTCATACAGTCCGGACGATTGGGGCGAAAAGCCAGATCGCAAGGAAGAGCGCGACGCAGAGGGCGCCGGCCAGCGCGAACGTTTCGCGAAGCCCGATAATCGAGCCGATTGCGCCGTCCACCAGCGATCCCAGCGGCATCACGCCGATCGCGATCATCGTGTAAATCGAAAGCGCGCGGCCGCGCAGGTCGTCGGGTGAGAGCATCTGGATCAGGGTGCTCGTCGCGCCCATCATCGCCATCGTTCCAACGCCGATCACAAAGAGCACGCAGACCGCAAGCCGCAGCGACGGAACGAAAGCTAAAACGAGGACGCCCGCCGACATCAGCAACCCGGATTGCAGCCAAAGCCGCGAGCGGCGTTCTCGTTGCGCGAAATATGCCGTGAGGAGCGCACCGCCGAACCCTCCGATGCCGATCGCCGAGACCGCCCAGCCCAAGCCGCGCGGGCCCGCATGCAAAACGTTGACGACAAACGCGGGAATGAGCTGCGAGTACGGTCGCGCCGAGATCGCCGTTACGAACTGCGCCAGCACGATCCAACGCAGAGCGGGGTGCCGGACGATGAATGCAACTCCTTGTTGCATAGCGTGCCACGTGGGCTCCGCCCGTTGAACCGACGGCGGCGACGGCTTCATGAGAATCACAGCGACGACGACCGCGAGCGTCGCCCCCGCGTTGAAGTAGAAGGCGCCCGCAACGCCGATCCAGACGATAAGCAAGCCCGCTAACGCGGGCCCGATGACCGCCGGCGCGTTAAACGCGATCGAGTTGAGTCCGACGGCGTTTCCGATGTGTCGCCTTTCCACGAGGAAGGGCACCCAGCTCTGACGAGTCGGCGCATCGAAGCCGTTCGCGCCCGAATTTAGCGCCGAGATTAGCACCAAGCCGACCAGGTTCAGCGCGTGCGCCGTTGCGAGCAGCGCGAGAATGAGGGCAGCAAGCGCCATCGTCGTATTCGTCACAAACAAGACGCGGCGGCGCGGGAGCCGATCCGCGATGACTCCCGCCAGCGGCGACAACAACAGCACTGGAATGGCCCGCGCCGCTCCCAAGATGCCGAGATCGAGCGCTGCCTGATGCGCAGACCCGGCCATTCGTGCGACGAAGAATCCCATCGCCGTGAACTGCATCCAGGTTCCGAGGTTTGAAACGAGCAGTCCGATCCACAGCAGTCGAAAGTCGCGATAACGCAGCGCGGCAAGAATATTCACGCGCGAGCTTGAACCGCCGCGACGATCGATGCCGCGCTTTGGGCCGCGCTGAGCCGCGACGTATCGATGCAGAGATCGTAGTTTTGCGGATCTCCGAACGTCAGGCCGTACCATTGGCGGATGTAGTTGATGCGAGCGCGATCAACGCGCTCGATCTCCCCCTCCGCGATCTCTCGCGCAACGTGCGTGGTTTCCACGACGTGTGCGACACGCCACTCGCGCGGTGCGTGCATGAAGACGCGTAGGACGTCCGGACGAGCGCCCAAGATCGCGAACGCGCCGCGGCCGACGATGACGCAGTTGCCTTTCGCTGCGTACTCTCGGACGGCGGTCGCAACGGCCGCGAGGAGCTCTTCGTCCAACGGCTCGGCGGCCGCCGCCTGCGCCAACTCGGGCGTCGCCCGCTCGAGACCGTCCAATAGAAGCTCGCCCAGCGTTCGTTGCGAGTCTTCGCTGGCTTCCACGGCCTCAGGCGTGATGTGCAGCCGTTTGGCAACCACGACCGGAAGCTGCCGGTCGATATAATCGTAGCCCAATGCACGGGCGCCCCGCTCCGCGACGGCAAGCGCGCCGGATCCGTACTCGTTCGAGATCGTGACGATCACCGGGGAAGGAATACGTAACGACGAATCGCGGTGTCCTGCCAATCGTTGAAGCGCGCGACCTGCGCAAGGTCTTTCGAACCGTAAAGCGCACGCCGGGAGCCCTCGGCGCGTTGCGCTCCCTCTTCTCGCCCGAATACGAGGAGCGCGTCGCCGTCGGCGACGTTACCTTTGCGTTGGAGCCCGGCGAGCTGGTCGGCTACATCGGTCCCAACGGCGCTGGCAAGTCCACGACGATCAAGATGCTCACGGGGATTCTCGTTCCGACGTCGGGCCAGGTGCGCGTCGCCGGATTGGTTCCGTGGAAAAGCCGCAAGGAGAACGCTCGCAACATCGGCGTGGTCTTTGGCCAGCGAAGTCAGCTCTATTGGGATCTGCCGCTGATCGACTCGTTCGAGCTTCTTCGGGCGATCTACGCTATTCCGCCCGACCGCTACCGGCGAAACCTCAACGAGTTCGTCGACATTCTCGAAATGAGCGACTTCCTACGCACGCCGGTACGCCAGCTCTCCCTGGGCCAACGGATGCGCGGCGATTTCGCGGCGGCCCTCCTGCACGGTCCCAAGGTCGTCTATCTCGACGAACCGACGATCGGACTCGACGTGGTTGCGAAGGAGGCAATCCGAGAGTTCATCGCCAGAATCAACGCAGAGCGTGGAGCGACGATCGTCTTGACGACGCACGACCTCGCCGACGTCGAGCGTCTCTGCCGGCGGATCGTCCTCATCGATCGAGGGACGCTCATTTACGACGGCGACGTCGATCGAATCAAGAGCGAATACGGGCGGTTCCGCACACTCGTCGTGCGCTTTAGCGAACCGGTCGTGCAACCCGAGCTCGAGGGCGCGCAGCTAAGCGGACTCGAGGATTCGAGCGCGCGCTTTCGATTCGATCGCAACCTGGTGAGGGCGGATCGCCTCGTACGGCAAGCCAGTGAGCGCTATAGCGTCGAAGACGTGAGCTTGGAGGAACCCGACTTGGAATCGATCATTCGGCGGATCTACATCGAGGGATACGAGCGCCGGCCGGAGGAGGGTGCGTCATGATTCTGTCCAGCGGAACGAAAAAGCCAAAGGTTCATTCGAGCGCGTACGTTGCCCCCACGGCGACGATCGCCGGAGAGGTGTCGATCGGCGCCGGCTGCGCCGTGCTGCACGGGGCCGTCATCGTTGCCGAGGGTGCGGCGGTGACGATCGGAGCCGATACGGTAGTAATGGAAAACGCCGTTCTGAAAGCCAGCGGCGGAAGCGTCTTGCAGTTTCCGCTGCACATCGGCAGCCGCTGCATCGTGGGTCCGCAGGCCTACGTCGTCGGAGCCACGATCGGCGATGGCTGTTTTGTGGCAAGCGGCGCGAAGATTTTCAACGGAGCGAAGCTCGAGGATGGAAGCGGGGTCGCGCTGGGTGGGATCGTGCACGTCAATACTCGCCTGCGCAAAGACGAGAGCGTACCGATGCAGCACATCGCCTTCGGCGACCCAGCCACGATCTATCCGCCGGATAAGGCGCCCGAACTTCACGCGAAGATGCAGTTCTTCGCAGACGTCTTCAACGTCGAGGGAACGCAGGACGCGCGTGCCCGGGCCGCTGCGACCTATTCCAAGTTCCTGCGCAAAGCTCACGCCCAGGACGCCGACCTCGACGAACATCGGAACGTCAAGCCGCCTCAGAGGCGGTCGGGCGAAGAGCCGCCGCCGACGCAGGTCGCGCAAGTCGACAAGGTCGTCGACGTCATGATGCTCGAGCTGGAAGAGATGGAGCACCGCCGCCAAGCCGCGATCAAACGGCAAAAAGGCGGTTAGTGGAAGCCGCTCTCGCCCCGTACGTCGCGTTTGCGACGAAGGCGTTCGCACGAGAGGCCACCTACCGAATCGAGGTTCTCACCGAGATCGGCTCGCTGGTCTTGCGAGTCTATATTCTGCGCTCGCTCTGGACCGCGCTCTACGCGCAGAACGTTGCGCCGGTCGGTCTTCCGCTGCACAGCATGATCACGTATGCAACGGTGGCCATGCTGATGTCGCTGATCCTCGAAGTGGATGCAACACGGCTCATTCGCGAAAAACTCCGTGAAGGGACGATCGCCACCGACCTAATGAAGCCGATTAGCGTGCCGTTCTACTTTTTCAGCGACGGGCTCGGCCAAACGGCGCTCCACGCGCTGCTGGTGGTTCCCTCGCTGCTGTGCGCGCTGCTGCTCGTGCGCATCGATGTACCGTCGCCCGCGACCTTCGCTGTATTTCTGCTGGCCTTCGTAGTCGGCTACGGAGTCAACTTCTTTCTCAATTTTCTGATGAACTGCATCGCGTTCTGGACGCTCGAGACCTTCGCCGCGCAATTAATCGTGCGCTGGGCCTCCGACCTGCTCTCCGGCCAGATCATTCCGCTGTTGTTTTTTCCGGGAATCGTTGGCCGCCTCGTCTTCACGCTGCCCTTCGCGGCCATCTATTCGACCCCGTTGCTGATCTACGTTGGTGTCATTCCGCCGGCCCGATGGGCGATTAGCATCGCGGTGCAGATGCTTTGGCTCGTGCTGTTCGCAGCGCTCGCCTCGGTAGTTTGGCGCGCCGCTTCGAACCGCGTAGTGATTCAAGGTGGATAACACGTCAACAGGAGATTTCCAATGCAAAAGAATCGTTTGATTGCCGACAACCTCGCTGCCGGCGCGGTACTGCTCTGCCTCGCGCTACCTTTCGCTGCCTTGGCGCAGACCAGGACGATCTCCGTCGAAGCGGGGCCGATCTGGAACCAGGCGGATGCGCAGCGGAAATGCCCGCAAGTCGCCAAAGCGAACGGGGGCACCTGGAACGGCCAGTGGCGGACCACGGTGCCGGGGAAGATGTCGGTCTGCGAAGTTCGCCTATTGCGCTAGGATCTCGTCAACGTAGCACCAGCGCCACACTTCGCCGGGCTGAAACGATCGGATGACGGGATGCTGAGTAGCGTTAAAATGTTTGGTGGCGTGCGTGTTGGGTGACGAGTCGCAGCAGCCGACGTGACCGCAGGTTAAGCAGAGCCTCAAGTGCACCCACGTAGCGCCGATCTTCAAGCACTCTTCGCAGCCTTCCGGCGTTCGCGGTGCCGGATGGCCCGCTTCTTCGATATGCTCGCAGAGCTCGGCGTTCATGGCGTCACCTCCGGTAAGTCCCAGAGCACGAGCTCGGCGTTACCGCTCACGCGTAACGTGCGAACGTCGTAGAGGCGAGCGGCGTCGCCCGTATTCAAGCGTTCGCCGTTCGCTTCGGCGTTGCCGCCGGCAACGAAAAGAAAGCCATACCGCTCCGGTGCGAACTGCGTTTCGATCGTCGCATTCTCGAGGCGTGCGACGCGAAACGTAGCACGCTGTGTGATGCGAATCGGCGCGTTGACGGCGGGGTCTCCGCTGACGATGTCGAGCCATCGGTTAAGGCGATCGGGTTTCTCAAACGCCATCTCTCCGTAGGAAGGCGCCATGCCTAAGCGCCCGGGCAGCACCCACATTTGGACGAGGTGTAGCGGCTCGTCGGCTTTGTTGTTGTACTCGCTGTGGGTAACGCCCGTGCCGGCGCTCATGAACTGCACGCCGCCCGGCCCGACGACGCCGTGATTGCCCATGCTGTCGCGATGCGCCAGCTCGCCGGAAAGCACGTAGGTCACGATCTCCATGTCGCGATGCGGATGCGGCGGGAAGCCGGTGCCGCCCGCAATCGTATCGTCGTTAAAGACGCGCAAGGCGCCCCAGTTCTCGTTTGCAGGATCGTGATAATCGGCAAAGCTAAATGAATAATAGGTATCGAGCCAGCCGTGATCGGCGTGCGCGCGCCCGGAGGCGGGCACGACGGCAAAAACGGGCGAGCGTGAGGTCGCGACAGTCATAGTGTCATCTCTGACCGGGGCGGGGCAACGGAGGGTTGCACCGAAGCGCCCAGCCATGCTCGACGCCTACGCGCAGTATTGGAGGATCAACGTCCTCACGATGCTCGAATACCGCGCCAATTTCATCATGTGGTTCGTCTTTACGATCGTCTATCACGGGGTTGCGCTCGGAGCGCTCTTCGTAACGATGGAACGCTTTCCATCGATGAACGGCTGGAACTTCCGGGATGTCTTCTTCCTCTACGCGCTCTGGATGTGCGGCCACGAGCTTCACAACACGCTGTTTTTCACGGTCGTGAGTGTTCCGGAGTATGTGCGCGAGGGACGTTTCGACCGCTTCCTGGTGCGCCCGCTCGATACGCTCTTCCAAGTGCTGACCGTCCCCCAGCAAATCGTGCCCGATGGGTTGATTCTGGGAATCGCCACGCTCGCGGTCGCCACGCATGTCGCGGGCGTGCGAGTGGACTGGGTCTTCGCGCTCTTCGTGCCGGCGATCGTCTTCGGCGGAGCGCTCATCGATTTGGGCATCTCCTTGGCGATCGCGACTTGCTCCTTCTGGTTCATCCGTGTCGACACGCTGCGGTGGGTCGTGATGTCGCTCGAACAAGACTTCACGCGATATCCGATCAGCATCTATGGGCGCGGCGTTCAGGTCGTGCTGGCCTTTGTGCTGCCGTTCGCCTTCATGAACTACTTTCCGGCAACGTATTTTCTGCAGAAAGCCGAAACGGGTCTGCACCTCAATCCCGCGGTCGGTTTGCTCACCCCGGTCATCGGGCTGGCATGGATCGGTGTTGCGTATGCGTTTTGGATCTTCGGCCTGCGCCATTATCAGGGAACCGGCTCGTGAAGCGTGCCGCATTCCTGAGTTGCGCCGGCGCGGCGCTGATCGCCATGCCCGCCCTTGCCGCATCGTTGCGCGGACGCATCGGCTCGATCGCGCGAGCGTTGCCGGGCGTGCTCGGCGTGTACGCCCGCACCTTGGCCGAGGCTCCGCCGCTGGTCGCCTACAACGCTTCCGAGCGATTCCCCACGGCATCGATCATCAAAGTGCTCGTCATGACGACGGCCTACGCGCTCGACGAAGCCCACCCCGGCGTGCTAAACGAGAAGATCGTCTTCCACAGCGACGAACTCATCGGCGGTTCGGATTTTATGGTGGGCGCTCGAGACGGCCAAAAATTCACCGTGCGGGAGCTGATCGTTCCGATGATTACGATGAGCGACAATACGGCGGCCAATCTCTTAATCGGACATTTCGGCGTCGCGACGATCAACGAAATCGGTGCCCGCGCCGGCATGACGCGGACGCACCTCGCGCGCCGTTTTCTCGACTACACTGCGATCGCGCACCACAACGATAATCTCTCGACGCCCGCCGACGTGGGCCGGCTGCTCTATCTCGTCGAGCACGGTGCGCGCGAAGGGGTTCCCACGATCGTTTCGTCCGAACACTGCGTAGCGATGCTCGACATCATGCTACGTCAGACCGACCGCGACGCCATCCCGGCGGCGCTGCCGCCGCACGTCGCGGTTGCCAATAAGACTGGCGAGATCGACGGGACGCGCAACGACATCGCCGTCGTCGCCCCCTTTGGCGACTCGCCGTTCATCCTCGCCGTGATGACGAAAGACGCGTACGACTACGGTGCTTCCTACGCCGCGATCCACGCGGTGACGCGTGCCGTCTATGCCTCCGTCTCACGATTGGCTTGAAGTCTGGCGATGAACGACGCAGCCATAGACGAGGCCGCTGCTCAGCGCGGCCAGCTTCGCCGCGCGTCGCAAACGCTTGAAGCGCGCCTCGTGCGATCTCGCAAGCGCGAAGGTTGCGGGGTGCCACCATCCGACAAGCGCGACGGGCAGGCGTCCGCGAGTGTATTTCGCGGCCGTACCCCGGGAGTGCGCGCCGAGGCGGCGCCCAAGGTCGACCGTTGCTCCGGTATAGAGCGACCCATCGCTGCAGGCCAGGACGTAGACGGCCGGAAGGTTGCGCGATGAGTCCGTCACATACGGCTAATTTCCGCCGGCGAGCCTCGATCCTTGGAACCCTGGTTCTTCTCGCAGCGGCAGGCAGCGAACCGATGCCGCAGCCGCCGGCCTACGCACCGATCGCCACGATGGTCGACGCGGTACGAGCGGATCGATTGAAGAGTACGGTCGAACGCCTCGTCGCGTTCAAGACGCGCAACGATTTCTCCGAAACGGCCTCGATCCCAGAGCGCGGCGTCTTCGGCGCGCGGGATTGGATCGCCGGCCGGTTCGCCGCCATCGCCGCGACGGCGCCCGGACGCGTGAGCATCGAGCTCGACACGTTCCTCCAACCCAAAACGCCGAGAACCCCACGCGCCGTGACCGAATCGAGCGTAATCGCGACGCTGCGGGGCACGACGCCGGGGCGCATCTACATCATGTCTAGCCACTACGACGACTGCGACGGACATTGCACGGACGGCGTGGGCATCGCGCCGGGCGCCGACGACAACGGCTCGAGCGTCGCGGCGGTGTTGGAAGCGGCGCGCGTGATGGCCGGTACGCACTTTCGCGGCACGATCGTCTTTGCATGTTTCGACGGCGAAGAGCTGGGCCTATGGGGCAGCAGACATTACGCGCACGAGCTGGCGGCTGCGCACGCGCCAGTGCTGGCGGTGCTCAACAACGACATCATCGGAAACTCGGTCGGCGGTGATGGAGGCTCCGAGCCCGCCGTGATTCGCGTCTTCAGCGAAGCGCTGCCGGCCGGAACCGAGATCGAGCGAGTCAACCTCGTCGGCAGCGAGAACGACTCTCCCTCGCGCGAACTCTCTCGCTTCATCGCGGAGATCGTGCCGGTCTACGTTCCAAACTTTGCGGTGCGGCAGATTTTTCGCTCCGACCGCTTCCTGCGCGGCGGCGATCAGCAGTCCTTCCAATCCGTGGGGTACTCCGCCGCCGTGCGTTTTGTCGAACCACATGAGAACTTCACCCATCAGCACCAAGACGTCCGCATGCAAGACGGAGTGCAGTACGGCGACCTTCCGCAATACATCGATCCGGAATACTTGAAACGCGCGACGCAAGCCAACATTGCCGCGCTAGCCACGCTCGCATTGGGGCCCGCACCGCCGGGCGACGTCCGCATGGTGACCGCGCGGCTCGGATACGACTCGACGTTGCGTTGGAAGCGCGCAGCCGATGCGGTTTCCTACGAGATCGTCTGGCGATCCACCGATGCGTCGCAATGGCAAGGGGCTCGTAACGCCGGCGACGTCGTCGAAGCGACGGTGCCCATCTCCAAAGACGATTATATTCTAGGCGTTCGCAGCGTCGATTCTAACGGGCTACGCAGCCCCGCCGTCTATCCGGTTCCGGTTCGAGAGTAGGCCAAATCGAGCGCAGTATCGCTTTGAATCGCGAGCGTTGCGCGATCGGCCCAAACCACGGGAGGCTGCGCAGCATAAGGAGCGCCGGCTCGCGCACCTTCAGAGCGCGCTCCAGATGTTCCAACGCCTCTTCGAGCTTTCCGAGCCCGACGGCGACCGTCGCTAGATTGAAGCCCACGACAAATTCGGTACGCGCCATCTCCTGCAGCGTTTGGTAGATGCTTTCGGCGCGCTCGGTGTCGCCGCACTCCGCGTACGCGCGGCCGAGCAGCGGCAGGCGTAGCGCGACGTCTTCGGCGCGATCGTGCGGCAAGAGAGCCAAATCAGCGATCGCTTCGGCCGGCTGTCCGTTGAGAATGAAGGCTTGAGCCCGGTAACGTCGCGCGATCGCGAAATCGGCGCCGCTTTCGATCAAATTGGAGAATGCGCCGATCGCGCGCTGGCACTGACCGGTGTGCAGCAATATCCGGGCGAGAAAAAGCTGCAACGCGGGCGATGAAGGCTCGACCAGCAGCGCGCGCTGCATCTCGCGCACGGGGCTGTCGCCCGAACCCTTGCACATGTTGAACCATGCCGCGTTCATATAGACCAGCGTGGACGTCGGGTTCAGGCGAACTGCCGTTTCGATTTCGCGCTCGGCCTCTACCCAGTTCCAATCGCAAAAAAGCAGGATCAGCGCGAGGGTCGCCCGGGCTTCGGCTGAGGACGGATCGAGTTCGAGCGCCCGAACGATCGCGGCTTTGGCTTTGGGAAACGTATACGAGCCGCTGGCGTACCAATACTGGGCCATGAGCGCGTGCGCTCGAGAAAGCCCAATGAGCGCCGGCACGTAATCTCGGTGGACGCGCAGGACCGCTTCAAACTGCTCGGCCGCTGCCGTCAACGCGCTCGCCGTCCGCTTTTCCAGGAGGTACGAGCCGCGGCAGTAATGGTGGAACGCTTCGGGAGCGCCGTTGAAGATGCGATCCGCGGAATCCTCAGCCGCGTGCAGCGCCCTCTCGGCCAGTATGGGAGCCACGATGCTGACCGGTGCGACGAAACGATACCCTTTCCCGCGCACGGTCATGAGGTAGGTGCGGTCGTTCGCGCGCTCGTCGAGTAGCTGCCGGAGCATATACATATGTTGCGAGAGATTTCCGTCGCTGACGGCGGTATCCGGCCAAATTTGCGTCGCAATCGTTTCCTTGTCGATGACGTCGCCGTTAGCGTGAATGAGCAGGACCAGCAACTGCGCCAGGCGGTCCGGTAGCGGGGTCACGGCGGCTCCGTTCGTGAGCAGCCCCCGTGCCGGATCGAAACGGAAGGAACCGAACGTGTAGACCGGCGAGATATTCGACCCCTGACCGTTGATCATCAAACTTCAAATGATCGATAGAGCCTGATTGTGACTTAGGGACTGCAATTGCGATCGTTCGCGGGTCCGCCGGCCGAAGTTTCGACGCGCAATCTGCCAGCGCTAATCGCAGACCGTCGAAGGCTTCATCCCAGGAGAGTCCGGTCAGCGCCGTCAGCGCGAGAGCTAGCATCTCGGCGACGGGCTCCAACCTTTTTTCGGCATAGTGCGCGAAGGCCGAATCGCTTTGCGCAACCCGCGCAATCGCACTCGGCGAAACCCGGGCATCAAAAAGTGCGGCGAGCAACCCGGTGACGGCAGTGCGCTGCCGTTCGCCGTCGCCAAGCATCTGCGGCACGATCACGCACAACCGCTCGTAGAGCACGTCGCCCAGCGCGTGATCCATGCGGCGCCGCTCGTCGTACGCCGTGTACAGAAAGAGGCCGGCGCCCAAAAGACGATCTTGAATCGGGAGAAGACGATCGACGGCTCGCGCCCGCCAAAATTGCGCTTCGGCGAACCCGCCGCGAGCCACCGCCGTCGCATGGAGGACGGCGGCGGAGCGCGCAGCCAAGCCTTGGAAACCGCGTAGCTCCGAACGTTTCCAGGCCGACGATGCCACCTTTTCGGCCGGCGCGATCCGATTTTCCAGCACGAGTTGGCGCGCGCGCTCGACTTCGTTTGCGATCCGGACCCAGGAACGAGATGAAAGCGCTTGCGGCGCGCAGCGGTCGAGGGGCGCTAGTGCCTCTTTTGTGCCAAGTCGCAGGTTCGCGTCGCGCAGGAACGACCGCGCGAGCGTTGCCGACTTTTCATCCTCCGCCAAGCGTACGAGATTGTTAGAAATGCAGCGCATCTCTAGCGCATTGCCGCGGTCGCGGGCCGCAAGAAATGCGGCAACCTCACGTCTGAAACGCCAAGAGGCGCCGTTTCGCCGCGAGCCGGGCTCGCTCGATCCCAAAGGGCCGCCGGCGTGCCGGGCGATCGAGGCAACCGCCTCGGCCCTCCAGCGCTGAAAATGGCGCAGGGAGACACCGCTTTGTCGCGCCAGCTCGGCATTGGTCGCGGTCCGCTTGAAGTCCACTTCGAAGATCGCTCTGCGTAGCTTTTCCGTTCGCGCGTCATTGCCGGCGAGCGCGACTTCGACAATTCGCTCGAGCGCGCCAACCGGATTCGCCATTCCGGTTTGCCGGCAGACGGAAGCCATCAACGGCGCAGCCGCCAGAGCGTCGGGTTTCCTGACGCGGTGTAATAGCGTCAATACTTGTCGTTCCATCGGCGATACTGCCATGGCTAACAGGATACGCAGCCTTTGGTGCTGCGTCTTCAGGAAATCCCAAAAGGCGCGGACCGTTTGACGGCTTCTCGATTTGAGATTACTTGAACTTATTGAAAATCGTTGATGCGAAAGTATCGTGACGCGTGCATTCGTCAACGATCATCAAAAGGTCGCATTACCGGGAGTTTGTAAGGCGAGTGACACGCGCCGTAATGCGACGCGAAAAACTCCGACGCTACGATTAAGAGGAAACACACGTACACATGAAACAGCAACGAACGCTCCGTTTTGCGAGCGTGGCGATTCTGCTTCTGGTAAGCTTTCTGTTCCAGGAAACATGGGCACTGGCGGGAGTTACCGGAAACATAAGCGGCACGATCCACGACAACGCCGGAGCTCCATTAGCGGGGGTGAAGGTTCAAGCGGTCTCTCCTTCGCAGACCGCGACCGCCACGACCGATTCGGGCGGCCACTTCGTCTTGCTCTCTCTCGCGCCCGACACGT
>PMUK01000239.1 GCA_003166915.1 Candidatus Cybelea palsarum
CTAGCCGCCGCAAGGGAATTCGCACAACCGTGCGCGATCGTGACGCTCGACCGGCTCCCGACCTCGTCGATCGCAAGTTCGTGGCGGACGCGCCCAATAAGCTCTGGGTAGCGGACATCACGTACGTCCCGACCTACGCCGGCTTCTTGTTCTTAGCCATCGTTCTTGACGCATTTAGTCGGCGCGTCGTCGGCTGGGCGACGAGCTCGAACATGAAAACTCAGTTGGTCCTCGACGCGCTCAATATGGCGATCTATCGACGCCGGCCAATCGACGTGGTTCATCACTCAGACCAGGGAACGCAGTACACATCAATCGCGTTTGGGTCCCGCTGCCGGGAAGCGAACATTCGCCCATCGATGGGATCGGTCGGGGGCTGCTACGATAACGCGATGTGCGAGAGCTTCAACGCCACGCTGGAGTGCGAGCTGCTCGACAGGCACCGTTTTCGCACGCATAAGGAAGCGGAACTGGCGATCTTCGACTTTATCGAAGGACGGTACAATCTTCACCGTCGGCATTCCGCGCTGGGCTATCGATCGCCGGCGATCTTTGAGCGGGAAACCGCCGCATGACTTTCCAATCTCAAACTATCCACGAAAGCCGGGCAACTTCAATCTTACGATCGAGAGCTAACTCATCCTCACATCGTCCGGTGCCATTTGCATAATCTAATCGGCCTATCCCGAGAGCATCCCATACCAAATCGGGGCTAGTCTTTGATGTATCGACCCGTTAAGTAGCTGAACGCGCCCGAGACAATCAGAATCAGAACGGCTCCGATTACGAGGCGCTCTTCTTTGTAAACACCAACGGGGTTGGCAGCCGCGACGATCAAGAACGCGATCATCCACGTCAGGGCGAATCCCACGGCTCCTATTCGCTTCTTGAACACGGCACGGTGACGCACGAGCGAGCCTAGCTGACCGAGCATGACGACCCACGCCAGGACGCAAAGGGCGCTGACGATGTACGAAAAGACTTCGTATTGACCTCGACTCATTGACTGAGAGAGACCTTACGCCGTGACCGCGACGGAAAAGGCCATGGCCACGACGACGTAAGTCGCGTGTTTCATTCTTATTCGTTCGCATACAGAGCGGGCAGTCCCTTCCTTACCGCAAGCATCCCAGGCATTACGGCGATCGAGCTACCAGAACGCAACTCGAATGATCGGTGACCATCCTTTCGTTGAGATCTAATCGTCAACGAATGAGCGACACCTTATCTTGAATGTACGGTAAACGCAACATGAATGAACAGCAAAAACCGGGGCTAATCGTCTGCATTTTAACACGCGGCACGCTCTCGAAAGAAACGGCACTCTGCCTTCAGGAGCATCTGAAAGCGTTATCCGCACGTCGTAAAGGTCTGCACCGAGGGTAACGTCGTTGAAGCCCGCAATCAGCTTGCGAAGGAAGCCCGCGAGGCCGAACAGCCGTATGTTCTTTGGATCGACGACGACGTTTGGTTTACCAGGGATCACGTCGATACCGCGGTAAGCATTTTGGAAAAGAACCCCAGCGTTGACGTGGTGACTGCACTCGCACCGCATCGGTGTGCGTATAGTGACAGCAACACATACGAGCTGCGTGACAGCTCCTGCGCTATCTCTCCAATGGCTTTGGAACACGGTGAACTCGCAAAGGTGGGTTACTGCGGCTTTCACTTCGTTATCATGCGCCGGAGCTTACTGGATCGCGTCGGCACTGACCCATTCAATGAACAGGGTGGCATGGCCGAGGACTGGGCTTTCTGTCACCGCGTGCGAAGCGCCGGGCGTCGGATTGTCACCGAGAGATCGCTGCTTGTCGGTCATTACGAAGTCGAAGATGGGCGTGTCTACTTCGTGCATAGACCTCCAACGATCCCGAACGGCGCAGATCGGCCGCTCCCGATTCCGAAGGGTCATACGTTCCGAACCCCCCACCGGCAGCGCGATTACGCTATCGTGGTCAGCCGCTTGTTTGCGAGTCGCAAGCCGGAACTCAACGCGGCCTAAAGTCGAGCACCGCAACGGCGCGACTATGCGCCCGCTGTTCGCTCCTGAATAGTCGCAGCAAGGGCAGCTTCCAACGTACCATGAATCGGCCAAAGCTGGTCAAACCCCGTAATGCTAAAGAGACGCGAAACCCCCGCGTTCGTTTTGAGGACCAAGTGAGCAGGCGGATAACCATGCTTGAGAACTCGCTTACGACGCATCTCGACGAACTTCGCCAGGCTCCTTGAGTCCAAATACTCGACCGCGCTCAGGTCGATCACGACGTTCGGATGGTCAAGCGCGGGCGAGATTAGCTCACCGAGGCGATCGCAAGAAGAAATATCCCATTCGGGCTCTTCTATTTTTATAACGAACGGCTCGTTCACAGAGTAGCGCGGCCCCCTTTGTCAGGGACTCATCATAGCCACTCAAGTGGGTCAACCGCAAGCCGGAACTCAAACGCGGCATAGAACCCCGGCGGCCAGAGCTGCCATCCGAGACCCAACTCAAACCCAGAAAAGGCTAGAACTTTTAATGGCGATTGCTGTTACGAACGCTTTGCGTTTTGCTCGGACATTGAACCGCACCGAGAGTCCCGTGCCGCCTTTGGTAGTGCACCTTGCCGGTGAGCTTGAGGAGATACTGCATGACTGAAAACACGGAAGACGTCGAACTTAAAGCGATGAAAGTGCTCCTGTCAGCCCTTTCAGACCTTGACGGAGCTGCGAGGCAGCGAGTCCTAGCATATGTTTTTACGAGACTTGACCTTCAGCCGCCAGTTACTGAGGTTGAAAGTGGTTTGGTCGAGACGGATACCACAGAGGTGCCAGCAAGTTCCGTCCGTCGACCGCGCGGCGTTGTGCCGACCATTATAGAATTCAAGGAAGCGAAGAAACCGCGCTCGGCAAACGAAATGGCGGCGGTGCTTGCGTATTTCTTGCAGTACGAAGCACCCGCAGACGAACGTAAAGATACAGTCAACAAGGCTGACCTAGACAGGTATTTCCACCTGGCTAAGTTTCGGAAGCCCAAAGACGCTAACTTTACGCTCGTGAACAGCAAGAATGCAGGCTATCTGGACCAACGCGGCAGGGGGGGAATATGCGTTGAGTCCCATCGGCTACAACTTGGTTGCGCACAAGTTGGGCGGAGACGCCCAAACATCCGTAAGCAGCAGAAAGGTGAAACGCAAGAGCGCGGCTATCGGCCGTAAGTCGAAACGCTCAAATGGGGCGACCTCGACCTCGACGCGGCGCGCATGACGATTCGGCGAACCTTGGAACTCGTCAAAGGCCAGATTCGAGAGAAGCCCCCCAAGACGGCCCGTTCAGCGCGCACGTTGGCGCTCGCGCCCTTTGTCGTAGCCGCGCTGCGCGAGCAGAGGGCGCTCCAAGCGAGGTTCGCATTAACAAGGGCATGGGTCGCGCGGCTGACCACGATTACGTATTCGATCGCAGTGATCGGCGCGGCGAGCCGTGGAACCCCGACACGTTCGGCTCCCGCTTCTATAGCTTGGTGCGCCGCAAGAAGTTGCCGACTGTGCGACTTCACGACCTTCGCCACTCCTTTGCATCGCTGTCGTTGGTTGCCGGTGCCGACCTGAAGCTCATCAGCTCGTCGCTAGGTCATAGCACGATTGCGGTTACCGCGAATACCTACTTGCATGTCGCGCAGTCTCTGCAAGAAGCGCACGCGGCGCAGCTCGATTCCTTGCTCGGCAGTACCGTCACCGATGCGCTCGCCGCAGGCTCAGGCCCACAACGGGCCCACGCCCAGCCGCTGGTGATGAAAAAAGCCCGTAAATACAGGCCGGAAATGGTAGCCCCAGCGGGATTCGAAATCCCTCCTAGCGGTCCTGGCCGTTCCGTGTGGCTGCTGAAACGTCCGATATAGTAAGGGTTTTCGCGATGCCTGGTTCCTGACCGATACTGCCCGAAACGACCCGATTCGGACCCCTCTGATGCATTCTTGATGCACGGCAGGCTCAGCGGGGAGCGTCTCGCTGGCATCGGTGCCGGGAACTCCTCGGCGGCATCGAAATCTACGGAGGTCCAACGATACTACGAAAGGCCCGTGCTTACGCGATGAAAATGCTCCTTGCGCTTGCATTGCTTGCCACGATGGACGCGGCTACGGCGGCGCCGATACACCCGCCTGACGGAACGTATTCTTATCGCGTCACCGCCGGCGACCTGACGATTCAGCAAAGCACCATCGTGATTACGTCGGATGTAGCGACCGTCACGGTTCAAGAGTCCACGAGCATCCCCCTCAAGAGTTTCAGCGCAGTCGCAACCAGCCGGTACGATTGCTCGACGCTGCGTCAAATCGGCTACCGCGCCGATGTCAATATGTCCGGCGCAAAGCAAAGCGCTACCGCGATTTTCGGTGCGGGTAAGGTGACGCTCCAATCCGGTGCGCAGAGGCTTGACATCACTGCGGGTCCTACCGCTCCCTTGGAGGTCGTAAGCGACAATCTGGTTGGTACGATGGTCATGCTCCCTGCATTGCTCGAAGCGACCCAGGCGAACGCGCTGACCTTGGCCGTGACCGCCGGCGGACGAGCGGTACTTGGAACGGTGCAACGCGCCACTTCCTCGGCGCGTCCATCCGGCGTTCCGGCATCGGACCGTTCCGTCGAACTTGACTTTGCGAGCTTGACCGAAATCTATTGGTACGAACCTCAGACTTTCGTGGTCGACGATGTCGAAATTCCGGCGCAAACGGCGAGAATCGCGCTGATCTCTCGAACAGCAGCGGTCACCGCAATCGGTTCACCGGCGCCGGTCGTGACGCCGGTTCCCACCCCGCCACCACACTTCATCAGTACGGACGTCGCCTTCACGTCAACCGATGGTACGCGCCTGGCCGGCACATTGACCGTTCCGAGCAGCGGCCAAGGCCCGTTCCCCGCGGTCGTTCTCGTCGCCGGAAGCGGCCCGCAGAACCGCGATGAGGCGATCGGCCCGAACAACATTTTTCTTCAACTGAGCAATGCGCTCTCGAACGCGGGCTTCGTCGTGTTGCGTTACGACAAGCGCGGCGTCGGTAAGAGTGGCGGCTCAACCGAAACTCGCGCAAATTTGATCGCGGACGCGCGCTCAGCTTTTGAGTTCGTTCAGGCCCAAAAAGACGTCGATGCCAAGCACGTTTACCTTTTGGGGCACAGCGAAGGCGCCCTGTTGGTTCCGTCCGTCGCTGCGAGCGATCCACATGTCGCCGGGATCATTTTGATGGCGGCGCCGGCGTTACCGCTTTGGCAGCTCTCGATGGAGCAGGTGCTCGAAATGACGCCGCCGGCGCAGCGCGCGGCTGCGCGACGCGAAGAACTCGCCCAACTCGCGGAGATTCGCAGCGGCAAGAAAACCGGCCCCGGTATGGCCTGGTACCGCAGCGAGATGGACGTCGATCCGATTCCGATAGTCCAACGAGTGCGCGTTCCGCTGCTCATCCTCCAGGGCGAGGCGGATCTGCAAGTTCTAGCAAGCGACCTTCCTCGGCTGGTCGATGCCGCAAAGCTGCATGACCGAGACGTGACCGTGCGCGTTTTCCCGAACGACACGCATCTGTTTATGAAACTGCTGCCGGGGGCAGCGCGCACGCTTCAGGCCGAGGTTCAAGGTTATCTCAACGTTGCGCAACGCATCGATTCGTCGGTCCTGGAAACGATCATCTCTTGGCTGAGACGTCAGGCCCCGCCGTAAGCTAATCCTCAGCAATGCTGACGCTCGCGTGTGCGGCGCATGTGCCTTCACGAGCTCCGCAGTACTGACGCCATCGTTTGCGAAAGCTAGCTACGCTTGGTAGCGCCAACGGGAATC
>PMUK01000240.1 GCA_003166915.1 Candidatus Cybelea palsarum
ATCTTGGGTGGCCACCGAGGGTTTGGTTTTCATTGCCGTATTGGTCAATGAGCGCGACGGTTGTCCCGGCCGGCGAATCGCATCCCCCTTTATGCTCAGCGGGGGAAGAGTTTTGAGGGTTCTCCGTCGCGCGCGCGGGTACGACGCAGCACAAAGCAGTTCCTCGTGGCATGTCCTCGCGCTCATTCTCGCGTGTAGCCTCGCCCTGCCTCGCGGGTTTCCGGTAGCCAGCGCGCGCGTGCGCACGAGGGCGCCAATGCTCGAATTTCATTCGCACGACTTGACGCAACAAGTACAAGAAATGCCACGGTGCCGCAGCGTTGAGGGATAGGGGTTGGCCGCAAAAAGATGGCGCCCCCCTCCCGGCAGCCTAGCTGGCTGAGCTGCTAGCGATCGAAGCCGCCGCGATCCAAGCCGCAACGCGTTAAGCGCCACGATCTAAACCGCTAAGCTGCGAGGTCACTGCGAGCTAGGCTTCTGCGCTGCGAGGTGCGTGGCTGCAATGCGAGCTCCACGCGCCAATCGGAGCCGCAAATCGGGTAGGGGGTAATCTTGCGACTACCGCCCTCCCACACCACCGGACGTGCAGTTCGGCATCCGGCGGTTCATCAGACTGAAAGAACGAAACACTCGCTCAACCCTGCGAAGCCTCGCTCGATCCAATATCGGCGGGGCATTGCTTTATGCAGAGCGCCACACGTTGTCGGCCAATAGCCTCTGCGGCTACCGGCCAGTTTACACGCGTCGTCCTCATTGAGCTTCAACGCTCGAAGCTTACGAAGCCGGGTCCGTGGGCGCTTCCATTGTTTCCATTGGCACAGCCGCAAGCGGTGGAGAACCCAACTGTCGAGCTCCCGATAGACCTTCGGCGTTTCCGCAAGGCGGAAGTACTGCATCCAGCCACGTAGATAGATGCGAAGGGCGTAGATACGCCGCTCCATGCTCCATCCGTTGCTGCGTGCCGTGATCTCCCGCACGCGCGTCTTGAAACGTTCCAGGCTTTTCGATGCTACTCGCATCCGGATTCCGTGACGCCGAAAGAAGCTGAACCCTAGAAACTTCCGGTTACGTGGACGGTCAACTTTGCTCTTCGACTCGTTGATCTTCAGGCCCAAACGCCCTTCAATAAAGCGGCGAACGCTGCTCATCACGCGTTCTCCGGCACGTTGGCTGCGAACATAGATGTTGCAGTCGTCTGCGTAGCGGCAGAATCGATGGCCCCGCTGCTCAAGCAGTTTGTCGAGGTCGTCGAGCATGATGTTGGCGAGTAGCGGAGAGAGTGGGCCGCCTTGCGGCGTTCCCTCCTCCGTCGCGATCACCACGCCGTTGAGCATCACCCCAGCCTGCAGGTAACGCCGAATCAGGTGCAAGACGCGCTTGTCCTTAACTCGCCGCCAAATGCGGGCCATGAGCCTGTCGTGGTTGACTTGATCGAAGAACTTCGCCAAGTCGATATCCACAACCCATTCGTCCCCCGCTTCGATGTAGTCACGAGCGAGCTTAACCGCGTCGTGCGCGCTGCGCCCCGGCCGAAAGCCGAAGCTAAACGCGCTAAACGTGGGGTCGAAGATCGGCGTGAACACCTGAAGGAGCGCCTGTTGGACCAGGCGATCGACGACGTTTGGAATGCCTAAGAGCCGGATACCGCCGTCGGGCTTTGGCATCTCCACCCGGCGAACGGCTTGCGGTTTATAGGCATCCGCGAGCAACTCGGCTTTGATGCGCGGCCAGTTCGTCTTGAGATAACCGCGCAGTTCAGCCACGGTCATCCCATCGTTGCCGGGAGCGCCCTTGTTGCTCTCGACGCGTCGCAGCGCCGCCAGCATGTTAGCTCTGGCGACGACCTGCTCCATGAGCGATTCGGTCTCTGAGGTCTCCCCGCTGTTTCGCACCGCGCCCGCGCTACGCTCTCGATGCATACCTTCCGGCTTCACCATATTCTCTGCATCGCAGGCTTCTTGCGAAGTTTGCTGCGGTCTGAGCTTGGGCTGCGAGTTCGACACGGTTCGACCTCCGTTTGATGTTCGGCCCTTCCCGCAATTGCTTGCGGTATTATGGCCTCGGCTGACTTCTGTCGGTTCAGCGCGCCATCGCTGGCGCGGTTGTGCAAAGACGTACCGACAGATCTCCCCGGGTAAGGCCGCTGACTTTCTCCTCATGTCGCCGCCGCATTTACGCTTGCGCCCCTTGGTCGTATCGGACTTCGTTTTGTGCTGCAAACTCGTCCGAACGCAAACGCCTGATACGGTTCGTGTTCCTCGGCGCGAGGATTTGCCGCCGGCTTCCTTCCGATTCCGCCTCACGACGGACACCGTTGCCTTTGGCTAGTGGTTGCCACGACCAGGCTCCACAGAGGACTTTCACCTCCAAGTCAGCGCCCATGCCGGGCGCACAGCATAACGGCCTCGCTTTCGCGAAGCCGTGCAGAGGGGCAGAGGCGCAGAGGCGCGGGGCTGATGAGGCTTGTGACAAGCTTCCGATCTGGGTTAGGTGATCCGCGCCGCTATTGCCGCGCAGCTGCAAGTCCGCAAAGCGCAATGCGTTAAGCGCCGCGATTAAAGGCTGAACTGCGAGGCTGCTGCGAAGTCAATCGGTGCGATGGGTGCGAGGTGCTGTAAGTGTAAATTCCTTATGCAAGTGCTCGCTGGGGAATGACCGAAGCCACAACGACACCGAGCCAAAGACAAACGGCCACCGTAAGCACAGGCCGCCACAATAGACCTGCTACCCCATGCGTAGCAGTAAGCCAAATCGTCGCCCCTAGTGCGAGCGTCACCACGCCGAAAACGGCAACATACTTCGACTTTGATTCCAAGAGGTGAGGGGTGCCGTCGTGCCACGCAGCGCCCACTGCGATCACGGCCCCATAGAATATTAGTGCGGCCACTGTGCTTGGCAGCATAACGACTTGTCCACGCCCGATAGCAATGGAAACAATCGCTCCGAGAATGATGACAACAGGTCCTGAAAAGCTGAGAAATGCGATCCTCTTGAAGCTGGTGTTGTGCATGCTGGCGTTCCTTTCCTGACAAGCAATACTTAGCGCGCTGACCTGGGGTCCTGCTGAGGTTATAGGCGAGAGTCCGATTACAACAAGGGCCGCCGCGATCGAAGCCGGGCCGGGGCTACGCTGCTGGGCGAGCTTATGCCGATCTGTCTGGCTTGGCGCGCGCGGCGGCTGTGCCGGTCCACGCCACGATGCCCGCAGCGCCGCAGAGCCCGCAACGCCGACATGGCGTCGCATTCGCGAAGCGGTGGAGAGGGAATTTAGGGTCGGCCTTGGACCGCACTATCCCGCTCTAGTTGTTGCTCCTTATTCAGCGCCAATGTAATCGTCGCTTCCGTGCCTCGACTACGGACGAGGGCTTCCCGCAAGCCAGCAAAGAGAATTTCGTCATCGCCTGCCAAGATTCCGGCGCGCGTTGGGGCGACTTGAATGTCCGGAATTATTCCGACGCCTTGCAAGCGGGTGCCGTTGGGCCATTCCACTCCGTAACTGGTAAAGTTTAGCGTAATCGCTCCCGGCACGAAAATGGTTACAGCAGTTCCGTCCGCACCTTCTGTAGGCTGTCCCACGAATGTTGCGTTTGCCGCAGCCTTTAGAAAGAGCGCGGTGTGCTCTGCGCGACTGATCGCCATTGCGTTAATCAAAACAACAACGGGTGTCACATACAATGGAGCAGCCGGGGCGACGCTCTGATACAGGTCGCGACTTTCAGGCAAGTAATCTTCGTCACCGTCGAACGGCGCGTGGACGACCGGAAAACAAAACAGGGCCGTACGAACCTGAACGCGCGTGAAGTGAGAGGCAAGTTCATAAAAGTTCGGCGGGGGATAACCACGTAGGTCAAAGATAATCGCTCGCGCTCGGCCTACGCGATCCAAGGCGGGGTCAACCTGCTGGGCCGTGAGACGAGGAAGATCGACGTAGCCGACATTCCCCGGAAGAATATCTACCGCCGGTCGCGTACGAGCATAGATCTTTAGCGAAGCGTATTGGCGGCGGATTCGAACGTCCCGTAGGTGGCCACCGGGTCCTTCCAAGCCGAGAACAGCTGTACTACCTACTGGGCCGGCTAGCAAGGAAGGTGTTCGACCATAATCAAGATCCAGTGCCTCGTTCGCTGCTTGTTTTGTAGATGCTGGAATATACGGCAGTAAACGCGTAGCCCTTGACGCCGTGGTCTCCCCGTCGATTGTTTTAATCACATCGCCAACGTTGTAACCGTCGCGACGAGCGAGCGTAGGGTCAACCCGGACAATCGTCAGTTCTCCCTGAATGTCCTGCGCGACGAATGGCATCGGTAGGGCGAAGGCTTTGACGAACCCAGGAGCTCTGATGAATCCATGGGAGTCGTTTATGTGTGCGTAGAGCTTGGTGATCGTCATTGCATATTGGAGTGATGTCTCCACGTCTTGAACGTCCCTAAGCGCTACGCGAAGTGCTCCGTCCCAATCGGTTATAAGCTTTTGGTACGGATCGAAATACTTTATCGTTCCCCAAATGCGGAACAACGCCAGCATTCGGTGCTCCGAATCGGGAAGGGCGTTGTCAGCGTATCGCTTGGCAATGGGCAATTCTCTCGTCGCCTCGGGGCCATTAATCGTCGGTTTTGCTAGCCATGCCGAAGCTTCTTGCAACCCGCCATGAAGGGTCGGAGGCATTGGCATCGGTGCAGAGAGACGCACATCGGCGGAAAGGGTGTCGCTTACCTTGATCGTCGTCGATCCACCCAGGGTCACGTCGCGGCTATCATCAGAAATGAAGATGGCGGCCTTCCCCGCGGTTACCAGCGCAGTAAGCTCACTCGGCAGAAGAGATGTATGGTCAGCAAGGATCGCTACCGGAACATCCCGCGCATCACTCTGGGGTGAGATTAGTGCAGGCTGGTCGTCAACTACAGATGCATTCAAACTGGACTCTGTTTCAGTAGTGAAACCGACATACTGCCGCGTTGCGTATCGCGGTAGTTCGATCGGAACCGATGAAAGGCCTGAAAGGAAGCCAGATTTAGTCCAGGCCTGAAGCTCAAGCATGATCTGAGCATCCGAACCCGCTGTAGGCGTGCGAAGGTCTACGACTATGCCGCGTGTGCTAGCGGCTGGCGTCATTACGCGGCTAATAGCTTGCGAGTAGGCCTCTACGTTGCTCGTAGAGGGATAGCCATTTATGTTCACAATGCGGATGACGCCCTTTTCCTTGGCGGTTGGTATTGAGGTTGGACCATCAAGCTGAGTATTTGAGTCTAGCATTGTTATTGGGTCGTGCAAATGGGCCAACATAACCCGAGCCGCTTTCTCAAGTCCGTTCGGTTCGTTTACGTGTGGAAGAGCGGCAAGTAGCGCGCTATCGATAAGTGGGTCCGTCTCATTCGTAAGATCGGGATCGAAGAAACGGACTGCATTCCACAGTTTGCAGAGGGCGACGAGTCGCTCAACCGACGGGGACTGCGAAGCTTCTACGGGCTCTCTGCTGGCGCTGGTAGTTAGTATACTTACGAAGAACAGTCCAAACAGCACACATCGAAACCACGCGCCGATTCGCGGGCGCGCGGTTCGCGCGGAACATGTGCTCCTCGCCATGGCGGTTAGGTTTCGATGAGTGCAAGCAAAGCCTCCCAGTGCCTCGGGTGCGGCACCTTCGCGCCAGCCCGGATACGCGAGCAGGTGGCGAGCGACAAGCCCGTGGCCTTGCCGATCTCCTTGAGCGAGAACGCATCGAGCCTCGGCGCAATCTCGCGCTTGAACCACGCCTTGTCGCGCTGGTCCGGATGCTCGCGCGCCCAGCTGCGATTGCGACGATGCCCTTCGCTGATCGCCTCGCCTCGCGCGCCGTTCACGTCGGCGCTGCGCCGTGGGTCGTGGCCAGCTTCGGTCTGCGCGGCGAGCGCCCTGCGAGCCGCTTCGATCGCTCGCAGCCCATGTCCCGGCGCTCTTTCGGCATACACGCGTCGCAATGGCGGCGTCTGCGCTTAAGCACGGGCTCGCCGCATATCGCACACGCGATCGCATTGGCCGGTCGCGCTTCGACGGTTGGCGTGCGCCACACGCGCGTTGCATACGGTCGCGGTCGCGAGGCCTTGCGAGGCGTAGCGCATAGCGGCGACGGATCGGATGCTGAGGCAATTCGCCGCTTTCGTTGTTCGTTTACCGATCGGCTGCGAGGCGCTGCGCCTTTGGTGACGAGGGATTCGCGGAAGCTTTGTGCGAGGCGCGCCGCGATCGGCCGCAGGCATTCGCGCTAATGCGGCAGCGCAAGTGCGAGCTCATGCGTCAGCGGCGCGGCGATCCGGCAAATACCGTTCGGTAACTCGCCGAAATCGCGAGCCGAATTCGCGATCCTCCAAAAGATCGAGCAGAAACGCCTCCACGTCCCCGCGCACGGGCTCAATCGTGTCGAGTGCGAGCGAATCGCGATTGCGCTGATCGGCGTGCAGTACGCCCATCGTGGGATCAAGCCCCTGTGCGAGCAGTGCGAGGCGCGCCTCTGACTCTAAGCACGCAAAGAGGTAGTTCCGCATGGCATTGATCGGCGAGGTTGCCGCGCGAGGTGCACCGGTCAGCACCGAGGCACGTGAATCGCAGCGAAGCCATGGTGCCGGGATTCGTGCGAGGTCACGATCGCGAAAGCGAATCCGCACGTCGCGCCAGGCCGGGAAGTACAGCGCCGCAGCGTTCGCTTCGATCACGCGCACGCGCTCGATCGCGTCCGCGCGCGAGGGTCGAACTGTCTGCAGGCGTAAGGCGATCGAGGTTGAGTTCTCTTGCCATAGCAGCCCCTAACCACTGTGGTGCGTTGTCGTAGGATAGCGCTGGTATCAGGGCGCTTCAAGGAACTCTCGGTCGATATTCCCGCTGCTCCCTCATTACAAACTCAACTATCGCGAAGAGACATAAGAAGGAGTAAAATGGTGACGTCGATCTAACCGCTTCAGCATAATTACTGAACAGCCGCTGCAATGGCTCGGGATAGACAAGTGTGGCTTCACATCTCGTTAGAGGGTAACCGACTGGCGAAACAATTGCGCATTCTGATACGTGGTCGCCTTCAATGCGTTCAATCAGCGTCGCGAGCTTCCGAATTGGTATCTCGCGCCTCACAGCGACTCCAATGGCGAAACGATTGAACGCCATTTGTGCGGTACGGTATGCGTCGAGCAAACGAGGCGTGTCGAAGACTACGACGCCCAACGCGCCGAGCCGACCATCGGGATTTTCAAGAAGTTGCAATACGGCGCAGGCAGCATCAACCTCAGGAAAACGAAATACAAGGGCCCGCTCTTCTTCCTTTTCTGGAAGGAGTAGCTCAGAATCCCCCATATAGTCGGCGCGGTTGGTCGTCAACGCTGGAAACGAATTACCCTGAGCATTGCTCCGCAACGAGATGGTGACCATAAAGTTCGCGCGACCTCTCGGATGAGGCGCAAATGGATTCGTGAATGCTGAATCGGAAAAGGTCCACGCCAAGCCGCCCCACATATGCCATGGTAGCGACGAAGTGTTGATATTCTGTTCGTCGCCAATCTTTATGAAGTCTCGAAGGCTAGAATCTCCCGTATCGTTCAACTCTGCAATCCCAACGGTGCGGTAGCGTGGATTACTGCTTTTGCGTCAAAAGAGCCGTGCTTTATCTGGACTTGGTAGCGTGCCCGGTAATCCGGAGTCGGTTGTTTCTCGCGAGGGCCGCTCCGCGGGCTTTCGCAGCCTCGCCTCCATGCCCTGGATTGAGCCCGGCGGCTCGCATCTCGGCAAGCCTCGCTTGTGCCTTTCGATCGGCTCTGCCACCTCGACGCTGTACCGCAAATAACGCCGAGCCTTTAGCTATTCTTGGTGGGCAATTGCTTCGCCGATTTCTCAGCTGGCTTATCCTTATTGATAAGAGCTACCGTTAGCTGCAAGTCAAACGGGTATTCCAATACAGTATTACCAGAGTGCAGCTTAAGTCGAAAACTTTCCTGAACGGAAGCTATTTCGTCTGAGGGCGCGTCGAGTGCAGCGAGCGCCAAATAACGCTCTTCCATTGCCTCCGGCGGAAGGGCGGGTACCTTTAGATCTAGTCTGTAAGATGTATCAAGCGTAGAGCCCGGCATCTGCGGGATCGCAATGCCATGCGCCTTTCTTGGTTCGTAAAACATCGCTGGCGGGCGACGTAGCGTAAAGCCTCGACGCACGCGCGCGTATCATGGATGTCAAGGGCCTAGCTTACGGAGGCGCCACCGCGCCTTGGCTGCTTCGCTGCGACCTCGCTCGGCCGTGCGACGGATTGCTGGATCTTGTGTCCGTTCGTGGACGGTCGTCTGCGGCTTCGCTCGCCCGACGCGCTCCGCGCGATAGCGATGCCCTCGCTTCGACCCATTCGTCGACTTCTCCAGGGTCCCAACGCGCGCGCGCGTGTGCGCGCACCTTAATACGCATCCCGCGCCGATCATCCAAAAATGGTCACGTGCGAGGGTGCTCAAAACTTCAAATTCAACTCGCCGCTTCGACGCGAAACGCGGAGGCGGGAAGCTTCACGGACTGTCCAGCGGGCGGCCCCGCGAGCCCGTCGGCGCGTCGAAAACAGCCCCGAGTTGCCAGCTGAACCGGCATTCATTGCAGTCCCGAGGCGCGCGGACGCGAGCCTTGCTCGTTTCATGACGCCAGGCGTTCGGGAGGGTCGCGGCTCCGAGGTCCGATGTAGACGGCAACGCTTCCGGGGCCGAGATGGCCGCCTAGAAGGCCTCTCCCCGCGTCCTTCCTTCGCCCTCCTGAGAGGTTCAGATGCCGTAAAGCTCGGCGTCGCCTCAGCCTTGAACCGGCGGCTCGGCGTCCTCAATCAGCAAGTGCAGGCGGCCGGGGCGCGCCTCGCTGAGGAAACCGGACACGGCCGAATTCTGGCGCCGGCTGGTGGCGTAGGCCGCGCTCATGAGTGTAACGCCTTCACCAGGCCAGCCGCCGACCGCCGTTCAGGTGAGGCCGGCAAACGAGTCGCCCCTTCTCCGACGCACTGACGGCCAGCTCGTGATCGTCGCGGTCACGCCGGCCGTCGCACAGCTGGCACGCGTCGCGCGGGCCATCCGCGAAGAGCGAAAAACCCTTAGAACGAGCGGGACCATGCTGCCCGGATCTCACCGTGGCCGGTAGATGGGTTATTATGCACGGTTGCCTCACAGGCACCGGGGCATCGCTTGCCTCCCGAGGGGCCCCGGCCTACGACCCAGCCGTCACCCGGATATGCTCCGTGCGCTACGAGCCCTCTGCTGAAACCTTCGCCCTCACAGTGGGTCACTACACACCGAGCTTGGCAGCAGACGAACGTGTGTTCGCGATATGCCAATATGCTCTGCAGAAAGACCCGGCGCTTGCAAATCCGGAGGGAGGTACCGTGGCCTATAAACTGATCACGATAAAGTTCGGCGAGGTGCGACCGCCGCCGCGTGAGCGGCGGTGCAAAAGGACTGACCGCACCCAGGCTCTCATCTGCTTTGACTCTGAGGAGAGCCGCATCGTCGCGACCTTGGGCTGGTTGGACATCCAGATGGTCGACGTCCCCAACGGCGTGCGAATCAACGCCCAGCCGACACTGTTGCGCTTTCCGATCTCTTACAACTAACGGACGCCGGGTTTCGAGACATCGTAGAGTGACAGCACCTATCACGGTTTGGTCGTACGCGGCGGTCTCGTCGTCACCGCAAGAGGCGACGCTTGAGGACCAGCAGCAATGGGCAAGCGAAACCGCCGTGCGCAACGGCTGGGTCATCGCGCGAGAGTTTTCCGGCGTCGGCTCGGGCGCCAAAGGCACTCGCGAGATCCTTAGCAACCTCATCGAGGAGCTCGAGCGAACGCCAAAAGCCGCTCGCCCGAAGCGCGTGCTGATGATCCGAATCGACCGCGTGGGACGAGTGGCGCTGGATTGCATCGCGGCGGTCGCCCGCCTTCGCAAGCTCGGAGTGTTGCTGCACACCCGTCAAGACGGCGATGTCAAGCTCGAAACGGCAATGGATTCTCTTCGTCCCATCTTTGAACTGGTTACCGCGGAAATGGAGAATGCGGCTCGCTCAGACAAGTGGAAGGCCGTACACGCGCGCCGGCGTGCCGAGGGAAAGCACGTCGGGACCATTCCCTATGGCGTCATTCTCGTCGACGGCAAGGCGGTTCCGTTCGAGCCTGAAGCACAGATCGTTCGCCAGATATTCACACTCGCGGAGCAACGCTGGGGTTACACGCGTTTGGCGCGTTGGGCCCGAGTGAACGCGCCGCCAAAGCGCACCAACGATGGCGCCGACAAGCCCTACAGTTGGAGCGTCTCTACGATCAAGAGCATTCTGGTTTCCAAGACCTTACGCAACCTGGTTGTTTCCGAAGATCAATGGCAGCGAACCAAGGCCGGTCGCCAGAATGACTTCCGCGCTCGCGCTCCTAAACGTTGGGATTGGCCACTGCAGGGCGCTGTGCGCTGCACCTGCGGCAAGCTGCTCTCCGGCCATTGCTCAGGCGAATCAAAGTACCGAACCCGCTACTATGTCTGTAGGCACCACACCCTCGAGCCCGGAGCAAAGTCCCACCCTGGCCACCGCGCCGACAACCTTGAGGCCGAGTTTGTGCAATTGTTGCGCTCGGTGCGGGCGGATCCGACGCTGATTGTTCCATCCAAGGACGAGGACCCCGCGGATTGGGAAACGGTCGAACGTGATGCCCTGCGACGCATCGCCGACGCCGAGAAACGGACACAGCTTGCCTGGAAGCTTGCCGAAGAAGCGCAACTTGATGCGAGCCAACTTCGCGGCCGTCTTGCTGAGCTCGATGTTCAACGCCCTAGCGCCGAAGCGGCGCTGAGCTCAGCCAGAACGGCGCGTGTTCGGGACGCCGAGTATAAGCAGACCAGCTGCTCCTTCGCCCAACTGATCGAAGAGCTCCCTGACCTCTGGGCGCAAACAACCGTCGAGCTGCAGCAGGAGCTGGCGCGTGCCTTTGACGGCGTGCTGGCAGAAAGCCCAGCGTTTGGAGGTCTCTTTGCCGACCCATCTTCTCGCGGTAGACTGATTTTTCGTCCTGTCGCGAAGATGCGTAAGGCCGAGGACGAGATCACCAAGAAGTGGATCGCCCTGATTTGAGCCTCTCTCGGATTCGTGCCGAATTTCGTTCGGAGGCGAGGCACGGAGAGGGGGCGAAGCCGGAGCTTCCCACTGCGCGGGCCGTTAGCTCAGTTGGTTAGAGCGCATGCTTGATAAGCATGAGGTCCCAGGTTCGAAGCCTGGACGGCCCACCAGTGATAAAAGCCTTATACTACAAGGCTTTTTTCTTTGGCCGCCGATCAGCGTGCCGATCTGCTTTGCGGCCAGTTGTCCCCCGTTTTGTCCCCTTTGTCCCACGAAGTAGCTCGCCAATGCGGTTGGCTCCTAGGCGTCCCTCCGACGCTCCTAGCCTGGATTTCCACGCGC
>PMUK01000060.1:0-4374 GCA_003166915.1 Candidatus Cybelea palsarum
GTGCCGAGGCTCGTCACGATCGCTGCGCCGATGATGCTTCCCTCGCACGCCTTGAGCAGCGCCGCAGCGCCCTCGGCATCTAGCGCTCGCATCTCCTTCTGCTCAACGCGCGGCGGATCGAGAAGCTCGCAAGGGTTGACGATGATGCGCCGCTGACGCTTTGCTCGGTTCAGGGCGACGTTTAGCGTCTCGTAGATGTGACGCACGGTGCGCGCCGATAGAAGCCCCTTCTTCTGTCGCCTGGGCACGCTGGTTGCCCATTTCACTTTGGCGCGCTCCAGGTGTTCCGGCCGAAGCTCGGTGAGGCGTACCGTGCCGAGCGCCGGAATGATGTGCTTCTCGACGTGGTTCTTGTACGCGTGGAGCGCCGAGCCGGAGATCGAGTCGGCGACCGATACGAGCCACTGCGTGAGATACTGCTCGACGGTTATCCGATCGTCAGTCGGCGCGATGCCCTGGCGCAGTTCTTCGGCCTTTTTCGTGAACCATTCCGAGGCTTAGCGGTAAGCCATGACCAGTGGGAGCGGCTCAAGGCAGTCTGTAACCCGTTCTACGTTTCAAAAAGCCAAGCGTAACGTGCGAGGCGCTCGTAGCTGCAATGCGAGCGAACCTGCGCGCCCATCTAAGCCGCTTAGCAGCAACGGCCTCGCAAGCGCGAAAGCCGTGCAGAGGGGCAGAGCGTGCGGAGCTGCACAGCCAGATGCGTAAAGAGCCGCCCGCAGTTTCGCGAGCGGCTCGATGTTCTGCTACGTGTGGGGGACAAGAATTATCTGACGTGCTCTCAGAGGCTTGCCGTGCTGCCGTCTCAACGGATCCTTCGGGCCGCATTTGTTGTTGCTATACCCCCAGCATAACGTTGCAAAGCCGTCGCCGGATTCCGCGCCGCTATTCATGATCACGTTGGTCGCGCTCGCTTCCGCGAAACCCGAGCCGCCACCGCCGCCGGCGCCGGCGTTGCCACCCCCACCGCCGTAATAGCCACCCCCGCCTCCGCCGCTGCCGAACCGGATGCCGGTTGTGCCGCCGCAGTAGCCTACGCCGGTGCCGCCCAAGCCGAGCGACCCGCCGTTACTCCCCGCGCCCCCGGCGCCGCCCGAGCTCTGCGTGCCACCACCGCCGCCTTTGCCCCCGAAGAAGCCCTCGCAATAGCCGTCGCCGCCGCTCCCCCCAGTGAGCCCGCCCCCGCTGCCGCCGAACGCATTCTCATAACCGCGCAGCGATCATGATGCTAGTGGAACAAGGCCGCGTTTCGCTCGACGACAGCGTTGCTAAGTACTTTCCCGGCGCACCGGCGAGTTGGAAACCGATACGCATCAAGAATCTGCTTTCGCACACCTCGGGATTGGCGGAGTACGAATCGCCAGAGAGAACGGGTCCGAAGGGGCCGTTCTACCTGCGTCTGGATTACACTGAACACCAGCTCTTGCACAAGATCGAAGCGCTGCCGATCGAGAATGCGCCCGGCGCAAAGTGGAATTATCGAAACACAAACTACGTGCTGCTTGGGTTCCTCATCCACCGGGTCACCGGCATGTTCTACGCGGATTATCTCGCCAAGCGCATCTTCAAGCCGCTGGGTATGAGCTCCACACGACTCATCAGCGATGCGGACATCATCCCGAACCGCGCAGCCGGATATCAGTGGGAAGACGACGCACTCAAGAATCAAGACTGGGTGTCGCCGACCTTCAACTCCACCGCCGACGGTGCGCTGTACTTCAACGTCTTGGACCTGGCGAAATGGGATGCCGCCCTGTACACGACGCAACTGCTCAAGCAATCAAGCTTGGACGCGATGTGGACGGTGTATAAGCTCAACGACGGAAAGCCCAACGGCGACAACTACGGCTTCGCGTGGGAAATCACGGCACAAAACGGACATCGCCTCATCGAACATGGCGGCGCGTGGCAAGGCTTCACCTGCCAGATCTCGCGGTACCCCAATGACTCGCTGACGGTCGTCGTGCTCACCAATTCCGACTCGGCGCGTCCCGACTATATGGCGCCCGTGATCGCCGGGCTTGTCGACGCGCCGCTCCTTCCGCAAAAGCTGACGGCGATCACCGACGCTCAGTCCCGCATTGCGGCGTCGCTGGAATCGTTACTCAGCAGCATGGCTGCAGGCGCAGATATTCACCACTTTGTGGAGCAAGAGTACCGCTAGCAGTGAGCTTCCTGGGCTCTCGCGCCGTTGCCCTATTGGCTGGGAACGGGATCCGCGTCCCGGCTTAACGTCCAGAACGCATCGTCCGGCGGTTGCAGCGCTTGATCTTGAAGCGTATCCATATCCGGAAATCGGTAGTACTGAACGCGCCCCGGATCGTGAACGATGACCGAGTCGTTATCCTTGTCCTCGATCCAGATCGTTCGAGTGCTTCCGGGCCCGATGACCTCAATCGCGTCGGTGTTGTGTTTTCTCGTCCGCACCCTACCATCGTGATAAGATACGCCGCAATAGAAGGTGACGTTAAAGATCGACGCGCGAGTCGGGTTCTTTAGCCGGCACTCCAAGAAATACTTCGAGCGAGAGGCCGATACCGCGACGAGCGCGCCGCGTTCTTCGTGAGAGATATAGCGCGAGGCGCCGGCAGCGCCGTCGATCAAGAAAAGATCGTCTCCGGTACGCATCAGCGACGTACGCTCGACGCCGCACGTTCTGATAACGGCATCGGCAACCGACTCCGCCGACGGAACCGCCACCACGGTCTTCGTCTGCTGACGAGCTTCGTACGTCACCAAGAGGACCGCCCCGGCGACGAGAAAACTGCAGACCGCGGCGATACCGCTGAAGATGACGGCGAACCAAACGAGGCGCGTATCCCTACTCATCCAAGCGCAACCTCATGAAGCGTCGGCGTGGTTCATAAAAACCAAACGGAGTGTCAATAGCAGCGCTGCCACAAAGGCAACGCTCCCGTCGGCAACCTACTCAATTAATGCGCGCGAGTCCTGCCAGGCGGGGTCGGATTAGGGAGACGTCGTTACGTAGATACGTAGATTTGGGAGATCGAGCGTGAAGGTACGTCCCTCCCAAAACGAGTTCCCGACGTCGCAGTCGTAGATCAGGTTCCCAACGCTTACCTGTTGGTCGACGGCCGTTTCACGAGCGCCGTCGAGCGAAATCGAGGCGACGCGAACGCTCGAACCGCCGCTTGGATTGAGCCCGAGCGAGGCCGCAAACGTTCTGTCGATCGTGATGCCTTGCGAGCCCGTATCAATTTCGCAGAGTCCGGTCTTGCTTCCGCCAAAATCAAAGCGTGCGAAGATACCCAGCGCGATCCCTAGATCGTCCTGCAAGATGACGGGAAGCCGGATGGCCGGCCGAATACGGTCCGGGAACGTCTGCGCGTCTTCGATGACGATCTGATGATTGTGAAAATCGAACGTCGTCGCGATATTGCGAAAAGCCGTCGCCGAGATCAGTCCGCCGATTCCAGTGCCGTCGAGGCCGTTCCAAATGCCCACGTTCGGCGCCTCCAAATGCACGGGGCCCACCGCCAGCGTGAGGACGTTTCCGATCGGCAGATCGACGCGCTCCCCGGTAAGCCGAAGGCTCACGTACTTGCCCTTAACGACGACGAATCGCCGGCCCAGCTCAGTCGAGAGCACGTCGACGCCGGCCCCAAGGTTGACGAGCATCGGCACGGGCGCCGCTCCGTCGACCGAACCCTGAACTTCGATCAATCCGCCGTTGACTTGCGTAAAGGGGATGGTATCGACCGCAACCGCAGGCCGCGGGACGATGCAGGTAAGCACCGTTGCCGCGACAGCTGCGATGATTCGCTTAGTTACGCTACTTACTCGCTTGGATCGTGACGCTGGTTGCTTGCGATGCGATCCCGTTCGCCACAACGGCCAACGTGCTGGGTCCCGTGCCGATGGTTGACGGAACGTCGAACATCGTCGAGACGACGTGATTCGAGCCGATGCCCATGTAACTGTGGTTGTGCGTACGAGCGTAAACGACGGCTCCCGATCCGACGTTGGTTATTCGGACAAGCGGATAGTTCGTCGCTTGCGAGTCGTCGTCGCCGTAGAAATTCGCTTNNCGGCGCCGGCCCGAGAGCTTGTAAGTGCTCCCGGCGGTAAGGGTCTTCGGGACCTTCACGATGACGGGGGCGATGCTGGTCATTGGCTTCTTGTTGCCCGTATAGATCTCGACGTCGCCTGAGCCGTCGTCCTCAAGGACCTGACCCGTGGGCAGCATCAATAGCCGTACGTTGTAGCTCGAATCGTTTGATACATCCGGCGGATTAGCGATGGTGACGTTCTTCTTGCCGTTAAAGATGTAAAACGACGCAGGCGTTTGATAGACTCCCGGGCTGCCTACCCCCATGACCGTTCCGTCAATCAGCAGCGTCGACGGCGCATCGG
>PMUK01000060.1:4410-21774 GCA_003166915.1 Candidatus Cybelea palsarum
GCTGGATTAAACAGCTCCGAGTAGGGCGCGTCGATCACGTCTGCGGTCAGGATGTCCCCGTCGCGCAGCAGCGTCCAACCTTCTTCGCTATTGTTGTCGTGCTTGCCGGTTCCGACTTGAGTCCACGTCATGGTCGATTCGTCGAGCTGGGCCTGAACGTTCGTGCAGCAGTTTCCGATCATGTACGTGCCGTTCGTAAGAACGATGCTTTGAGCGTCGCCGATTTGTGGCCATCCGCTAGGAGGAGAGACGGCGGTCCAGGAGTTTGCGATCGGATCGTAGATCGCCCCCAGAGTCGTCTCATCGCCGGAGCAGAAGTTGTACTCGCCGCCATTCACGATCAACTTCCCGTCGGGAAGCACCGCCGATGCAAAGTAGAGCGGCCCGTAGTTCGAGGGCATTCCCGCGATCTCGGTCCATGTGCCGTTTTGGTAGTTTCCCGTACTATCGGGGGTTAACCGAAACCAGTTCGGCGAGCAATAGTCTTGAACTAAAACCGTGCCGTCCGTCATCAAGAGCTGGCTGCCGGCGCCGTTCGTCCACGGGGCGGAATTGGCAAGTTGTTCCCAGCCGCCCGCTTTCGCGCGCTCGCGCATCGCGGCGGTTACGACATGCCGATGCGGCGGCGGGCGAGGCGGCGTATGTCCCAACCGGAGAAACTTTGGAAGTTTAGAATGCACGGCGCCGGAGGGCGCCTGCGGAATGCCGACAACCGGCGCAGCCGTGTTGGCTCCGCTGCAAGCAGCGAGTAACGACGCCGTTACAAGGCTCGACACGACGAGATGTAAACGTGACATTAAATAACTCCTAGAACCAGCAACGGCGCTGGAAAACTTTGCTTACCGCTTCTTTCTGGTCGTGGTCTTTCTGGCGCCGGCTGCGGCCTTTCCGGTTTTCGCTTTGCTCTTCTTGCGCGCCGTACCGGCGCGCGGTCCACGTTTGGACATGACCGCTTCCTTGAGCGCTTTGGCGGGGAGGAACTTGAAAACCCGTTTCGCGGGGACCTTTACTTGTGCTCCCGTTGCGGGATTTCGTGCCATGCGGGCCGCGCGGTCTCTCACTTTGAACTGCCCAAAACCGGGAATCTTGACCGCATCGCCCGAAACGACCGACGCCTGAATGTCATCGAAAAGGCCGTCGACGAGCTCAACGGCATCTTTGCGCGAAATTCCGAGGCGTTCCGTCGCCGAGCGCACGAGATCTTGTTTATTCATCGCTTCCTTTCGTGTGAAAAAGCAGCCTGCAAACGAGCTAGATTGTTCCGCGCTGCTTGCTACGAAATGCTGAGGGACTCCTTTTGGTGACTTTTCATTCGGGCCGTCTGCGCGGAAGCGTCGGCGTTCCCGGGGACAAATCCATCTCCCATCGGGCGCTTATCGCCGGCGCTCGCTGCGACGCGCCGCTTGTGGTCTCCAATCTCAATCCGGGCCGCGACGTCGAGGCCACGCGCGACGCGCTCGTCGCGCTGGGAGTTCGGATCGAGAACGCCGGCAACGAACGCGTCGTGCACCCGGCATCGCTCGCGGGGCCACGGCACTCGCTCGACTGCATGAACTCTGGGTCGACGGTCCGGATGCTCCTGGGAGCCTGCGCCGGAGCCGGCATTGCGGCTCGATTTAATGGCGACGAGTCGCTACGGCGCCGCCCGATGGAGCCGGTTTCGGCGCAACTTCGCGCCTTTGGCGCAAAGATCGAGACGACCGCCGGATGCCTTCCAGTACAGCTCGAGGGCACGCCGCAAATCGAAACGCGCCATTTTATTCTGCTTTCGCCATCGGCTCAAATAAAATCGGCACTGCTCTTCGCCGGTCTCTTCGCGGGAGTTCCGGTGCGGGTGGACGGCGATCGCGGCTCTCGCGACCACACCGAACGGCTCCTTGCCTATCTCGGTGCGAAGATCGAATGGGACCGACGGTCCGTCAGTCTCGGACCCGAGCCGCTGCAAGCAAATGCGATTGAGGTCGTGGGCGATTTCTCTTCGGCAGCCTTCTTCGTAACGGCGGCCGCAATCACGCCCGGAAGTTCGATCGTCATTCAAAATACCGGCGTAAATCCTACGCGAACCGGGCTGCTCGATGCGCTTGCACAGATGGGCGGCGCTATCGAACTGCGCAATCCTCGGAGCTCAAGCGGCGAGCCCGTCGCCGACGTCGCGGTGGAGTATCGGCCGCTTCGGGCAACCGCGATCGACAGCGATCTCGCTCTGCGAGCCATTGACGAGCTGCCGCTCTTGGCCATCGCGGCGGCGTTCGCGACCGGCACGACGACGATTGCCGGGATAGAGCCCTTACGCTCGAAGGAATCGGACCGAGTCGCCGCGATCGAGCGGCTCCTGGGAACGGTTGGAATCGACATGACGGCAGGGCCCAAGAGCGTGACGATCGCCGGGGGAACGCCGGTTCCCGGGCGCGTGGTTCTGCAAACCAATGGTGACCATCGTATCGTGATGGCGGCGGCCGTCCTCGCGTGCGCCGCCGGCCCGCTGACGGTCGACAGCGACACCAGCCTGGACGTCAGTTTTCCGGGCTTCTCGCGGGCGCTGGAGCGCCTTCGCACAGTCTAAGCGGCGGGCTCGGAGGCCTTCTTTGGCTCGGTCTTAGCAGGCGCGCTCTCGGGGGGCGCGCTCGGCGCGGGCGTGCTGCCTTCGCTGGCCGGCTTCTCGGTCTTTTCGGGCTTTTCAGCCTTGACGCCGGGCGCTGCTCGGCGAGAGTCCGTTACGTAAAAACCAGAGCCCTTAAAGAGCACCGGAGCGGCATTGAAAACGCGGCGAACCGGCGCTCCGCAGGCCGCGCACGGATCCTGGTGCGTTTCGTTAAAGCCGCGGCGCACTTCGAACGTTCGTCCGCACTTCGTGCACGCGTAGTCATAGAGCGGCATGGTCAGAGTATACCGAGCTTAGCACTCACGGTCAATGACTGCTAGCTCGGCTGCTTCCCTCTCTAGAAATCCGCCAAAACCGGCGCATCGCGTTTATACTCGACCAGCCCCTTGAAGTGAATCAGCGAGTCGTCGAGGGCGCTAGAGAAGCGCCGGCCCCGTTGCCAGCGATCCAGGAGGCCCCCGAGTTTTCCATGATAGGCGGGATACGCAAGCAGCACGTGCAGCTTCGAGCGCGAGGTTCGGCGCTCAATCCGGAAATCGAGACGCCGCCGCAGCGAAAACGCGCCGACCAGAGAGAGCCGGTAGTTCGCGATAAACGCGTCTACTTCAAAAAGCTGTTCTTCATCGCCGGGCAGGCACGAGCGAATCACCACTTCGCTTCCGACGTTCAGCTCGGACTGCGAGCTCTGACGCCGCGCGCTACGCAAGAACGAAAGCCAGACCGGCCATTTCTCGACGGCACAAAGAAGTGCGAAGGCGTCCTCGGCGGGACAATCGAGCTCGAGACCGGCACTGTGCGATTGAAGCCCAGTCACAAAAGCAGTATCTGCGATGAGCATAGTGGCGTGAGTATTCGCGGCTACGCCCTTAACCGTCCTTTATGAATTTATGCACATTTATACGTGGATTCTTATGAACTGGAGTCCACGGCCACGAACGATCGCGCAAAGAGAACCAGCGTGGTGACGCCCACCGGCAACGCGTCTTCATCGATACGGAAGAGCGGGCTGTGAGCTGGATGCACGGCACCGGACGACTCGCTGCGCACGCCCAGGCGGATCAAGAGGCCCGGCACGCGTTGCGCAAAATAGGCGAAATCCTCACCGCCCATCGTCGGCTGCGGTCGTTCCACCCGTAGGGGGCTGTGAGCGCGCACGTAGTCGGCAAAGCGTTGCGCGAGCGGTTCGTCGTTGACGACCGGCGGATATCCGCGCACTACCTGCACTTGCGCATCGACGTTGTATGCAGCGGCCACTCCCGCAATGATGCGGCGAACTCGCGCTTCGAGGGCATCGCGTACGGCCGGGTCGTGCGCCCTCAGCGTCCCGCTCATCTTGACTTCATCCGCAATTACGTTATTGCGATATCCGCCGGAAATCGTTCCGATCGTCACGACGGCGCTTGCAAGCGGATCGATCTCGCGTGCGACGACGTTCTGTAATGCAAGCACGATCGCAGCCGCAGCGGGAATCGCATCCACCGCAGAATGCGGGTAGGCGCCGTGACCGCCAACTCCTCGAACGTTAACGTAGAGCTCGTCGGCCGAAGCATTAACCGGTCCGGGCACGATCCCGATCGTTCCCACGTCGAGACGTGAATCGACGTGCAGCATTGCGATGGCTTCAACGGCGGGGTCCTCGAGCGCGCCGGCTTCGATCATCGGCAGCGCGCCGCCCGGCCCTTCTTCTGCCGGTTGAAAGATCAGCACGACGCTGCCCGCCAGCTCGTCTCGCTGCGATTGAAGCTCCGCCGCGGCTCCGAGCAGCATCGCGGTATGCGCATCGTGTCCGCAGGCGTGCATCTTTCCGTCGATCTCCGAAGCATACGGCAGGCCGGTTTTCTCTAAGATCGGCAACGCATCCATATCGGCACGTAACGCGATGACGCGCCCGCCGACGGCGCCGTCGATTCTTGCGACAACGCCGGTCGTGGCGATGCGACGGTGCGCGATTCCCAAAGCGTCGAGCTCCCGCTCCACCAGCGCCGCCGTTTCGTTCTCTTCAAAGCCCAGCTCCGGCCGGCGATGGATGGCCCGCCGCAGCTCGACGATCCGCCCAAAGCGCGCTTCCTTTTCTGTGATTGACATTCCAAACGCATTTAACGGACCGGTACTCGCCTTCCCGCCGCCGAAGCTTTGGGCTCGCGATGATGACTGCCGACCTCGCCCTTGCGCTCCTGATCAACCGCACGAGCGCATTTTATGACGCAAACCCGCCGGTCTACATGACCTACACGGAGCATACGCGTGTGACTGCGCCTACGCTCGGCCGGGCGCAAAGTATCGATCGGTCGATAGCGGTGCGGGCGGCGGACAACTTTGCCGTTATGCAAGACTTGCCCAACGGCGAGCAACGCACCGGTCAGGCGTTCCCAATCGTCGCGTACTTCGACCCTTTTTCCAACTTCAATTTTGGCTACTTTGCCAATCTCAAGCGAGTCGATATCACGATACAACGTGGGAGACCATACCTCTTTCCGATACCCGAGCCGGACCCCAGCGTCAACGTCGTCGTCGCATACTCCAGCTACTGGGCGGCGAGCTACGCACCCGATTCCACCGACACTGCGTTGCATCTGCTCATCGACCCAACCCCGCGCGTGCAACACGGCCTCTATCCGGCCGAAGTCCTCGAGGATCCGAACACGCAGCTGCCTGCACATATCGAAATGCGCTCGGTCGAAGGCGACGAAGCATTCTCGCTCGATTACAAGGTGATCGACGGACATTGGGTCATCGTGCACGGCTCCTTTGGCGCTACGGAGCACGCGGCGTTTCTGACGTTCAAGGTCGTCGCCGACATCACGTTTAGCGATATTGCGTTTCCGTTAGAGCCCCCGGATCCGCGCCTCGCGGGAACCCCTACGCCGTCTGCGGCACCGTCGCCTTGAGCTGCTCTGGCGACACGTGAGCCGCGCCATTGGGCGAAGGCTGATCGTTCGGCGCGACCCACATGTAGATGTTCGGAATCAATAACAGCGTTAGCACGAGCGAACTCAGCACGCCGCCGATCACGACGATCCCTAGGCTCGAGCGAGAGGAGGCGCCGGGGTCGAGCGCTAGCGCCAGAGGCAGATTTCCGGCCAACACTGAGAAGCTCGTCATGACGATCGGGCGGAACCGCGTATGCGCGCTTTCTTTGATTGCCGAGAGTTTGTCGAGGCCACGATCGCGTAGCGTATTGGCGTAGTCGACCAGCAGGATGCCGTTCTTCGAGGCGATGCCGATCAAGAGAATCGTGCCGATGAGCGAGAAGAGATTGAGCGAGCGGTGCGTTACGAAGAGCGCGCCGATCGCACCGATCGCGGCTACCGGCACCGAAAAGATGATGATGAACGGCGCTACGTAGCTGTTATAGAGCGCGACCATCAACAAGTAGACGAGGATAACGGAGACGATCATCGACAGCCCCATTCCGACGAGCGTCTGGTGCATGAAGTCCTGCTGGCCCAGCGGTGCCGGGCGGACGACGATATTCGGCGGCAGACCGAGCGACGGCAGACGTTTGAGCAATCCATTTTCGACGGCTGACAGCGAGGAGTTCGGAGCGTAGTTTCCTTCGACGTGAATGACGTTGTTGCGATCCGTTCGAGTAATAAGCGGTGCAGTCGGCGTGGATTCGAACCGAGCCAGGTCGCTCAAATAGACGATTCCGCCGCTGGACGAACGAATCGCAACCGATTTCAGGATGTCGATGCTCGTTTGATACGACTGCGGGTAGATGACCTGGACCTGTTCCAAACCGGCGGTCGTCTCGAACTGCGTCGCCACGTTACCGCCAAACGCGGCTCCCGCAGCTTGTGCAGCCTGTCCGAGATCCACGCCCAACGCTTGCGCTTTGTTGCGGTCGAACTGAATCGAGATCTCCGGCGCGAGCTGCGTACCCGTGCTGTTGACGCTGGTTGCGCCCGGCACTTTCGCAAGCAGCGCCAGAACCTTCTGAGCGTACGGGGTCGGATCGCCTCCCGTTACGTCGGTGACGAGAAAGTCGATCGGCTGTGCGTTTCCGCCGGTCGTCGACGTTGACGGGACGACGACGGCCTGCACGTCGGGCGGCAGATTCTTCTTCACGATCGCTCGGAACTGTCCCAGCCAGTAGTTAGTCGAGTGTTTTCGACCATCTTTGAGCCAGATGTGCACCTGGCCCACGTTGTTCTGCGAGACGAAGCCCCCAAAGGGCGCCGCGTACGCTCCGGCTACGGCGGTATTCGCAAACGTATCGGCCGTACTGAGGATCTTTTGCTCCAGACCGAACGTGCCTTTCTCGACGGTCTGGATGGGCGTTCCGATCGGATACATCAGCTGAATGAAGATTTCGCCGCGGTCGACGGGCGGAATGAACTCCTCGCCCACCGCGCCCAAGCCCACCATCGCGATCGCGAGAGCAAACGTGCCCGCGCAGAACAGCGCGACCAACCGGCCGTGGCCGAGACTCCACGGCAGCGCGCGCTGCGTGTACCAGGTCCGAAGGTCATCGAACTTATTCCCGAACCAGTCGACGACACGCCACGGCTTCCAGTGCGAGCGAAGCGCCCAGAGGCCGGCGAGTGTCGGCGTGATCGTGAACGAAACGAAAAGCGAGGTCAGGGTCGAGATTACGACCACGATCGCGAACTCCGCGATCTGGCGGCCGACCTGTCCTTGAATGAACGCAATCGGCAGGAAGACCACGACGTCGACGAGCGTAATCACGACCGCCGCGGCCCCGATTTCCTCGCGGCCTTGGACGGCGGCCTCCTTCGGAGGTTGCTTGAGCTCATTAAAATGGCGCTCGATGTTCTCGAGCACGACGGTCGAGTCGTCGACGAGAATCCCGATAACGAGCGACATGCCCAGTAGCGAAATCGTATCGATCGTGAGGTGCATCGCCTTCATGACCGTAATCGCGATCGCCAAAGAGGTTGGAATAGAGATGCAGACGACGATCGCGCTGCGCCACGACCGCAGAAAGAACATCATGGCGATGCCGGTTAGGAGGATCGCCAGCATTAGCGTTCGCGTGACGATGTTGATCTGCTGCTCGGTAAACTTCGATTGAACGTTGATGACCCGGAACTTGATCTCTGGAAACTGACGCTCGACCGCCGGCAGCGCGCGCAGCACGTTGTTGGAGGCGTCGACCTCGCTCCCGGTCGCAGACTTCTGCACCTGCAAAAAGAGCCCGGGTTGGCCGCTGATGTGGGCGTATTGCAGGCGAGGCTCGTAGCCTTCGGTCACGGTCGCGACGTCACCGACTCGCACGACCGAGTTGGTCGCGGTCCACGGATTGACGGTCCCCGGCAGCGCCGAGAGCCCACCGGCGTAACTCTCGACTTGCGCTCCAGTCGAGTTGGCCCCACTCGAGCTGCTCGCGCCGGCCGCCCGAATGATCGCCAGGCTGCGAACGCTATCGAGGCTTTGAATGTCCCCGCGGATGTCGATCGTCGTTTGACGATTCGGCTCGTACGCAAACCCACCGGGCACGCGCTGATTGTCCGTTTGCAGGGTGCTGATGACGTCGTTGAGCGTCAGACCGGCTGCCGCGAGCCGGACCGGATCGACGACGACTTCGTAGGCCGGCGTTACGAGGCCGCCGACGTTGGCGAACGAAATGCCCGGAACTTGTTCGAGCTGTGGAGCGATTACGTTGACTGCATAGAGCGCCAACCGCGAGAGCGAGAGCTTCTGCGAGTAGATCGCCAGCGTGACGACGACCGACTGCGTCGGATCGTAGAGGTTGACCGTCGGCGGCGTCAGATTCGTCGGAAGGTACTTTTCGGCCGCCTGAATGGCTTTGTTCGTTAACGCGAGATCCGTCGCGGAATCGGAGCTGATGTCGAAGATGGCGGTGATCGACGCTTGCCCTTGTTCGACGACCGAGTTGAACGTTTGCAGATCGGCGGTGCCGGCGAGGTTCTGCTCGATCGGCTGGACGATGTTGTCGCGCATCTCGGTGACCGAGGCTCCGCTGTACTGAACCTGAATCGTGACGGTCGGCTGACTGACGTCGGGATAGAGCTCCTTCACGATCGTTGCCGTCGATAGAATGCCAGCGAACATCATCAATGCAACGATGACAAAAACGAGCGTCGGCCGCTCGATGAAAAGCCGGGTGAGGCTGAACTTCACGGGCGGTACGAAACCTTTTCGCCGTCGCCGATGCTGGCCTGGCCGTTGCTCACGATGCGGGCGCCGGGACGCAGGCCGCTGACGACCGATGTCGTTCCATCGCTTCCGATCTCGGTGACCGTAACCGTCTTGACCGTGTCGTCGGCCTGCACCGTAATGAGCGCGTCGTGATTGTCGTCGGTAAAGGCGGTGACCGGCACGCGAACGCCCGCGAGGGGCAGCGTGGCAATCGTTCCCTGCACGACCATGCCGGGACGCAGCCGTTGCCCTGGATTGGCGAGCAACACCTTGACTTCAAAGTCCGTCGAGCCTGGATTGATCTCGTTGAGAACGCCGACGACGTGGCCGCCGAAGCGGTCGTTGCCGTTGAGATCGGCAGCCGTTACCGTCGCCGGCGCGCCGTTTTCGATGCGCGCGACTTCTTCGCTCGACGCATGGAGCACCGCATAGATCGGGTTGACTTGCTGCAGCGTAAAGATTTCACGCGAGCCGGGATACTCGCCGGGATTGAGGTTGCGGTTGACCACGACGCCGTCGATCGGCGAGACGATCGACGCTTTGGCGATCCCAACGCGCACTTGATCGGCCTGCGCGAGTGCGACTTGCTCTTGGGCCGCCGACTGCTGCACGGCCGACGCTTGTAGCCCCTGGCTCGAGAGCGTTCCATTTGCCGTAACGTTCGATCGAGCTGCCGCAAGGTTTGAGTTGGCCGTATTGAGCGTTTGCTGATCGTTTTGAACCAGCGTTGCTTGCGCATCGACGGATTGCTGCGACACGTAGCCCTGGGCCAGAAGGTTTCGATCGCGCGTCAAGTTCAGCGAATCGTTGCCGAGCGTCTTCTGCGCTTGACTCACGGCGGCCTCATCGGAGCGCACCGTATCGACGCCTTGTGCGATCGAGAGCGAACCCTGATAGACGGTATGGACGGTGTTGGCATGATTGCTATTTGCCGTCGCAAGGTCGGATTGCAGCTGCGCTTGCAGATCGGCGGTGTCCAGGAGCGCCAGCACCTCTCCTGCATGCACGGAGTCGCCTTCTCGCACGTAAACAGCGTCCGTGGGTTCCGAGAGACTGCTTTGGACGGCGACGTTTTGAAAAGGCGCAACGACGCCGGCCAACCGACGGTCCGGTTCCACGCTGCCATAGGACGAAACCGTCGTTTGCACGTAGGGCGGCTGGGTAGCCTGCGCGGCCGGATGCCCCCCGCAGCCGGCTGCGGCTAGGAAGATCAACGCGGGAACGAGGAAGAGTGAAGAGAGGCCGTCGCTTTGTTTCATGGACTCTGACGATTTTACCGAAAGCGCCGGTCCGCAGTCCTGGAGTGAGTCTGAGAATGGACGTGGCAGGCCAAAAACCGCGGGTGCTGGTGATCGACGACGAGCGGGGCCTGCGAGAGCTTCTCGAGTATGGCCTCGCCCGCGCGGGCTTCACAGTACGTAGCGTAACCGAAGGCTCGGCGGCTCTGGTGCTCTTGAGTTCCTGGCCGCCCGATGTGATCGTGCTCGACGTAATGCTGCCCGGCGGCGACGGCTTCTCGCTCTTACCGGAGATCCGCCGTTTGACCACGGCGCCGGTCGTGATGCTCACGGCTCGCACGGAAGTTGCGGAAAGAGTCGCCGGTCTTTCGGCAGGCGCCGACGATTACGTGGGCAAGCCGTTCGACTTTGAAGAGCTGGTCGCGCGCCTTCGCACGCTCCTGCGCCGCCCCGCAATGGAGCTCCGCGAAACGCTAACGTATGCCGATCTCAGCATCGACACGCCAAGCCGCGCGGTCTACCGCGGCAATCGGCGAATCGAGCTATCCGCGCGCGAGTTCGACTTGCTTCGCGTTCTCGCCCAACGCGCCGAAGAGGTGCTGACGCGCTCGGAGCTGCTCGATCTCGTCTGGGGCGTCGATCGCGACGTCATTCCCAACACCGTCGAGACGTACGTCTCATTTCTGCGGGCCAAGGTCGATAGCGGCGAGCCGATAAAGCTCATCCACACGCTTCGCGGCGTCGGCTACTCGCTGAGGTCGGGCGCGCCATGAGAACGCGATTGGCGCGTCGCATGCAAACGCTTGCGGCCATCGAGATCTCGATCGTGCTCGCCGCCCTGATCCTCGCCGGAGCGCTTTTCGCCTTCGGCGCCTATGTCCGCAATGTGTCAAACGAGCTGAGCGGCACGTTGGCGCAACTTCAAACCGCCCTGATGCACACGTCCCTGCCGGACGCACGGGCCGGCGGAGCCTTTGCGGCATCGCTACTGCTTGGAAGCGGCAGCGAAATCGTCTTTTTGGATGCAAACACTCGCGTCACGGTCTACCGGACTCACCGAGCCGACCCAAAGCCCGTGGTCACGATACGGCCTCGCGGAGATCTCTCCGGCGATCCGCGCGCCTCCGGTCCGCTTTCACGCGTTATCCTCGGCCTCGCCACCGCGTTCGGACTTCAGTCGCTCTTCGCGCACGTCGGAAGCGTCTACGTGATCGTCAAGAGCAACGACGCCGCGCTCGTGCGCACGGTTGGATCGTCTACGATACCCTTGCTGATCGCGCTGGCGCTCGCCGTCGTGTGCGCCACGCTGGTCGCGCGAACGCTGACCAAACAGGCGTTGCGGCCGCTCGACGACGTTACTTCTGCGCTAGCGCGGTTTGCCTCGGGCGACTTGACGCCGCAGCCGATCGCCGCCGACGAACGCCACGAGCTTGGGTCGCTCGCCGCGGCCTATAACGGCGCAATCGAGCAGATGGAGCGCGCGTTTGCGGCGCGAGATCGCGCGAACACGTCGATGCGTCAGTTCATTGCCGACGCCGGTCATCAGCTGCGCACGCCGTTGACGGTCGTGCAAGGATTCATCGCGATCCTTCGCCGCGGCGGCATCGAAAGCGCGCCGGACCGCGATCGCATCTTGGATACGATGACCGATCAGAGCCGCATCATGGGTGCGTTGATCGATAAGCTGATCCTCCTGGAGCGCTGGGAGAGCGTGCAAAGTCCGCAGGCCGCTGCGCCAATCGACATCGGAACCCTCGTCGCCGATCTGATCTCACCTATTGCCGACGCACATCCAGATCGTCACTTCGACGTCTCGACGCAAAGCGGGGTTTTGGCGGCGATCGATCCGACCGAGCTTGGATACGTCGTAACGAATTTGGCCGACAACGCGGTAAAGTACGGCGAAGGCGCGATTGCCGTGCACGTGAGCGCACGAGATGGAACCGCGATCATCGAGGTTGCCGATCGGGGACCAGGAATTCCCTCAACCGACGCAACGCGCGTCTTCGATCGCTTTTATCGCGGCGCGCAGCGCGACGTCGCAGGATCGGGTCTTGGTCTGGCGATCGTTAAGCGCGCCGTCGAGCGCGCAGGCGGAACGATCTCGCTCGATACGAGTCCGAACGGCTCGCGCTTTACCGTGCAGCTACCCCGCATCTCGTCACCCTGAGGAATCGGAGAGGGTGAGATTCGAACTCACGGAACGCTATGAACGTTCGCCCGCTTTCGAGGCGGGTGCCTTCAACCACTCGACCACCTCTCCAAGGCTGAGGGTTGGGACGGTCGCGGTACTAACCCTTCTTCACGCCGGCACGCTTGTCGCGAAAGAACGCTTGCAGTTGCGCGGCGGCTTCGGCTTCCAGAACTCCTTGCGTCACCTCCAAACGATGATTCGTGCGTGGCGAGCGCAGAACGTCGAACGCGCCTCCGTCGGCGCCGCCTTTGGGGTCGCGCGCACCGTAGACCAGCCGTTTGATTCTGGCCGCAATCATGGCGCCGGCACACATCAGGCACGGTTCTTTGGTCACGTAGAGCGTCGCGTCGGCTAAACGCCAAGCGCCAAGACGCTGGGCTGCCTCGCGTAGGAGCAGCATCTCGGCATGCGCGGTTGCGTCACGCCGGGACTCCTTTTCATTCTTCGCTTCCAGTACCACATCGCCGCTGACGAGGACCGCGCCGATTGGCACCTCACCGGAGCGAGCCGCCTGTTCAGCAAGCTCGAGCGCTCGGCGCAGATAGGCTTCGTCTTCAGTCATGCATCAATGCGCGCCCGGAGGGATTCGAACCCCCGATCCCAGCCTTCGGAGGGCTGTGCGTTATCCAGCTACGCTACGGGCGCACGGTTCGACGTCAACGAGCCGCATCGGGCGGAACTCCGGCACTCGGGATGTGCTTGAACAGGTCCAGCTTATGGTCGATAAGCGTGCGGTAGAACTTCCGCACGCAGTCGGGGTGTCCAAAGAAGTACGTTCTCGCGTACGCCAGATCTTCGCCGGAGCTATCCGGCACGTAATGAGAGATTTCGATCTCCTCCATCTGTGCCCGATCGACCGGGTGGGGGCAGAAATCGCATGGAATCGTAGACATGACTTTATTACCTCAGAATGAAGCCGGCCGTCTCCGCGGGAGCGGCCGGACTCCGTGTCGTTCTGGCTCGGGTAGGACTTGAACCTACGACCAAGGGCTTATGAGTCCCCTGCTCTACCACTGAGCTACCGAGCCTAGCCACCCGCGCCGCGCGGTTTCGCGACCCGCAGTATACCAGGACCGCTCTGAGCGGACAACAGGTTCCAACACGGGGCGGAGGGCCTCCGCATCTCGCTTACGACTTCGTGCAGCTTCCCTTGCCGGTCATCGCGTTGCCTTTTTCAGTCCAGCTCGAGGTGATGGTCAAACTCGTAGAGGTGTAACTCCACACGTCTTTTTCGTGCGTTAGGTCGGGCGGATAGTTGTTCACATACGTCATGGTCATGGCGCTTGCAGCACCCGGAGCCGTCGAGATTCCGTAATCGCCGGCAATCGTGTCGCCACCCATGTTGACGAACATATGCTTCTTAGGATCGTACCCGATCGCAAAGAAGCTGTCGTTGGCCGGGCGTCCGGGAACCGCGCTGGTGTGACCGGTTCCCTGAACCCACAGATCACTAGACCGCGTGATCGTGTACGTCGACTTGCTGGTGCCTTTGGGTCCGGTGTACGTGCAGCTCCAGCTGCCCACAAGCGCTTGGATCGAGGCCGGGGTTTGCATTGCCCCAACCGCGGGACGAGATACTGCCAGGCCGGCGAGGCCGACGGCGATCGCCAAACCGCAAATTTGGGCCCGAAGACTCATATCGATCTCCCTTTCAAGAGCAGGCAGCAGAGAATACTGGCCTAGGCGATTCGGCGGCCGCTTGACCGTTACTTTTTTGGCGCGCCAGGGGCTTATCTGTTTGGGGTATATGTCTGGCCGCCTGTGGCCCTGCAACGAACTACTCTCCGCGCAAGCCCGAGGTACAAATGGTTCGCCTTGGCGGCAGTCATGCTGGGAGCGGTGATGGCGCCGCTCGATTCCAGCATCGCAAACGTTGCGCTCCCCGCAATCGGTCGCGCCTTCCACACGGCGGTCGACAACACCGAATGGGTTTTGATCGCGTACATGCTCACGGCGTCGTCCACGCTTATACTCTTCGGGCGTCTCGGCGACATGTGGGGACAAAGGCGCGTGTACACGTTCGGCTTTGTCGTTTTCGGCCTCTCATCCCTGGCATGCGCGATTGCACCATCGTTCTTCGTACTCGTCGCCGCACGCGCGGTCCAGGGGTTCGGCGCCTCGATGCTCATGTCGTCGAGTCCCGCGATCATTACCGAAGTATTTCCCGCTCGAGAGCGCGGGCGCGCGATCGGTCTCAACGGCGGCGCCGTTGCGCTCGGACTTTCGAGCGGCCCGCTTCTTGGCGGCCTCATCGTTACCTCGTGGACCTGGCGCTGGATTTTCATGATCAACGTTCCCATTTCGATCGTCGCGCTCGCGGTTGCGGCATTCGTATTGAGGCGGGAACGTCGCGGCAACGAAGGTTTCGATATTCCGGGTGCGCTGCTTGCGTTCACCGCGTTGTTCGCGATAGCGCTCGGGCTCTCTCGCGCGCACGCTTGGGGATGGGGCTCGATTGCGACGATCGGAGCGCTCGTTTACGGAGTCCTAGGCGTTGCGGCTTTTCTGAGCGTGGAACGGCGGGCTAAGGCTCCAATTCTCGATCTTGAGTTGTTCAAGAATCGAACGTTTGCATTTTCGGTGCTTGCCGGCATGCTATACTTCTGCGCGCTTTTTTGCGTGATCTTCACGATTCCGCTCTCCGCGCAAGTCGCCATGGGCCGCAATGCGCTCCAAGCGGGTCTTTTGATCTTGCCGATCTCAGCACTCAATCTTTTTCTCGCGCCCGCCGCGGGGGCGCTTTCAGACCGCGTGCCCGCACGGTACGTCTCGACGGCGGGCGCTGGGTGCTTTCTCGCCGGATCGCTGCTTCTCGCGGCGCAGGCGGCCCATCCGGATTTGCGGTTTCTTATCTTTGCACTGCTCGTTACCGGAGCGGGTACGGCCGTCTTCACGCAGCCGAATAACAGCACCATCATGGGCAGTGCTCCCGCGAATCGCCGCGGCATTGCGGCAGGCATTCTCGCCACTGCGCGTACGACGGGGCAGCTGCTCGGCGTCTGCGTCGCCGGGGCGATCTATTTCTTGCGCGTCTCGCAACTCGGTCCACTCGCCCATACGTACTTGCCTGCAAAGGCCGTATTTGTTGGTGTCGCGATCATTATGCTGTTCGTGACGACCATATCGTACTTGCGGGATTGAGTCCGAGAATCGCGGTCGGAGGGACTCGAACCCCCAACCTACAAGTTCGTAGCCTGTTGCTCTATCCAATTGAGCTACGACCGCATATCTCGGCGGACTTCGGAGAGAGAGGGATTCGAACCCTCGATACGACTTTACATCGTATAACGGTTTAGCAAACCGCCGCCTTCAGCCGCTCGGCCATCTCTCCAGCACCACAAGTGCCTTATTTTACGCGCTTTTTCGCGTATCGCTCCAGTCCGTTTTGTTAGACCGGAGCAACTTTGTCACCGTTTTGTCACGGGGACGCTCCTACCTTCGCCCCGAGCAGGTTCCGCGCCAGGTTGCTCACGGCTGCCTGACTACCTCCTGGCATGGCATGTGCGTAGGTACTGAGGGTTAGAGATTTCGAAGAATGCCCTAGCATATCCGACACTTCTCGAATGCTGACACTGTCAGCAAGCATCAAAGTGGCGAACGCATGGCGCAGGTCGTGCAGCCGAAAGCCTTGGCAGCCCACAGTCCGCGCGAGCTTGCCGAACTGCACGGAGAAGCTATCGGGCGGCCACGGGGCACCGTCAGGATTCGGGAACACGAGGTCTAAGTCAGTATACGCTTCGCCCGCGTTGGCCTTGACCGCGTCCTGTGCTTCCTTGTGTGCTTGCAGCAGTACCACGCACTCCGGCGCGAGAGGAAGCACTCTGCGAGACGTTCGGGACTTCGGTGCCTTGAACGCAACGCCGTGGCCTCGCGTGTGTTCAAGCGCCTCTGCAACGTAGAGCGAGCCTTTGTCTAGGTTCACGGTGGCCCACTTCAATGCAAGCAACTCGCCGCGCCTCAAGCCTGTGAGAGCCGCGAGCATGACCGGCACGTCTAGTCGAGTGTCTCGTGCGGCCTCGATTAAGGTGCGGACCTTCTCTGGAGTTATTGACGTGCTCACCCGACGTTCGACCCTCGGGGCTTTGAGTCGGCTTGCGACGTTCTCACTGAGGTCTTTCGTGACTTTCACTCCGTAGTTCAGCGCCGTATGCAGCGCCCTGTGAACGTGTAGGGTTGTCTGTGCCGAGAGCCCTTCGCCTCGGACTGCTTGATAGATTTGGGTCAGATGCTGCGGCGTGAGTTTAGCGAGTTGCACATTCCCTACGCGCGGGATAACGTGCTGATTCATCAGGCCCGTGTAGCGGACGTGCGTGTTCGTAGCCAGGTCGTATTCGATAGCGTCAAGCCAGGACGTTAAGAACTGCTCGACGGTGAGGTCGCGCCGCTCCTTAATCCATGTTCCCTTGTCAACCTTGCTAAGGATTTCACGCTTGCGCGCCAAGGCGTGGTTCTTCGGCATTGAGCCGAGTCGAACACGCTCCTGCTCGCGTTTAGCGCCGCGCTCTCTCGGTGTATCGAAAACGAGATACCAAACACTGCCCCGCTTGCCACGTCGTTCGATTAAGTGTCCTTTCATTTATGATTCGCCTCCAATATGGCTGAAGGCGGCGGTTGCGGGCTTATCCTGCGGCTTCACGCCAAAGACCTGCTGCAGGACGCTCTTGGCGATTCGTATTCGGCGCTCGCCGAAGTTATGGGCGGGAATAAAGCCGAGACGAATCGCTTCGTAAGCCGCGTTTCGCGGGATACGAACCAGTGCGGCGGCTTCTTCAACGGTTAGAACGCTAGGTGCGGTTTCCCACGTCAGCGGGACACTAACTTTCTTCAAGTGGTTTGTCTTCTCTTATCGCGCAACCGGGCGACGACGGCCTCACATTTGTGTGAGGTTCTTCTGGTTAAGGTCTGGGCTCGTCTACCTAGACGAGCTTCTTCAATCGTTCAACGACCTTCGGCGGTATGCTCGCGGCATCTTCGGCCGAGACTTTGAGCGCGATGGTGTCTTGAATGCCGAGGTTAATGACCGTTCCAGGATTCGCGCACAAGTCTGCGGTTAGTTTCCCTAACATAGTTCCCGAGTCGCCCGTCGTACCGTGTCCCGTGCCTTTCAAGACAGTCATGGTTAGCAGTTCCGCTGCTTTCGTTCGGTCGGCCTCGCTGAGGTTCGGATTGTTCACCTTGAGTGCTTCGGAAGTTTTCAGTTCGGATGA
>PMUK01000205.1 GCA_003166915.1 Candidatus Cybelea palsarum
TGTGTTAACAGGCCCTAGTTGCGCGCGGCCGGATCGTTGGCGATACCATACGGCTCCAGGCCGGTCAGGCCGTTGTTGTACGTGTAAAGAAACTTTCCAGCTGGATATGAGAACACGTTCACGACGCCAAAAAAACCAAAGGTGCAGTACAACCCATCTTGGTCGGGGCTGAGGGTGCACATGCTGGGATCTGTAACGTTACCGTTTTCCAAGATAAGTCGAGTTGTCGGGTTCTTTTCCGTGTACGGCGGAGCGTAGATGTCCAGCGATGAAAAATTACCATTCGGGCCCATCAGGTTTTGGTGCCGATCGAACTGAAGGCTGCCGGGGAACCCGAGAGAGATATTCTTGAATAGCTTCGCCGGCATGTTCCCGCGACGGAACTCTGCGACGTAGGTGCCGGTGCTACCAGGATCCCTGTACGAAACCCAAACGTTGTTGCGCTTGTCGACGGCTAGGCCTTGCGGCGTGGCGATGTCGGGATCCGACAGCGTTTTGCTTATTGACGTTCCTGTGTATTGCAGGATGTTTCCCGGGCCGCCGCTGTTCGCGAAAGAGTTTGAGACGTACACGTGGCCATTTGTATCGAACGCAACGTTATCGGGCCCAACGTCCCCGGGGTCAGACAACACCATCTTTGCCGCTCCGCAATCCGAGCCGTACTCTGTGACGGTTTTGGGAATCGCGCCTTGGTCAGGAACCCACAGATTCCCGGACCGATCGACGCCGATGCCGCCGTTGACGCTCCCGAATGGACCGACCGTACAGACCGGCGGTTGATTCGTGCGGTTGTTACGCTTGTAACCGTACACGGTGGTGGTGCCGATTGGGGCGACATAGGTCATGCCCTTGCCGTTGCCCGGACCAGGGATCGTCGCCGAGGCGCTTTGCTGTTGCGACGAATTGGGCAACGTCGGGCTGCCGTCTTGCGAGCCCCCGGAGCAGCCGGCGAGCATACCAAAGGCCGCGCACGCGAGCAATAGGTAGCGAGCGGAAGCTGAAACGCGCATTGTTTAACCTACTCTTCTGAGAGCGCAGCTATGGAGAAGCAAAGCCTGACAAGGCCAAGACATAACCGGCTTTCCTCAGAGTCATTCTGCGCCTCCTCGTTGCCCCTTGTCCATAGTGGAAATCACGCCTTATACATGATCGCGTGCCGGGCGACGTCAAGTGGCCAGGGCTAATATATGTCGCCTTGAGTCCACTCGGATTGGTAGATAGCATGAGTGAAGTCGTCGAACAGCGTCAGAATCTTCGGGCCGTAAACGGCTCGCGGCAAAGAGGCAAAGGGGATACTTAGGGACAGCATGGACGTGTCTGGTCCTGGTTGCGGTGCTCCCACAAATGTGATGCCAATATCTTTGTTAAGCGTGTGTGCGCCACAACGCATGACTATGATGCTATAAAAAGCTGCGCCATCCGACTCAGTTGGTTGCGAAGAATCAGCGATGTCATAGAAATGATTCTTTTCCAATACCGCAACGAGCCTACTGAAAATGAGTTGCGGCGAATCGTCTGTACTTGAGTCGGTTGCTCCACAGCAGGCCCGCACTTCGCCGGAGCGGCCTGTGATGCAGGCCGGACCGCCGCCCATATCCACATGGCTGCTCGAAACGTAAAGGACGGTCGTAACAGGACAAGCCCCCGGCCTGATCGGCTCATCGCGGTGAATCGCGATCGGCGCTGTGACGCCTTGTGAGTGAAAATACACCGAAGACACGTCCTGATACGACGGCTTAGCTCCAGGTACACACGACGCAGTCGAGACGACGGGCAGAGTGGCGAAGCCGAACGCAGTCAGCGGCACGAACCATAAGGAGACCCTCACGGTTAGGCAACGTTCGGGCGGTCAAGAGCGTGACGAACTTACGTCTTTGCACTATATGAATGAGCGCCGGTGCCCGCGAGCTTGCCGCTCGCGACGATCAAATACTCGTCGCGAATCGGTTTACGATCGAGCCAGCATTCCAGAATCTCGCGGGTTCCAGCCGCGTAACGCGCTTGCGCTGAAAGCGAAGTTCCGGACATGTGAGGCGTCATGCCGTGATGAGGCATCGAGCGCCACGGATGATCCGGCGGTGCGGGTTGGGGATACCAGACATCGCCGGCGTAGCCGGCTAAACGGCCGGTTTCGAGTGCGCGGACGACCGCGTCGCGATCGCAAATATTGCCGCGTGCGGTATTGACGAGGTATGCGCCGCGTTTCATCTTTGCAATCAATGCATCGTTGAAGAGATGCTTCGTTTCTGCATGGAGTGGCATATTGATAGTTACTACATCGCAGACCGAGAGCATTGATCCAAGGTCTTCGTGGAAGGTTAAGCCGAGTTCTTGCTCGATGGCCACCGGAAGCTTATAGCGGTCGGTGTAGTGCAGCTTAACATCGAATGGTTTCAGGCGCCTTAGCACGGCGGTGCCGATCCGGCCGGCGCCAGCGCTTCCGACGGTCATTCCTTCCAGATCGTAGGAGCGCTCGACGCAGTCGGCTATGTTCCATCCACCCTTAATCACCCACTGATACGAAGGAATATAGTTCCTCACCAAAGCGAGAATCATCATCACGACGTGCTCGGAAACGGAGATGCTGTTCGAGAAGGTCACCTCCGCAACCGTAATGTCCTTGGCGATCGCAGCGTCAAGATCGACGTGATCGGATCCAATACCCGCTGTAATCGCGAGCTTTAGTTTTGGAGCTTTGGCGATTCGCTCGGCGGTGAGGTATGCGGGCCAAAACGGTTGCGAAATCACGATGTCCGTATCGGGCAGCTCGCGTTCAAACACCGAGCCGACCCCCTCCTTATCGGACGTAACGATGAGCGTGTGCCCGCGTTCCTCCAGGAACTTTCGTAAGCCCAACTCGCCCGACACGCAGCCTAAGAGTTCGCCGGGGCGGAAGTCGACTGTGCTGGGCGTTGGGGTCTTCTGGCCGTTGGGATAGACCTCGATCGCGGGAATGTCGTCACGAGCGTACTGCGGCGGGTATCCCGCGATCGGGTCCGGGTAAAGTACGCACAGAACCTTCGCCATAAAAGTAGTCTCCTTCGTAGACCCGGGTCAGCGGCCGCGCAACTTCAGCCAAAGATGAAGGCGTAGACTTGCACGCCCGGGTTAAGAAACTGTATCTCGAATAAATGGCCCACGATCCTGCAACTTTGGCGGATAAGCTGATAGAGGCGGTGCTCCGTCACAATGCCCCTTCCTTCGGCATCGATGTCGATGCCGTGTGCCGTGCGAAGCGCAAGCGGCGACCCTTTTGCGTGGTAACGTAGACTTTGCCGACGAGAAAGCGAACACTCGCTCTTGCGCGTAGTCTATCGCGATGTCCAGTACTGACGCAGAATCGAGGACCGCGCCCTCGGTCGCTAGAACAGGCATCATCCCTTGAGGAGGTCCACGATGTCTGCACGACGCCTCGCCATCTTTGCCCTAGCCTGCGCGCTTACAGGTTGCTCGCTATCCGGCGAACAAACGCGGCCTAACGCCCCGGCGTATTCGACGTACCGTTCTGCGCCGCTCGTCCAGCAAAAAGGCAAAGGCGCGCAGTGGATTCAGTTTACCCCTCACACGATCGGAGCGTTGGATAGCGCGATGGCGCTCGGACCGGACGGCAACGTCTGGTTCATCGACGAGGACGCTGACAGACTCGCACGAATATCCGCAAACGGCGCGGTCAAAGAATTCTCTTTTGAGAGCGTCGCCGGTGGAAGCGGCGTCTCGATGACCGTGGGCGCCGACAAAGAGTTTTACATCGGCGACGAGTCCTCAAGTATCATCCGCGTTACCGTTAAGGGAACGGTGCAAGCGTTTCCAATTCCTAGCGGTGACGCTACCGCTATTGATGGCATGGCCCTTGGTTCCGACGGCAATGTGTGGTTCGCGGAGTTTAACCACATCGCAAAGATCACGCCTTCCGGCAAAATCACCGAGTTCGCGTACCCTCCAGGCTACTCGACCAACCAATACGGCGGCGTAACCACTGGTTCCGACGGCAACGTCTGGTTCGCCGAGTCGTCGAACAACGCGATCGGCCGAGTCGTTCCATCAACGGGAAAGATCACTATGTTTCCTATTCCGGCGTGCACACCGGCGGCGATGGTACTCGGAAACGATAAGAACGTTTGGTTTTTTTGTCTATCGGATGAGCCGCTGCTCGGGAACATCACGCCGAAAGGCAAGGTCGCAACGTTTGCGATCGGCGGAGCGTTCGGCTCAAACGAAACCGAGCAGTTCTGCGCACGCGGTCCCGACGGCGAACCGTGGTGCGCGAGCGGAGGCGACGGCACGGTATTCCGAGTCAACACCACGTCGCACACGGTAACGAACTTTACCCCTCCCCTTGGGTCGGGCGTTCGGCCCGACGCCGTGGCGCCCGGCTCCGACGGCAACCTCTGGGTCGATTCGGTGGGCGGTGACCTCGACGTGCTCGTCACCAATCCAATGACAGTCACACCGACTAAGTTATCGTTCTCTGCCCCCGAACAAAAAAAGACCGTTTCGGTAAGCGAGAGGGGCACGACCAGTTGGACGGCCAAATCGAGCAACACCGCGGTCGCAACGGTCACTCAAGGGAGTTCCAAATCGTCGTTCGACGTGACGTCGGTGGGCAAGGGACGCTGCAAAATCACAATATCCGATAGCGTCGGAAACAGGGTCGCCGTCAAAGTAACCGTGACGTAGCCCGCGGGCGTAGCACTCCGCCTTTCGGTGATCCTTGAAAAATGCTGTGAACGGATGGCCGTCGAGATGCCAGATCCATCCGCCCCCGCTGGGGTAAGGCCATCCCCATTGTCGCCGTTCGACTGCGCTCAGGGTGACAATAGCTGCGCTCAGGGTGACAATGGTTGCGCTCAGTGACATTACTGCGCTTGACACCTGACCTTTAGGTCACTATATTCGGACGACCGTACGATCGAAAGGAAATGACATGGCGGATTCAAGCCTTTTAATGCCCGGCGCCGACGAGGCGTATCGTCGATCGCGCGATCGTCTGCGCGGCGCGGAGATCGAACTGCGCGACCGCATCGAAGAGGTCGCGGCGATGCGGCGCAACCTGCCGCCGGGTCCGGTCGTCCCCGACTACGAGTTCATCGAAGGCAGCAATCGCGTTCGTTTATCCGAGCTGTTCGCAGAGAACAAGCCATACTTGATTCTCTATCACCTGATGTACTGGGCAGATGACGATAGCTTCTGTTCGATGTGCTCCCTCTGGATCGACGGGTTTAACGGTGTCGCGCCGCACGTAACGCAGCGAGCGAACTTTGTCATCGCGTCACGCGCGCCGGTCGATACGTTACAAGCTTGGGGCGCGCACCGTGAGTGGCATCGCCTTCGCCTGCTTTCGGACGATGGCCCGGCGTTTGCGCGCGCCATCGACGCCGAAGATGCCGACGGCAACCCAGACTCGACGATCGTCGTGTTCGCAAAAGATGGCGACGAAGTGCGCCACGTCTACACGGCCCATCCCCTGCTCGAGGACCGCGAGCGTGGGATCGACTTGCTCTCTCCGGTTTGGCATCTCTTCGATCTCATGCCGTCCGGCCGCGGCGACTGGTCCGGCTCCAATGATAGTTTCGACGCCGCTCTGCAGACGATGGCGCGGGAGGGCACGCGGTGACGGCGGCGTAGTGCCCTTTCATGGGGTCCCTCGGGTTTCGTCTGCTGCTCGTCGCGACCGCGACGATTGCGGCGACGCCGACTCCAAGCGCGACACCGCCGCCGCAGATTTATCGCGTCGTGAGCCGGCCGCTCTGCAGCGAGCTTCGCCAGCGGATCAAGCCGGCGATCGGCATGATCATGGAAAACGACGCGACCATCAGAAAGAGTCCGGAGCTTTTCAAGCAGTACAACACCGCGTCGCTCTACGGAAGCGATCAGGGGGGAGCGGCTCAGAGCGGTCCGGGCGGGATGGATCCCGGCGGGTCGTCAAATGGGACGCAGGAGATCGCCTTGCTCGGACTCGAGAATCTGATCCGTCCGATCGCCAACAACATCATCGCGATTCAAACGGTGCTCGATAGCCCCGAGCTGCGCACGACCACGGGACTCGTAGACGACGACAAGCGTCTACAAGAAATTCGCCAAAAGCTGCTTAAGGCGCTGGCTGCGCAGAACGCGTCGCTCGATATCATCAGCGGCTTTGTCGATACGCAACAGATGGCGAATCTGCAGCACGCCGGCGAAGCGTACATCGGCGAGATGAGTCAACCGGAGACTCAAGGGGCAACCTCCTCGACCCCCGCGCCGAATCCGCTCGCGTATAGTCCGAACTATGCCGGCCTCCCGGCAAATCCGTATTCGATCGACCTCGCGACGGTTCCAGGACTTACGCTGGGCTATAATCCCGTGACGCGCCTAATCGAAGCGCTCGGCTGGACGATCGGTCAAACGGCAGGGCGCGAAAACGACGCGGCAACGGCCGTGATGTCGAGCGCTGCGCTCTGCGCCGCGGTTCCCCTGGCCTCTCCGTCGCCCTAAGAAGAAACCAACTCGATTGTCACGACCGCGCCGCCGGCTGTGGAGTTGGCGATCTGCAACGTGCCGCGGTTGGCTTCGACGAAGGCGCGCGCGATCGCTAGCCCGAGCCCGGTGCCGTCCCGCTGACGCGCCGTGTCTCCCCGCCAAAACCGTTCGGTCGCATGGGCGAGTGCATCTGAAGTAAAGCCCGGTCCGTCATCGGCAATTTCGATTCGCACGAGCCCGTCGTCCCGCAGCGAACGCATGCGCACCGTGCCGTCGTCGCGCCCGTATCGTATAGCGTTGTGTGCGATTGCCAGCAGCGCGCGCTCGAGCGTGGCTCGATTGGCCTGCGCGAGCATCACACCGCCGTTCTCAACGCGAATCTCGATGCCGCGCGTCGCGGCGGTGGCGCGCACGCGATCGCCGAGGTTGCTCAAGAGTTCGTTGGCATCGAGCGTTTGTTGCTCGCGCGCATCCACTTCGGCGCGCGCCGTTGCCAGCATCTCGTTCACAAGCTCTTCCAGTCTCGCCCCCTCACGCGCGATCGACGCCAAGGCAGCTCGATACTTGTCGCCGGTGCGCTCTCGGCGCAACGCAAGCTCGGTTTCCGCACGCAACACCGCGAGTGGTGCTCGCAGCTCGTGCGAAGCATCGGCAACGAAACGGCGCTCGCGCGAGAACGCGGCTTCCAGTCGCTCCAACATGCGGTCGAACGAAGCGCAGAGGCGCCCGAGCTCGTCATTGCCGTCGGCATGCAGGCGACCCGAAAGCTCGTGGCCTTCGATGCGTTCGGCGAGCGAAGCAATGTGCTCCACCGGCGCGAGAACCCGCCGTGCGACGCGACGCGACGCAATCGCTCCGAGGACCACCAGGAAGAGACCGATGCCCATCGAGACCATGGCAGCGGTACGATCGAAGTCGTCGATCCACTCACTCGATTGCCAGACGGCGACGGTTCCAAAGGCGTGATTGTCGCGCGTTACGGGGACCGCAACGCGTTGCGTGAGAGCGGACTGCGCCGCCATGGGCGGCGTATCTCCGGCGATCTGGCGTCCGCGGGCGTCGTACACGGCAAACGGCGTGTCGGCTTGGAGCGAGTTGAGGGTTCGCAAATCGCTGGGATCGAGCGAGATGCGGCCGTGATGCACGTCGACCGTCGTCGCGATCGCTTGCGCGCCGGAGTGCAAGCGGTCGATGAAGTTCGAGCGCAGCGTACGGTCGAGCATGACGATCGAAAGGCTCGCAAAGAGCGCGGCGGTTACGGCGACGATCGCCACGACGGTCACGGTGAACCTCGTTCGGATGCTCACGGTATCTCCAAGCGATAGCCGAGACCGCGCAGCGTTTGCAGCAGCTGCGGCTCGCCCCGTTCTGTGAGCTTTTTGCGCAAGCGGCGGGCGTAAACGTCAAGAACGTTGGATCCGCGTTCGCTCAAGCGATCCCAGAGACGCTCCTCGAGCATCCGGCGCGTGACGGTTCGTCCGGGGTTTCGCATGAGAAGTTCTAAGAAGATGCCTTCCTTAGCCGTGAGCAGCAGGTCGCGGCTGCCGCGGTGCGCTTGGCGAGTCTGCGCGTCAAAAATCAGGTCGCCCAACTGCAGCACGCTCTCGATCCAACCCGCAGGGCGGCGCGCGAGTGAGCGCAGGCGCGCTTCGAGCTCGTCGAACGCAAACGGCTTGCGCAAGTAGTCATCGGCGCCCGCATCGAGCCCGGCGACGACGTCGCTCCCCGCATCTCGCGCCGTTAGAATCAAGACCGGAATGCGGTTACCTTTCGTACGCAGACGGTGCAAGATCGAGAGGCCGTCCTCGAGCGGGAGATTGAGGTCGAGCACCATCGCGTCGTACTGCGCCGCCTCGAGATACTCACTGCACTCGCGCCCGTCGGCAAGCGCGTCGACCACGTGACCATCCTCGCAGAGGCCGCGGCGGAGAAGCGCTCGCAACGGGGCGTCGTCTTCGATGACAAGAATGCGCACCGCTCGACTTCTACGACGCGGGGCGGCCTAGGCTCCTAGGCCCTCAAGGGGTCCAGCGCAGTCGCTGTACCCAGTCGCCCTTCGGATCGGCGTAGACGATCCAGATATCGTTGGTCGTTTCGTCGATTCCGACCGTGTGAACTCCGCTGTGATCGGTATTGAGCCGGCCCACGACGCGTGGCGCAGATCCTTTGCTCACGGCGATGACGGTAACGATTCCTCGTCCGGCGCAGACGACGAACTTCCCGCGCGAGCCGGTACTGCATTGATCGATGTGCGGCTGAACCTGCACGTCGCCGACGTGCGTGCCGTCGGGGGTATAAGCGGAGAGCACGCCGTTTTCGCCTCCGGCGATCACCTGATCGGCGGCGGGCGAGAAGACCAGGGGGTGATTGTCGGTCAGCTGCGGCGTCTTGACGACTTTGACGACTCGCATCGCTACGGGATCGACGACGGCAAAGCCGCCGCCGTTGGCAAGATTCTGGTAGAGTATGCCCGTTGCCGGATCGACCGCCGGTGATTCGAGATCGTCGGCGGGCATCGTGATCGTGCCGATCAGCTTCATCGTTTGAGAATCGATCACATAGACGGAGCCGCCGCCGTCTTGGTCGGCATAGATGCGTCCGCGAGCCGGATCGTACACGATATCGTCGATGTTCCCCGGGACGGTGACGCTCGTAATGACTTTCATGCTCGACGGATCGACTTTCGAGAGTGTCTGGTCCGTGCCGTTTCCGGTGAAGACCGCGCCGGAGTTGGGATCCACGGAGACGCCGTGCATCGGCCCGACGTCAACCTGTGCGAGCACCTTGCCGCTCGAAGTATCGACGACGAGCAATCGTTTGCTGGCGGGATGCGCGGCGTACGCACGGTGGTGCTGCTCATCGATCGCGACGTAATCGAATCCGCTGAAGATCGCAACGGGCTGCGGCGGCGCGGCTACTAAAATCGGCATGCGGGACTCCTAATCTGCGCCTTTCGAACGGCGTGGGCGCGGCGTGAAGTTCGGCGGAGGGATCGACGGCGCATTCGGCAGAGCGACGGGCTGAATTCCGAGCGTCGCGCAGCTCATCGCTGCGGGCATCGTATTGACGACCACATCCGGAATCTCGGCCTCGGCCGCCCCGATGGGCGGCATCTTCCCCGAGAGCCGCGCGGGATCGAAACCGGCGAGCAGATCGGTAACGGCCGGATTGGAGTCGCGAGGACCCTCGGGCATGTAGGGCTGCTCGTCGGGCAGCGAAGCCAGCGACGGCAGTCCAAAGAGCGTTTCGGCCAACTTCAGGACCGACGTCTGATCGCCCGCGTCGTGGACGATTGCACCGCCGCGGGCGTACGGCGAAATGACGATAAAGGGCAGGCGCGGGCCGTCGCCGCACGGGCGTTGATCCGAACACGTTTCGAAGTGCGGCGGGGGAACGTGATCGTAGTAGCCGCCCGGATCGTCCCACGTGATGACGATCGCGGAATCGTTCCAGTATTTGCTTCGCGCGATTGCATTGACGAACGTGGCGACGAAGGCTTCCCCGATTTGGGCGTCGCTGTCGCCGAGACCCGGATGATCGTCGTCGCCTTTATAGTTCGCTTGGACGTATGGATCGGGATTGGCCGGCTTCCATCCGAAGTTGTTCTGCGACCCGCCTTTGATATAGAAGATCCCCGAGCCGGGCAGCGTGCCGTTGTTCAACCCGTCCAACATCGAACGGACGTCGTGCACGTTCTTCCAAAAAACATCGTTCTGCCGCAAATAACCGAAGTATTGGGGCGCGTTGTGATGCGTTTCGTACCCCGGCAACGCGACGGTGGGCGAGACGTACCCCTCCTGATACCAGCCCCACGGAACCGGCGCGCGGCCGCTCGTCGCCACGGCGGCGAGATCGTGCGCCACGCCCGAGGTTTCGTTGACCGCATGCGCGGCATCGCTCCCCGCGAGCGCGAGCATCAAGGTCGCGTAGCGTTGCGGAATCTGGTGCCCCTTATTGGCCTCGGAGTACGGACCATAGGCCGGGTCGAGGTCGTTCATGATCGGAACGCCGGGCCCGCTCTCGCTGCCTTTTGCATCGGTTGCCTGGCTCGGATCGCGCGCCCACTGCGTCTGCCCCGCCTGTCCGGCGATGAGCGAGACGGCGCTGGGCGTCGAGGGGCCGGCGAAGGCACTGAAGATGTGGTCGTATAGCGCAAACGTTCGCGCGTACTTCCACAGAAACGGAATCGTGTCGCAATCGTAGTGCGCCATCGTCATGAGACCCACGTCGCGCGCTCCGGCACGACCGAACTTCTTTTCCGATAGCGATTCCTGCGTCGAGACGAAGCGATCCATTGCGCCACCGTTCATCTTGTCGTAGATGACGACTCGCCCTTGAGCGGGCGACTCGGTGTCGGGGTCGGCAATTCGAAACGGGGTGACCCAGGTTTGGCCGATGGGATCGTATTGCCGGAAGCCGTGGGTTTGCGCTTCCGCCGTCGCCAGGTTGTCGGCACCCGGAAACGTTCCGAAGTAATTATCGAACGAGTGGTTCTCCTGATAGATGACAAAAACGTGCTTGATCCGGGAGCGAAGCGCGGCGCTCGGATCGGGACTGCTCGCGGGGGCGGAAGGCGCCACAAGGCAGAGCGCTGCGATGGCTGCTAGACTGCGCGAAAGCATCCCCGCGATCTTACGCCCCGCAAATGAACTCTACATGAAGTGAACTCTTATGGCGGGGCTTAACGCCTGCATAAGTTATCCATAAGATTCGTACGGCATTGTCGGAGGATGCGATCGCTCCTTATTGCCCTATCGGCACTTCTCGCGGTGGCGGTTCCCGCAGCGGCCGCCGGCGGGACTACGATTTCGGGCCGAATTCTCGATACCCAAGGCGGTTTGCCGGTTGCGAATGCCACGGTCGAGCTCGAGCGGAACGGAACCCAGGTCGCGTCGGGTCGCACCGATGCCGGCGGCAACTTTAGAATTCTCGGTCAGCCCCCGGGAACGTACGCCGTTTACATTCGGGCCGCGGGTTATCAGACGACGCGCATCGCCCCCGACCTTCTCGTGAGCGCGGAGCTGGCGGAGGTCTCGTTCCAGACCGCCATCGGGCGCCAGCCGCAAGGGCTCAAGCAGATCGGCTACGTTGTTACGGCCGGGCGAACGGCACTTCAAACAACGACGACGATCAACACCCACGTCGATACCTCGGTCATTCAGAGCGAGAACTATCAGCGGCTCGCCGACGTGCTGACGACGGTGCCCGGGGTCATCACCTCGACCAGCTCTTCGGTCGGCGACGATATGACGCTCTCGATCCGCGGTTACAATTCCACCGAGACGGCGACGCTGCTCGACGGCCATCCCATCGGGCCGATCGGTGCGTTCGGCAACGGATACAACTACAACGTTTCGCCGTTTTGGGGACTCAGCGGCGCCGACGTGATCTTCGGCTCGGGCGCCACCGGCCTCTTCGGAGCCACGACGATCGCCGGCGCGGTGAATTTTCAGAGCATCAACCCCACTCAGCAGAACCACGTCTCGGTCACCGAAGGCGTCGGCAGCAACAACAAGGCGATGACCGGGCTGCTCGGAACCGGTACGCTCGGCAAACTCGGGTATGCAATCGCTTGGGGCAGCCAGGGAACGACGGGAAACTTTCCCGGCGGTTTCAATCAACAGACGGCATTGCTGCAAACCAGCGTCGTAAACCCCGGAATCGGTCCGCCGTTCCGGCCGTCGTCGAAGGCCAGTCCGCCCCCGCCCGATTTGACCAATGCCAACGCGTTTAACGAAGTGAACTACTATCCGGTCAGCGGCGGGTACGTCCAGCGCAACTTCGTCGGCAAGCTCGTATACGATTTCTCTCCCAAGACGACGCTGCAGTTCACAACCTATTCGGCTCAGGACTGGTCCAACTCGACCGGCGAAGGCGACAACGACTACGAAACCTTTCCCTATGTGCTCTATGGAGCGCAACAGACGTTGGCGTCCATCGAGGCGACCAAGAAAGGTCTCAACACGATCCTGGTCAACGGCAAGCCCGAATCGTGTCACGACAGCATCGCGGTGCTGATCGGTAATCCGCAAGGCTACACGTGCATGACGCCGGCGCAGTATGCGGTCAACTTTTACGGTCCCTTCGGCGGCAGCATCGACCGCTGGCGCACGCTGGGTGACGTCGATTACGACGCCCGCGCGACCCAGCAGCTCGGTAGCGGGCTGATCACGCTCGAGGGCTTCGACGACAACTACAACTACAACGAGCAGAAAGGCCCGGGAGTGGGAATCGGCCCGTACGGTCCCGGCCCGAACTATCTCGACCTTTACGGCAATCGCGGCTATCTGCTCAGCGACGACTTTGCGATGTCGAAGAACGACTTCGGCTTCGGCTATAGCTGGCTGCACCAGGCCAATACCAACGGGTCGTTCCCCTACACGCTGGCGAACGGGACGACCTACAATACGTTCGGAAACAACCCGCCGCTCTATCTCGCGACGGCGAGCTACTTTGTCCGCGATACGTGGACGCCCAACGATAAGTTTTCGGCCTTCGCCAGCATCTGGCTCCAGCGGTCGCTGGATACCTCGTCGACGCACTTCGATCCGCGCGTCTCGCTGGTGTACCGGCCGGATACCGCGGACGTGATTCGCGTCACGGGCGGCCGTTCGTACAGCGAGCCGGATCCGTCGCTGCTCGCATTTGCTCCGCCGGTCTACGGCGCGCCGTCGAGCATCAACTGCCCTCCGGCAACGAGCGGATCGGGAGCGCTCGTCTCGATCGCCTCGACGGCGAATCCGGCGCTGCAGCCGGAGACCGCGGGCGATCTGGAGCTGGCCTATGGCCATCGCTTCAACCCAACCACGAACGTTCAGGCCGACGTCTATCAATCGCTCGAGAGCCAAGCGTTGCTCAACGGCAACGTGTCGATCGTCGGTTTCCCGGGGGTTACCGTTCCAAGAGATTATATCGACAAGGCGCTAGCGCGCCTGGACTCGTGCCCCGGCCTTCATCCGACGATCCATAACCTCGCGTTTACGACGACGTTCAACGCCGCGGCCGCGCGGTATCGCGGCATCGTTCTTTCCGCAAACACCGGCATCACGCGCAACGTTTCGTTCGACGCGTCGTTCGACATTCAATCGGCCGCATATCTCGGCGTGCCGCAAGATATCCTGATTGCGAACACCGCACTGATCGACGGCGGGCAGATCTACGGCGTTCCGTTGCGACAGGGGACCGCCGGCTTGTCGTACCAAGAGAACGGTGGCGTTGGGGCGCGTATCGATGCGACGTACATCGGAAGCAACAACTCGTGGAACCGCAATCCGTTCTGGTTTGCCAATGCCAGCCTTTCCAAGACCAGCGGCCAAATGAGCGTGAACATGGGTGTGTACAACCTGTTCAACAGCGTGGCGCAACGCTATGGATATATCGGCTACGGCGTCTATCAACCGCAAAACTATTACGGTTCGGCTGCGCAGGGTGGCCCAACGAGTGCGCTCGAGCAGAGCAGCGAGCAGTACGGACTTCCGTTCCGCTCCTACTACCTGACGGTCAAAATCGGAATTTAGGAGGTGAACCCGTGAAACTTAGTGAGATTCCCCCGGTCGACGAGTTGGTTGACGATGACGATGACGAGGACGACGACGACGACGATGACGATGACGACGACGAGAACGATTACGGCGGCGAGACGATCGTAGCGTCGCCGCGCAGCGCCGAAGCGATCGCATTCGGCTTGGCATCACAGATATAGGAAGCCGCCGCGCCGTCGCGCGCCGCATTCGCCGCCGCGAGCAGCTTGGGCTTCATGCTCGAACGGCACGCGCTGCTCCGCGCGAAGCTCGCCGCCTCATCGGGTGTGAGCCGCTCGATTCCCGACGCCGGATCGTCGAGATCGCGCAGCACGCGCGGGACGTTGGTTACGAGCACGAAGGCGCGAGCGTGTAACGCTGCGGCGAGTGCGCCCGCCGCGAGATCGGCGTTGACGTTGTAGGCGTGATCGGCGCGGCGCGCCAGCGCGAGCGGGGCGACGACGGGGAGATATCCCGCGGTCAGGAGCGTTTGAATCAGTCGCGTGTTGACTGCGACGATCTCGCCGACAAAGCCAAGGTCCTCGCCGTTCTCCCCGAGGGCGCGCTGCGCGATCAGCGTGCCGCCGTCCTGGCCGCTGACGCCCGCCGCTCGCACCCCTAGTGCCAGGAGCTCTCTCACGATGCGCTTGTTGATGCTGCCGCAGAGCACCGCCTCGGTCACCTCCAGGGTCGCCTCGCCTGTCACGCGTTGGCCGGCGATCCGGGCCGTGGCGATTCCGCGCCGCGCCAACGCTGCGTCGATCTCCGGCCCCCCGCCGTGAACCAGCACGACCGCTTCGCCGTCCTGCCAACGCCCTGCCAGCTCGGCGAGGAGGGGGTCGTTTTGGCCGGCCGTGGGACCGGCCATCGCGTTCCCGCCGTACTTGACGACGAGAGCCCTTCGACTGCGCTCAGGACAGGTTCTTGCATATTCATGCGCCATATGCATAAATATACATAACGTGTACGCAGTAGCGCCAGCCCCCTCCCCCGCCGTCGCGCTCACCGGGCGCCATTTTTTAAAGGTCGACGATCTGTGCGCGTCCGAGCTGCGCGGGTTGCTCCGGCTGGCTCGCTTCTTGAAGGAGCGTCCCGGGCGCGAACAGAGCACGTTGCTCAAAGGGCGCACGGTCGCCCTGCTCTTTGAAAAGCCCAGTCTGAGAACGCGCGTCTCGTTCGAAGTGGCGCTGACGCAGCTCGGCGCGAAGGCGCTCTTCGCGCAGGGGTCGGAGTTTGCGATCGGTTCGAGGGAGACGCCCGAAGACGCCGCGCGCGTCCTCTCCCGTTACGTTGACGCCGTCGTCATCCGCACGCACGATCACGCGGGGCTGCAACGTTTTGCGAACGCCGCCGCCGTGCCCGTCATCAACGCGCTCTCCGCCGAGTCGCATCCGTGCCAGGCCATCGCCGACGTGCTCACGCTTGGCGAACGCTTCGGCGAGGTCGCCGGCTTGCGAGTTGCCTACGTCGGCGACGGGCGCAATAACGTCGCCGCGTCCCTCGCGCAAGCGGCGGTCATGCTGGGTGCGACGATCCGCTTCGGTTCGCCGCCGACGCACCGGCCGTCGGAAACCTTTCTCGCGCAACTCGGCCGACTTGGAAAGCCGGCCGGCGGCAGCGCTCGCGCCTTCTCCAATCCCGTACGTGCCGTGCGCGGCGCCGATGCCGTCTATACCGACGTCTGGACGTCGATGGGTGAAGAACGGTATCGCGAGCGCAACGATGCGATGCTGCGTCCCTACGGCGTCACCGAAGAACTGATGTCGTACGCGGCCCCGCACGCGGCATTCTTGCACTGCCTGCCCGCGCATCGCGGAGAGGAAGTGAGCGCGGAGGTGATCGACGGCCCGCAGAGCGTCGTCTTCGACCAAGCCGAAAATCGCATGCACGCACAAAAAGCGTTGCTCGTCGCACTCTTAACCGAATGCAAAGGATTTCCGATATGAAAGAGCGCCGTCAGCGTGCCATCTTGACCCTGGTGGCGACGCGTCCGATCCATTCGCAGGAAGAGCTGGTGAATCTCCTTCAGCGCCAGGGTTTCGAAGTGACGCAAGCGACGGTCTCGCGCGACGTCAAGGAGCTGCGGCTGACCAAAGTACCGATCAAATCCGAGAACGGCGACGTTTTCAAGTACGTGCTTCCGAGCGCGAACACGAACTACGTCAGCCGCCTGCACCGCGCGATGGCCGAGCTCTCGACGACGGTCGCTTCGAGCGCCAACTTGATCGTGATTCACACGGCGCCCGGAAGCGCGATGATGCTGGCCTCGGCGGTCGACGAGGCCGCGTGGCCCGAAGTCCTCGGCACGGTCGGCGGCGACGACACGATTTTGATCGTCGTGCGCTCCGCCGCAGAGACGCCCTACGTGATACAGCGCTTTCTGGATCTGAAGGGTCAGACAGCCGCATGACCCGCATCGTGCTGGCCTACTCCGGCGGACTCGACACGTCGGTTCTGCTCAAGAAGCTGATTCTCGAAGGCAACGAGGTCGTCGCGATGACGGTCGATCTCGGTGAAAGCGACGCGATTGCCGGAACGGGGGCTCGCGCCGCGTTGGAGGCCGTGCGCGGCAAGGCGTTAGAGCTCGGCGCGTACGATGCGGTGCTGATCGACGCACGCGAGCGTTTCATCGGCGAGTACGCGTTTGCGGCGCTGCGCGCAAACGCGCTCTATCAAGACGTCTATCCGCTATCGGCGGCTCTCTCTCGTCCGCTCATCGCCGAGTTGCTCGTGAAGACTGCCCACGAGTTCGGCGCAACGGTGGTGGCGCACGGCTGCACCGGCAAGGGAAACGATCAAGTGCGCATCGAGCTCGGCGTGCGCGCTCTCGATCCCTCGCTAGTCTGCCGTGCTCCCCTCCGAGAATCGCCGCTCTCTCGTCCCGATGCGATCGCCTTCGCGCGCGAGCGCGGCATTCCGATCGCGCACACCGCGGAAAAGCCGTATTCGATCGATGCGAACTTGTGGGGCCGCTCGATCGAGGCGGGCGTCCTGGAAGATCCCTGGAACGCGCCGCCCGAGGACGCGTATGCCTGGACGGCATCGCCGGCGGCGGCCGCGCCCGTAGCGCAAGAGATCGTCATCGCCTTTGCGGGCGGCGAGCCCAGCCTCGAGGCGAGCCGCGGAGCCGCGATGGTCGCGCAACTCAACATTCTGGGCGGCTCGCACGGCATCGGGCGCATCGACTTGATCGAAGACCGCGTCGTCGGTTTAAAATCGCGCGAAGTCTACGAATGTCCGGCGGCGACGATCTTGATCGGCGCGCACCGCGCGCTCGAGCGCCTGGTGCTCACGCGCGACGAACTGCGCTTTAAGGCGCTCGCCGACCGCCGCTATGCCGAGCTGATCTACGACGGCTTGTGGATGCAGCCGCTGCGCACGGCGCTCGACGCTTTCAACGCGTCGTTTGCGCCGCGTTTGACCGGCGAGGTGCGGCTGCGGCTCTCTTGCGGCAGCGCGACCGTCGTCGGGTTGCGTTCTCCGTGCGGACTCTATCGCGAGCAGCTCGCGACCTACGGAATGCACGATTCGTTCGATCACCAGGCGGCCGACGGATTCATCGCCTTGCAAGCCTTGCCGCTCGAAGCGTACGCTGCCTCACAGCGTGCACCCGTCGGTGTTTGAGTGAGCGCGCTGCAGTGGGGCGGCCGCTTCGGCGTTGCGCCCGACGCGCAACTGCTCGCCTTCGGCTCGTCGATCGGAGAGGACCTCGTCTTGGCGCCCTTCGACGTGGAGTGTTCGCGTGGACACGTCGAGGCGCTGCGCGGCGGAAAGATCGTCACCGAGGCGCAGGCGGCGGAGCTGACAAGCGCGCTCGCTGCGGTCGGCGTGGAGATCCGCGACGGCTCGTTCGCAAACTATGCGCGCGGGCACCCCTTCGAGGACGTGCATGGCGCAATCGATGCGCGCGTTCGTGAGATCGCGGGCGTCGCGGGGGAATCGCTGCACGCGGGGCGCAGCCGCAACGATCAAGTCGCCACGACGCTCTTGCTCTACGCGATCGATCGTGCGCAAGCCGGGGCAGAGCGCGCGCACGACATCGCCGCGGCTTTGCTTGCGCGAGCGCGCGAAGAGCTGGAGCTGCGGACCATTGTGGCGGGCTGCACGCATCGTCAGCCTGCGCAGCCCGTGCTGCTCGCATTTCTGCTCGTGGCGTGGAGCGAGCCGTTTCTGCGTTCGGTCAGCCGCTTCGCGGCCGTGGCGCGCGCGGCGCGTTCGTCCTGTCCGCTCGGAAGCGCCGCGTTGGCCGGCTCGAGCTTGCCGCTCGATCGCAAACAGGCGGCACACGCGCTCGGTTTTACCCAGCCGTCGCGCAACGCGCTCGATGCGATCGGGAACCGCGACGTCGCGCTCGATCTCGCGCATGCGTTCGTCCGGGCGCTCGTCGACGCGTCGCGAATTGCCGAAGAGCTGATCGCATGGTCGGCGCCGGCCTACGGATACGTCCGGCTCGGCGATGCGGCCTCGACCGGTTCCAGCTTGATGCCGCAGAAGCGCAATCCCGATCCGTTCGAGCTCGTGCGCGCGCACGCGGCGACGTCGCTCGGCGCGTACGCGGGCGCGCTGGGAACGCTCTGCGGCCTCGCGCCATCGTACCAACGGGATTTGCAGGAGACGAAGAGCCGGACGATCGCGATCGCGGAGGACGGGCTTGCGGTCCTGCGAGCATTCGGGCGAGCGTTGGCCGCCGTTTCCTTTGATCGCGAGCGCATGGCGCGCGCTGCCGTGGCCGGCTACACCGTGGCAACGGATATTGCCGACGCATTGATTTCCGCGGGTGTGACGGCGCGTGCGGCACACGCTTTGGTCGGAACGGCGGTCGCAGCAGCGGAATCGGAGGGCCGCGCGCTCGACGAACGCGATCTCACCAGGCTCGCCGCGAACGCGGGGATTGAATCGCTGCAGGCGCCGCTCGACGCGCGCGCCTCGATTGAAGCCAAGCAAACCCACGGCTCGACCGCTCCCGGCGCCGTTCGGTCTCAAATAGACGCAGTGGAGGCCGAACTCGCGAGCCTCGAACGGCCATTCGCGTGACGCGCGTTCACGTCACCGGCGCGGCCGGTTATGCCGCCGCAGAGGCGATCCGCTTGCTGCACGGGCATCCGCACGTCGAGCTCGGCGTGCTCGAGAGCCGCAGTCATGCGGGAGAAGAACTTGCCGATCACTTTGCGCTCTTGCGAAGCACGCCGTACCGGTTTGCGCCGCCGGGCAGCGTCGCCGCAGCGGTACACCCCGGCGACGTGGTGATGACCGGCGGAGGCGACGAAGAATCGCGCGCGATCGTTCCCGCGTTGCTCACGCAAGGCGCACGCGTGATCGATCTCTCGGCCGCCTACCGCACCGCCGACGGAGCGGCGTACGGATTATGCGAGTGGCACCGCGACGCGATTGCGGACGCGCAGCTCGTCGCCAATCCGGGCTGCTATCCTACGGCCACACTGCTCGCGCTCTTGCCGCTGGCTTCGGCCGGCGCGCCGCGGCACATCGTCGTCGACGCGAAGAGCGGGATCACCGGAGCCGGACGGACGCCGCAGGCAAGCACGCTCTTCGCCGAAGTCAGCGGCGAGATTCGCGCCTATGGTTTGAGCGGGCATCGCCATCAACCGGAGATGGAACGCTATCTGCGCGCTGGCGGCATTGGTGCAAGCATGACGTTTACGCCGCACGTCGTGCCGATTACGCGCGGCATGCTGGCGGATGCCTACGCGATCTTCGACGAGCCGGTGGACGGCGTCGCGGTCGAGATCGCCTTTCGCCGGGCCTATGCGAGCAGCCCATTCGTGCGAGTGCTCTCCGGTGCGCGAGTTCCCAGCGTCGCGGCGGTCGCCGGCACCAACGACGCCGAGATTCGCGTTGACGTCGCGGGGGCGGTCGTACGCGTCATTTGCGCGATCGACAATCTGGGCAAGGGCGCGGCCGGACAAGCCGTCCAAAACCTCAACCTCATGCTCGGATTTCCCGAAGAGAGCGGACTGAGTGATCGCGTCGTCGTCGCTTGAGTTAATCGCGCTGCGCGGCGGGTTGGGAGCGGTTCCCGGCGTGCGCCTGGCGGGAGTCCACGCGGGAATCAAACCACGCAAACGCGACTTGGCGCTGATTGTTTTCGATACGCCGCAGAGCTGCGCGTCGGTCGTGACGACCAACGAGATCAAGGCGGCGCCGTTGCTGGTTAGCGCGGCGCACTTACGCGAGTCTCCGACGATGCGCGCGGTGGTCTGCAACTCGGGCTGCGCGAACGCCTGCACCGGCGAACGGGGGGAGCGCGACGCTCGCGCCACCGCACGGCAAGCGGCGACGCTGCTCGACCTCATCCCCGCGCAGGTGATCGTCGCGTCAACGGGCGTGATCGGGGTGGCGCTCGCCGTCGATCGCGTGCAGCGCGGATTGGAACGCGCCGTCGCGCAACTCGATTCGGGAGCGAAGTCGGCGTTCGATGCGGCCGAAGCGATCATGACGACGGACCGTGTGCCGAAACTCGCCGCTTACGCTTTTTACTATCAAGATCGCAAGTACGTCGTCGGGGGAATTGCCAAAGGCTCGGGCATGATCGCTCCCAACATGGCGACGATGCTCGCCTTTATCGCGACGGATTTTCCGCTCTCGACCGACGCCCTGGCTCACGCGCTTGCCGGCGCAAACGACGACAGCTTCAACATGATCTCGGTGGACGGCGACATGTCGACCAACGATGCGGTCTACGCGTTCGCACCCGTCCTTCGACCCTTCGACCCTTCGACAAGCTCAGGGCAAGCT
>PMUK01000004.1 GCA_003166915.1 Candidatus Cybelea palsarum
GGGTCCGGAAAATCCACTCCCGAATCCGTAACAGTGCCAAGTGTCGGCAAAGAACCCTCCGAAGATCCCACCGAACCAGCCACCGTAACCCGTCGGTATTTGTGCCCACCACGGCAGCCCCCAGGTTTTCGTGTACGTTGTTCCAAAGAACCCGCCCGCGCCCCCGCCGAAACCCACGGTCCCCCCGAAGCCATTATTTGATGGATTGGACGTGTCAACAGCGATATCGCCGGACCCAGCCGAGCGGGCTCCTGCCCCTACACTGAGGTTTTCAAAGGGTCCCTCTATATCGGCGGGAACACTAGAGTTCGGATACTCCATCACGCTCGCGCCCGTCGACCATCCTGGGCTGCCTATTCCCCCGCCGAACCCGAAACTGCCGTAGAAAGAGGTCTCCCCATTGTTACCCACTGCTAGGCCGAACGATCCGGTAAATGCATGGCCGCCCGTCCAGCCGTTGAAAGAAGGTCCTACAGTCGTCACCCACAGGCCCACTGGGTCGATGGCGTTTAGCGGATCGTTCCGCACGTACGCGAATAGATTTGAGTCGTCCCCACCGAATAGGATCGAATCCTTTGCAGTCCACCTACCCGTCGACGCATCATAGTCACGCGCCCCAAACCGCGTGAGCCCCGTGTCCTGATCGTAAATACCGCCTGCAAACCCGAACGGCTGGAACCCCGGATTGGTGTCGTGAAGCACATTGCCAAATTCGTCGTAGTCCATGCGCTGGGCAATCGCGCCCGAGACCGAATCGATGACGATCCGAGGGCTGCCCAGTTCGTCCGTGAGTATGCGGAAGGTCGTGCCGCCCTTCGCCATATAGTCGGGCACATTCGGCGAAGTTGCGTAAATAAACCGCGCGACGACTTGATTCTGCCCATCGAGCTCGGCGATGACCTTCAGTCCGTCCTGGTAGAGGAATCCCTGGACGAGCTTGCCGTTTACTTTCTTGGCGATTCGCCGGTTGGCGCCGTCAGACAGATAATCTATCTTTGTACCGTTGGGAAGAGCGACGGATCTTAAGTTGCCGAAGTCATCGTAGCGGTACTCCGTGGTCTTGCCTTCGGCTGTTTTGCTCGACCATTCGCCGTTTGCGCTAGAAGCGTAGGTGGTCGTGCCGTATTGCATGAGGCGGTCTTGGACGTCGTAGCTTGCCTTGACCGCGCCGTTCGCCCCTACATACGCAACCCGATTGCCGTTGGCGTCGTAATCGTAATGTGCGGTCCGCGCTCCGTTCGTGGTGACATCGGTCAGTCTGCCCGCAGGATCGTAGGCATACCTATACTCCCTAGTCTGGCCATCGATGGTCTCGTTCCTGCGGATGGTGCGCCCGCCGGCATCGCGATCCCGCCGATCGGAAAAAATCTCCTGGTCCTTGAATAGGTCGCGAACCAGCGTGAGATCGCCAAAGCCGTTGTACTCTGTAGCAGTTCCCACAGAGCCCAGTAGACTTCCCGTGAGCAACCCACTCACGGGATCGCGTTTCAGATCCAGGCTGCCGGCCCTTGTCAATAATCCATCCGAGTCATACTCGAGCGTGGAAGGCGATTCGCCATTGACACTAGTGGACGAGGTCCGTAGGTTGTTGTCGTAGGTGAAGCTCACGGTTCCGTTGATCGTTCCTGTCCATGCCGCTCGGGTGAGCAGCGCGCCGTCATAGGCATAAGCTAAGGAGCTACCGTCTGGGACGGCGACGCTCGTGAGACGTGCAGTCTTCGGATCGTAAGTAAAGCGCACCGGTTCCTCGGGATTGGTTACTGCGCTGATGCGCCCTCCCTTGTCGTACGCAATATCGATCGCCGAGTGATCCGGCCGCCGAATCTTGGTCAGTTGTCCGTCGTTGTCGTAGACAAAGCGCGTTTCTCCATGGCCTTGCTCTGCCTGCGCAGGCACTGTCGCCTTATCCAGGCCCAGCAGCTTGCGCACGAAGGATTTGATGAAGTCCCACAGATTTGCCAGGTAGGATTTGACGGTGGCCCACACGCTTTTCTTGCCTTCCGAGTTTGCGCTGCCGGGCTCGAGATGCGGCGGGAGGTAAGCCGCGATCAGGTTGAGCGGAGTTTGAGCGAAGGAATGCGCGGGCCGCTCCGGAGGCGTGATCGATGTGTTATTTCCGTTAGCATCGTACGTGTACGATATCTCGCGACCGTCCTGTAGGATCCGCTTGTTGATCCGCCCGCCCGCATCGTACTCAAAGCGAATGGCGCGCTTGATAGGATCCGTCACCGAGGCGACCCCGCCTTTGGCGTTGTAGACTACGCTGCCGACCCGAGCCTCGGCGCCAGTGCCCTGTGCGAAACCGGCGAATCGGCCTTGTACGTCATAGCTCAAACTGATTCGGTTGAGTCCCGGCAGTTCAACCTTCACCGCCCGACCGTGTTCATCCAGGGTCGCGATGGCCCGCCTCCCGGCCGGAGTGAGCTGGGTGATCTGCCTGCTCTTGGCATCGAAGATTTGCGTGTAGTTTTGCCCGTTGATGCTGGCGGTGGCGGTCAACGTGGTCAGGCTCAAAGGGTCGCTGGAATCAGCGAGCGCCACGGTACGATTCACCGAAACGGTGGACGTGAGCCCACTTGGGGTGCTCATGGACGTCGTCTTGAGTAGCGCGGAGTGCAATCACCACCGCGGGTCCGGTTGGCGCTCGCGGGTCAAGGTTCTGCCATCGGAGTACGTCGTCTTGGAGTTACTGTCGGTGCGGGCTAGTAACTGGGTTTCGGAGCCGTCCGCATCGGTCATGACGGCGCTGGTTTCGCCGTCGGCGGTTTGCTCCACCCGCCACTCTGAGGTCCGCCCCATG